>CAYZJE010000184.1:0-8395 GCA_964478485.1 uncultured Syntrophobacter sp. | reverse complement strand
ATGCACGGCGGACAAGCGATGTTAAAAGCGATCGAACGGAGCGGTATCGACTATATTTTATCTTCACCCGGCTCGGAGTGGCCGCCGGTGTGGGAAGCCTTAGCCGAAGCCGCCTCGCGCGGCGCGAAGAATCCGAAGTATATCAACTGCCGGCATGAAGCGGTCGCCGTCGCCATGGCGGCGGGCTACACCAAAGTCACGAATCGGCCGCAAGTCGTCATGCTTCATGCCACCGCCGGGCCGCTCAACGCCGCGATGACTTTACGCGCTGCGCTGCACGAGCGCACGCCGATGGTGATCTTAACCGGCGAGATCGCCGCCTATGGAGAAAACACCAAGGTCGCCGATCCCGGCGGCCAGTGGCTGCACGATCTCACTGACCTCGGCGGCTCGCCCGACCTCTTGCGAAGTTGCGTCAAGTGGGCGGATCGCATCTCGTCGGCGGAACTGCTCGGGCCGACCATCGAGCGCGCCGTGCGCATCGCCGTGGAGCCGCCGGCCGGGCCGGTGCTGATCGGCATTCCCTTCGAATGCATGATGGAACAAGTCAATGATCTTGATCACGGCAAAGCCAATGAAGTCGTGCGCGCCCACGCGGTCGACGACGCGAGCATCGACAAGGCGCTGAATCTGATCGCCGCGGCGAAAAATCCCATTGCCCTCACCGAACATGTCGGCGGCGACCCGCGCGCGGTGGAACAGTTTATTCAGCTCTGTGAGCTGTTTTCCATCCCCGTCATGGAATCCTACCGACCGGCGTTTATGAATTTTCCAACGTCACATCCGCTTTACCTGCATCACGATCCCAAGGCCGTCGATGCGGCAGATCTCATTCTCATGGTCGACGCCGTAACGCCTTGGTATCCAGCGAGCAAAACACCGAAGAGCGCGAAGGTCATTTCCATCGCCGACGAGTTTCCCAACTCGCGCCTGCCCTACTGGGGCTACAACGTCGATCTCGCTTTGGTCGCGCCGCCGGCGTCTACCCTTGGACAGCTGGTGAAGAAAGCCAAAGCGTCGGAACAGGTCGCGGCAAATCGCGCTAGCTATGAGCAACGCATGGCGCGCACGCGCGAGCAGCACGAAAATTATTTTGGCAAATTAAAAGCAGACGCCGAGAAACATGCCAACGATACGCCGATCGACCCGCGCTGGGCGGTGCATGCGCTGGGGCAGGCGTTGCCGGCGAACTCAGTGATATCCGAAGAAACCACGGTCTACCGCAGCCTGATTCAAGAAGCGATACCGCGCAGCCAACCCCAATCCTATTTCGCCCGCGTCACCGGCGGACTCGGTGTCGGTCTGAGCTACGCGCTCGGCGTGAAGTTGGCGATGCCCGACCGGCCGGTCTTCGCGTTAATCGGCGACGGCGCGTTTCACTACAATGCCGTGCCGTCCTGTTTGGGCGTCGCCGAAGAATACCGGCTGCCGATCCACTGCGTGATATTTAACAACGGCCGCTATCTGTCGATGGAAACTAGCCTGATCAAATATTTTCCCGACGGTGCGGCAAAGAAAACCGGCGTCCACTTCGGCGCCGAGATCGGCCCCCGGCCCGACTACCAACATTACGCAAAAGCCCACGGTGGCGAAGGCTTCCGGGTTACCAAACCGCAGGATATCACCAGCGCCATCGAGCAAGCTTTGAAATGTGAGAAGGAGAAAAAGCTAACCGTCATCGATCTGGTGCTGAGCGATTTAAATCCGCGGTGAGAGACGGACTTCAATGGTAGACAAACGACCGTTACTTCCAAGCCAACGGATCGAGCGTGCGATCGTCTTGGTCCGTAATCAGAAAGTTCTGCTGGATGCCGATTTAGCGCGACTGTACGGCGTCACGACATCGAACCTCAACAAGGCCGTGCGGCGCAATTTAGATCGGTTCCCCGATGACTTCATGTTTCAACTGACCGCTGATGAGATGGATGTTTTGAGATTCCAATCTGGAATCTCAAAACACCGGAAACGAGGCGGCCGGCGATATTTACCCTTTGCATTTACGGAACACGGAGTCGCGATGCTTTCAAGTGTGCTCAATAGCGATCGGGCCGTCGAGGTCAACATCCAGATCATGCGCGCCTTTGTTCGACTCAGAGAATTTTTGGCGACCCATCGAGAGTTGGCGGACAAGCTAAAGGAGCTGGAAAGTAAGCTTGGCGCGCACGATCAGCAGATTCAAGTTATCTTCCGAGCGATTCATCAACTCATGGTGCCGCCAAAAACCAAGCGCCGCCCGATTGGTTTCATCGTAAAGGAGAAACCCGCGCGCTACGGCAGCCGCTAACGCGCGCAATGGAGAAAATGAACAACCCCGCCGCAAGTAGCAGGGTATCAGAAAGACGCGATGCGAATTTTCCCAAGGGCGTCACCCCCGAATGTTTTTATCGGGGTCCAGTTGCGGACTCGCCTGGATTCCCGATAGGAGCATTCGGGAATGACAGACTCTAAGAGGCTAGGGCCTAGCTCTTTACGCAGCAAAATGCGGCGGATCAAACCCGCTATGATTGAATCGGCGTAATCGTCTTTCTTAAACTTAGCGTCTTGGCGACTTGGCGGGAGAATAATCCGGAATCCGAAAAGAGTGATCTCCCGCAAAGATGCAAAGCTTGCCCTGAGTTAGAAGTTCAACGTCTGAGCTCAGACGCGGCGCGAAGCAGCGTCGGCTGCAGAGATGGGTTAGACAGGCAACCGTTGGAATGGCCACCGATGGTCCTCAGTGACCGGCAAGAACCGCAAGGAGCAAGTAGAAAAACAGCGGAGATACTAGATCGAGACAGGCAAGGAGGATTGCGATGAATATGGCTGGCTGCCGGAATGAGACAACGTGCTTCCAATTTAATCGAAATATTATGAAAAGTACGACGATCCCGACAGCAGGCGAAAGCCACAAACATGCTTCATAAAAATCTTTGAACAACTGCGCCTTAGGCAGGTGATAAATCATCGGAATGAGCAAGAACGGCGGCAATACCAATGCCGCCGTCGTAGCCAATAAGAGACTGGATAGGGGGGGTTGCTTCATAAGAGGCTGATGTAGGCCTAACCCTTCGAGACCAGTTCCCAAGCGATAAACTTCCTGTCAGTTTTTTCGTCCGATTGCCGTGAAACTTATTGACCAGCCCGATCCGGCGCCACCGAACCGACTGGTCGGAGCGCGAAAAAGGTGTCGTAGATGCACTGATCCACCAGATTCAACTTGGTCTGAAACCCGTCGAGAAATTCATGCAGGCCGCGCGTGACGATCTGGTCCGTGTCGGTGTAAGCCAACTCGGCGCGCAACTGGCCAAGGAGCTGTTCGGCGCTATTGCGGTACATGCCGATCGGCGTCCCTGAAATCGCGTGGAGGGAATCGTTCGCGTTCGTCAGGCAGTAGTGAATCGAGCGCGGAAACTCATGGTCCAAGACGAGAAAGTTGATAATTTGCTCCGGCGCGATGGGACCATGGCGCTTGCGGTACATTTCTAAAGCGCTCGCCGATCGTAACACTGCGGCCCATTGAATATCGTCCAACGGGCTGCCCACGTCGGTGACCGACGGCAGCAGCATGAAGTATTTTACATCGAGCAATCTGGAGGTCTTATCGGCCCGTTCGAGCAAACGACCCAGTCCATAGAAGTGCCACGCTTCGCCGTGCAACATGGTCGCGTCGGTGATGCCGTGAAACAGTTGGCTGGCCTTTTTTACTTCGCTAAAAAAGCTCGAAGACGGCGTCCTCAGCCGCTCGTTCGCCGCCGCCGCGTTGACCATCAAATAAAAGGTGTTGACCTGTTCCCACATCTCGGGCGAAATCGACTCGCGAATTGTCCGGGCGTTCTCCCGGGCGGCGCGCAAGCAAGACACGATCGAGCTTGGGTTGTCCCCGTCAAAGGTAAGAAACTTGATGACGTTGTCCCGCGTCGCTACCGGATAGTTCGACGAGAACGCCGCGTCGCCGCCGGAGATGCTCACCAGGGGATGCCATTGTTCCTGCGAACCGCTCGGCAGATCGAGCATCATTTGCAGGTTGACATCGATGAAACGTGCGACGTTGTCGGCCCGCTCCATGTATCGACTCAACCAGTATATCGAATTGGCGACTCGGCTTAGCATAGCCTTATTTCAAGACTTCCGCCCGGTCTATGGAGTTATTCGTATCGCGTCCTTAAGCCTGCAGCACCCACGTGTCCTTGCTCCCTCCTCCCTGAGATGAGTTGACCACCAATGAGCCGGCTTTGAGCGCGACGCGAGTCAGCCCGCCGGGCAGAACATAAATGTCGCTGCCATAGAGCACGTAGGGCCGCAAATCGACGTGACGGCCGACGACGCGGCCCTCGGCGATAACCGGCACCCGCGACAACCCCAAGGTTGGCTGGGCGATATAGTTGCGGGGATTTTCTTGAATCCGCCGGGCGAACTCGGCGCGTTCATCGGACGTCGAGTGCGGTCCGACGAGCATGCCGTAACCGCCCGATTCGTTCACCGCTTTAACTACCAATTTGTCTAGGTTGGCGAGCACATAAGAAAGTTCCGCCGGCTCGGCGCAAATATGGGTCGGCACGTTTGGGATCAGGATTTTTTCACCCAGATAGTATTCGATGATTTTCGGCACATAGGCGTAGATCGACTTGTCGTCGGCGATGCCGGTGCCCGGCGCGTTCGCCAACGCCACTCGTCCCCGCTTATAAATCTCCATGAGCCCGGGCACGCCCAGCAAGGAATCCGGCCGAAATACCTGCGGGTCGAGAAAATCATCGTCGATGCGCCGGTACAGCACGTCAACCGGTTCGAATCCTTTGGTTGTGCGCATCATGATGCGGTCGTTGACCGCCACCAGATCGCGCCCCTCGACCAATTCAACACCCATTTGTTGGGCTAGAAAGGAATGTTCGTAGTAGGCCGAATTGTAAATGCCGGGCGTCAGCACGGCGACTTTGGGCGAGTCCATCGCCGCTGGAAAAAGCGATTGAAGCGTCGACAGCAAGCGGCTGGGGTATTCATCGACAGGCCGCACGCGCGATGCCTCAAACACCTGCGGAAAGGTCCGCTTCATGATCCGGCGGTTTTCCAGCACGTAAGAGACGCCGGAGGGACAGCGCAGGTTATCTTCTAAGACGTAGAGCTGGCCATCGCGGTCGCGCACCAGATCGGTGCCGGTGATATGGCACCAGACCTTTTGCGGCGGGTTGAGTCCGACGCATTCTTTTCTAAAGGAACGCGCGGATTGGATCAGATATTCCGGAACGACTTTGTCTTTGACGATTTTTTGTTGATGATAAATATCGTCGATGAATAAATTGAGGGCGTAAACCCGCTGCTTCAAACCTTTCTCAATCCAATCCCATTCAGCGGCTTCGACGATCCGTGGTATGATGTCAAACGGAAAAATCTTCTCTGTGGCCGCGCTGTCGCTATAAACGTTAAAAGTAATACCGTTCTGCAACAGCAGGCTTTCCGCGGCCGCTTGGCGGGCGAAAAGCTCACCGTCCGGCAGCGACTCGATCCGTTCCTTCAGTAATCGAGCGCCGGCCCGAGGAGTGGCGCTCGAGACGAACATCTCGTCATAAAAATTATCGGTATTATAGGAAGCAAATTTCATAAGCGATCACGGCAAGACTACAGGGAGTTATCCCTGATGACTCGCACGCTATACCCAGGTCAAAAGGAGAGCAACCAATATGCCAGCGTGATTTCTTCGCGCTTTCAACGAACACGAGTGCCGGCTTTGCGTGCATATGGTGATATTTTCGGCAGATCGTTGCCGGTATTTTAATCACTAATCGTCACCGTACCAATCAAGGTTTCCGCTCGACTTAGACTTGCTTGATCCCGCTGCTCGATTACTCTAGATTGGCATCTCTTCGAAGCGAGCGTCTCCACTTATGTCGATCCACGTTGCTCTGCACCACGTTACCCATTACCGTTATGACCGCCGGATCGATCTTGGTCCGCAAGTTCTGCGCTTGCGTCCGGCGCCGCACTGCCGCACGCGGATATTGAGCTACTCGCTGCGAGTTTCGCCGGACAAGCATTTTATCAATTGGCAGCAAGACCCTCAGGCAAACTATTTAGCCCGCCTGGTGTTTCGCGAGCGCACGAACGAATTCCGCATCGAGGTCGATCTGGTCGCCGAGATGGCGGTGATCAATCCCTTCGATTTTTTCCTTGAGCCCTATGCCGAGCATTTCCCATTCGAGTATGAGTCTTGGCAAAAAAATGAGCTGGCGCCCTATCTTCGGCGCGAGCCGCTTACGCCACTTTTTGAGCGCTACCTTGACGCGATTCCGCGTGAGCCGAGGCGCTGTCAGGATTTTCTGGTCAACTTAAACGCGCAATTGTCGCGCGACGTTAAATATTTAATCCGCCTCGAACCCGGTGTGCAAACACCGGAAGAAACCCTCGCCAAGGGTTCGGGCTCCTGCCGCGATTCCGCTTGGCTGCTCGCGCAGCTGCTGCGCCATTTAGGCCTGGCGGCGCGTTTTGTGTCTGGCTATTTGATTCAACTCACTGCCGATGTGAAATCTCTCGATGGCCCTTCCGGTCCGGAAAAAGATTTCACCGATCTGCACGCCTGGGCGGAAGTTTACTTGCCCGGCGCCGGTTGGATCGGTCTCGACCCGACCTCAGGCTTGTTCGCCGGGGAAGGTCACTTGCCGCTCGCCTGCACGCCCGAACCGGGCTCAGCGTCTCCGGTGACCGGTACGGTCGACGAATGCAAAGTAGAATTTTCCCATGAAATGTCGATCACACGGATCTGGGAAGCGCCGCGCGTCACCAAGCCCTACAGCGAGGAACAGTGGCAGGCGATCGACCGGCTCGGTCATGCTGTCGACGTAGACCTGAATGAACAGGATGTCAGATTAACCATGGGCGGCGAACCGACCTTTGTATCGATGGACGATCCGGAGGGCGAAGAGTGGACCACGGCAGCGCTCGGACCGGATAAGCGCCGGCTCGCCAGGGAAGTTTATCATCGCCTGCGCCACCATTACGGCGCTCAGAGTCTTGTACATTTCGGCCAAGGCAAATGGTATCCCGGCGAGCAACTGCCGCGCTGGTCGCTCAATTGTTTCTGGCGCGCCGACGGCGAGCCTCTCTGGCGTGATGATTCGTTAATCGCCGACGAGACCCGGCCCGGGAATGTCACGGTTGAACGCGCAAGTGAGTTTCTCCAAAGCGTAGCCCACAGACTCGGCTTGGACCAGCGCGATATTTTTCCAGCCCATGAAGATTTGTATTACTACCTGTGGCGCGAGCGGCGCTTGCCCGCCAACGTCGATCTATTCGACTCATGGCTCGACGATCCGCTCGAACGCGAGCGACTCATGCGCGTGTTCGGCCAAGGCTTAAACCAGGTCGTGGGTTATGCCCTGCCGGTGGCGCGTGACCCCGCGACCGAACGTTGGCGCAGCGGACAGTGGTTTCTGCGCGGCGAGCGTTGCTATCTCGTTCCCGGCGATTCGCCCATGGGCTACCGGTTGCCGCTCGATTCGCTACCGTGGACCAGCGCCAACGATTACCCGCATATTTTTCCGCCGGATCCGAGCCAGCCACTGCCGCCTCTCGCCACTCATGCGCAAATCCGCTTTCAGATTAACGCGACAGATTTACTGGAAAGCGAAGCGCCACAGCGGAGCAGCGCAACGGAAAATCGCCGTGCCAGCGAGCGCGTGCCGGCCAAGCACGAGAGCGCAAAGTGGATCTCACGCACGGCGCTCTGCGCCGAGCCGCGCAACGGCGTGCTTTATGTTTTCATGCCGCCGGTGAATTCGGTCGAAGATTATCTCGAACTCGTTGCGGCCGTGGAAGCCACCGCCGAAGCGATGCGCCAGCCGATTATGTTAGAAGGCTACGAGCCGCCGCGCGATCCACGGCTGCCGCACTTTCGCATCACCCCCGACCCCGGCGTGATTGAAGTCAATATTCATCCTTCGGCAAGTTGGCAAGATCTCAGCGAGCGCACGATTTTTCTTTACGAAACGGCGCGCGCCTGCCGCTTGTCGACAGAAAAGTTCATGCTCGACGGCCGCCACACCGGCACCGGCGGCGGCAATCATTTCGCCCTCGGCGGCGCCACGCCGGCGGACTCGCCGTGGCTACGGCGGCCGGATCTTTTGCGCAGTTTGTTGAGTTACTGGCTCAACCACCCGTCGCTTTCGTATCTCTTCAACGGGCTTTTTATCGGGCCGACCTCGCAAGCGCCGCGCCTCGACGAAGCGCGCAACGATTCGCTGCGCGAAATCGAAGTGGCGTTCCGCGAGCTGGAGCGGCGCATGGATTCAAACCGTGACGCTTGCCCGCCCTGGCTGATCGACCGGCTGCTGCGCAATTTGCTCATCGACGTCACCGGCAACACCCACCGCGCCGAGTTCTGCATCGACAAACTCTACTCGCCGGACAGCGCCACGGGGCGCTTGGG
>CAYZJE010000183.1:0-20233 GCA_964478485.1 uncultured Syntrophobacter sp. | reverse complement strand
CCTGCCACCGACAATCAGTCTAGCGCAGCCGCAGCTTCGGCCCGGTTGGCCATTTTATATGGCGCATCCACGCCCAAGATCTCCAAGCCGCGGCGAATCGTCTTTTGCACGTTTTCCAGCAGCAACAAGCGCGCCCGGCTAAGCTCCTTGTCTTCCGAAACCACCCGGTGGCGGTTATAGTAGCGATGAAACTCGCCGGCGAACTCCAGCAAGTAAAAAACCAGCCGGTGCGGTTCAAGCTCGCGCACCGAATCTTCCACGACGTCATTGAACTGGATCATCTGGCGAACCAGCTCGAGCTCTTCGGCAAGCTCCAAACGCTCGACGGGAACACTGTCGTGGGCGCCGAGCGCGATGCCGTGTTTCGCCGCCTGCTCAAAGATGCTCGCCACCCGCGCATGGGCGTATTGAACATAGAAGACCGGATTGTCGCTCGACTGTTTTTTCGCCAACTCTAAATCGAAGTCGAGATGGCTGTCCGATTTGCGCATCAAGAAAAAGAACCGGGCCGCGTCGCGCCCGACTTCTTCCAATACTTCTTCCAACGAGACGAATTCACCCGTGCGCTTGCCCATGCGCACCGGCTCGCCGCCACGGGTAAGCTGGACCATCTGCACCAAGACAACCTGTAATTGGTCGGCATCGTAACCCAATCCCCGCATGGCCGCCTTCAAGCGCGGCACGTAGCCATGGTGATCGGCGCCCCAGACGTTGATCAGCTTGGTGAACTTGCGCTCGAACTTGTTGCGATGATAGGCGATATCGGCGGCGAAATAAGTCAGCTCGCCGTCGCTCTTGATCACCGTGCGGTCCTTGTCGTCGCCGAATTGGGTCGAGCGATACCACTCGGCGCCGTCTTGCGAATAAAGCAAGCCGAGCGCGCGCAAGCGCTCCATTGACCCTGCCACTTCGCTTCGTTCGCGCATCGCCTGCTCGCTGAAATAGGCATCGAATCGAATGCCGAACTCGCCCAGCTGCCCGCGGATGATATTCAATAGGGAAGCGCCGCCGTATTGCCGAAAATACTTTACCGCGCTTTCTTTATCCGTGTGCAAATACTTATCGCCGTCGCGCGATTTCAACTCGGCGGCGATCTCTCTCACGTAATCGCCCGGATAGCCGCCTTCGGGAAACTCGACTCGTTCGCCGAACGCTTCCCGGTAGCGCGCGTACAGCGACAGGCCCAAATTCTCCATCTGATTGCCCGCGTCGTTGACGTAGTATTCCCTCTCAACGTCGAAGCCGGTCGCTTCGTGCAAGCGCGCCAGCACGTCGCCGATCACCGCCACCCGGCCGTGTCCCACATGCAGAGGACCGGTCGGATTGACACTGGCGAACTCCACTTGAACCTTTTGCCCGTGACCGAAGTCGAGTTGCAAGTTCTTACCAGCATCGATCGCGCGCAATTGCTGGAAATAAAACTTCGGCGCAAAGGTGAAGTTCAAAAACCCCGGCCCGGCGATTTCCTTACGCGCGAGGATTCCATCGGCATCGTCGAGGTTTTTGAGAATTGCCTCCGCGAGCACGCGCGGCGGCCGCTTTGCGCTCTTGGCCCAGAGCATGGCGACGTTCGACGATAGGTCGCCAAACTCGCGCTGTTTGGGCGGCTCGAGCTGCAAAGGAGGGATCTCCGTCGTATTTAGCACCTCGGCCTTAGCCGTTTTCTCAACGGCATGGGCTAGAAGCGCCTTAAGGTGACTTCGCATGGTCGGTATTGAACATCCTCTTCCGCTCCGTGCGCTGCCGCCATTGGACGAGAAGATTGATCGTAAAATTTCGGGGAATATCGAACAACAAAAACAATTTAACGTAATGATCCGAGCTGTGCAAACTAACGTTTAATGAAGAATGGAATGACCGGCTGCTCAACGCAGGGACAAAAACTTCGCCGGCACCTGCTCGACCAAAAACAGCGGTCCGGACGCGTAGAAGCGAACCCCCTCGGCGTGCGCCGCCTGAGCGTCGACGACGAGAATGGCCGGCGACGGGTCATGGCGCCGCGCCACCGATTCGGCTTCTTTGGCGCTGACGCTTAGGTGAACGTACTGGCGGTCGCGCGGTTTGAGGCCACTGCGTAGCATTGATTCGGCCAGGTCTCGGGCCGCGCCGAAATAAAGCTCTGCCGGCGGCTCGGTGGCCGTGTCGCCCAAGTCAACGGGAAATGAGTGACCGTAGGTCGCCCGCACCTTGTCGCCGCAAATCTCAAAACGTTTTTTCTCCGCACCGGCGATCAGGGAGCGAATCTGCTCTTCGGTCACGTCGTAGAAGCGCTCCTGCACCATGTCGACAACCTCTTGCCAAGGCGCGAACCCCTCACGGTCGATCGTCAAAGGGTAATCCTTCGGTTTGTGGCGCAAGAGAAAAGTCAGAAAACGTGAAAGTCTTTCCGGTGCCAGCACGGCCATGACCTCAAATGATCGAACTCGGATATTACTCCCGCAAAGCCGCAAAGACGCTAAGTTCGGAGAAATATATTCTTTTTAAAACCTTCGCGCCTTAGCGCCTTTGCGGGAGACATTCCGATGTTATTTCTTCGCCCCGGTGATGATGTCGTAAACATTGCAGGCGATGCCAGTGGCTTCGTAGCCGTCCTGTCCGGTGGCCTGGGCGATGGAAAACATTTGATACGCCAACGCGACGAACGGCATCGGCATTTCCATCTCGCGCGCCATGTCGAGGCCGAAGCCGACGTCTTTGGGCATCCAGGATTTGCGCGGCTTATATTTCTTGCTGACCATGATCTCCATGATCCGATCGATGGCGACGGAATCTTGCTGGGAATTTTTCAAGATCGTGCGAAAGGTGTCTTCGCTAAGCCCGCCCTTCTTCAGCCAAGCGCAAGTCTCGGCCAAACTCAGGTGCATCACCGCGGCAAACATCGCCATGGCGTTTTTCACTAACTTGGCATTGCCCAGTTCGCCGACGTAAAGAATCTTGTTGCCCATCGCTTTGAAAACCGTCTGATGCTGGTCGAACACCGCTTTCGAGCCCGACAGCCAGAGCGACAATGTGCCGGCAGCCGCGGCTTCCTCGACGCCCCCGGCAGAGCCGTCAAGGATCGTCCAGCCTTTCATGGCAAGCTCGGCGTTGACGCCGACGATGGTTTTCTTGTCAATGCTGCTGAAGTCGATCCAAAGCTTCGCGCCGCCGGTCGCCTCGTGCAGCCCACCTTTGCCCAGTCCGACCGCATGCACCGCTTGATTGTAGGGCAGCATCGACACGACGATCTCGCAGGACTCAGCGATGGCCTTGGGGGAATCTTTGAATGCCGCGCCTTGGGCTTCCAATCCTTGGCATTGCTCGCGGCGCAGATCGGTGACGACTAGTTTGTTGCCCGCTTTGAGCAGGTTCGCCGCCATGCCGCTGCCCATGCCACCCGTGCCGATGAATCCAAGTGTCGCCATAATGCCTCCTTACAAAAAATCAATCTATCGAAAGCGCAACCACAAGATTGCCCCGCCAAATTATTCAAACTCTTTTTTTTGCGCCCTTTGCGTTTTTTGCGGCCATTCTTCTTGTCGGTTGCGGCTCAATCCATCAGCCGCACGCCCGCCGGCCACAAGACCAGCACGACCGTTTCGCCAATCGCGAACGGCGTGTGCACAGAATTGGGGTCCAGAAATACCACATCCCCCTTATCGTACTCGCCGGTCTCATCGGCGATCTTGCCTTTGAGCACGAGATAAAACTCACCGCCTAAGTGCTCATGCTTCAGGAAAGCATTTGGCGCAGCGTCTGAGGCGATCCGGTAGAGCACCAACTCGCGCGAGCCCTCACGCGCAAGCCGGGACATCGCCAAACCGTTGCCAAAGTCGCGCCATTGAAGCCGATCCAAAGCCGCGTCATCGATATCGATGCGCAGAAAATCATTCAACGACCGGCGCAACACGCCCGTGCGATTTTCCACTGCGGTTAAATATCACGACTGGGATGGGAACAAAAGACGAATGAGCTGCGAAATGACAACAGCCCGCCGGACGGTCAGGTCAAGACGGGCTGTTTGATGGCAATCGAATCCGACGGGCGGTCCGAGAAGCCGTCAGATAATCGGGAGCCAACTTGATCTAATCCCCGCGCTGATGCCTTACTTGCAGAGCGTGGAATTACGCCGCGCGAGAAATGCCAAGAACTCCCGACTTTTCCCGCGCCAAAATCTCACGGGTTGACGATTTCTTTTTTAGCCAAGGCCAGGGCGTTCAATGCTTCCGCGATTCGATAGTTCCGTTCAGCTTTGCTTCGAGACCAGTGGACCATTTCACAATTGTCCTTTGCGTACTCTAGCATGGTCCGAGCCGCGGGATACAAACCATTTGGCTTAAACTGTAGATCCTTGCCTTCGTTCAGGACACGGTAGGCGTCTTTGATGTCGGCGCCGGCTAGCCGAAATAGCTTTTGCAGCTGCGGCAATCTTAGCTCTCCGGCATCGCTGAATACTCGCGCATTCTCTAGTTTCTCTGTGGCCGCACGGATATTCTCAAGGGCATTTATCGCGCGCAGGAAGGCCGCCACTTGAAAAGCCTCGTCCTGGAAAAGAATCAGCGGTTGCCGGGGCGGGATGCTTTGCAGCAAAAGTCCCGCAGGGGAATTGTTGAACTCAGCGGTGTTATAGAACTCTACCGCGCATTCGATCGTAGTGCATAAGTTATTGTGGAATAATGTCCTCTTGTCGGCGGCCTCAACGAGCGGGGGAGTATTGAAAGTGCCGTTGCCAAACCCGGCCGCTAGCGTGCCGGCCCTGCCGAAGCCCCCATCGACCGGGCGCAGCGCACCGTGGAGTCCTGCGCTGGCTGCCGCCTCTTCGACTCCGGTATCGAAGTTGGCGTTTCCCTTGCCAAAGGGCGGGAAGATACCCTGGTTCGCGCCGGCGTTGAAATGACAAAATGAGCACTTTCCTTTGTTCGGATTGTTAAAAAGAGCCAATCCGGCGCTCACATCCGCGTCGGTGAGTAATTTTGACGCGAGGGCGCTCAAATCAAGTTCGGACCGCCTTCCCAAAGAAAGCATGAATGCTTCGATGGCGTCCAATTCGCTGTCGGTGGGTAGGCGGAAGTCCACACCTGCAATACGGCTCAACGTTCGGGTGAAATGCTGATTGACGGCGCCAAGGGCAAATTCTCTGAGCGATGCCTCTCCCGGAGCGCCATCTCCCGACCAACCGGTACGGTTTTTTCCACTAGTTCCATCGAATGGGAATGGCCCGAAAACGGCGGGGGCCGGATCGATCGACAGAGCTTGAGCAAAGGTGTGAGGTGTGCCGCGCATGACAAATTTTGTTTTCAAGTCGTTCAAGTTGCCTATACCGTCGACGTTTTCAAGGATAAGTCCGAACTGCCGCATCAATTGCGGAATTTCGAAATGAAAGCCGCCGTTCTTTTGTGAGTTCAAGTCATTGTTAAATTCGGCGACGAATAGCGGATCATGTTTGGGCAGGGTCGCGATAAATGTCGGGTCAATCGTGAAATTGTTTTCCGCCGGATGACAGGTGCCGCAAGTTCTGCCGTTACCTTGAAACTTTTCCTCAAAGAAAAGTTTTTCCCCGCGCGCGATAAGTGTCGCGAAGTTTGCAAAGCCGCCCTTGTCCGCGTGGGCGAGGGTCGGCACCAACGATCGAAACGGCGCTAGCAGCATATCCGCGGCGGCATTCTTCGGGCCGTCCGAGCCGCTCAGTTTGGTGGTGATCAACTGTCGCGCCGGCGCTTCGGAATAATAAAGTTTCTGAAACACATTGGGCGAACCGTAGAGCACACTGCTCTCCACCGGGCCTTGTCCCTTGGGCACCACTACGATGAGGTCGAGCTTGAAGCCGGCCAATGAGTCGCGATCGAGAGCAGTTTGTAGTCTTGAATGATCACCTTCGCGCACTAACCCGCCGGCCCGGATCATCCGATCGCCACGCTCCGGTTTGACACTGCGACCGGCTCCCGGACGATTGTTCACGAGCCAGATGTCGAACTCGCGATGTTCGGGAAGTCCGGCAATGTCGACTGACAATGAGCCGTCCGCAAGATCGAGCACCGCTGTCCCTAAGGCTTGAGATATTTCAGAGGAGAGGCCTTTGAAATGACTCAGCGACAAAACCAATTTGGTCTGTTGACCGTTTTGTTCCGCGGTCGCCTTCCAGCGGCTGTAAGCGGCTTCGAAAGTCCGCACGTTGCCAACGACCGGACGCGACGATTCGTCCGGTGAGATTGAAAAGATGCCGAGCAATATTCCGACAAGGAAGCCGACCAGTGGTAGGCTCAGAAACCCAAACAAAAATATTTTCTTGTTCATCTTACGCCTCGGCTTTCCCGGCAACGTTGCCGATGCACACCGCCGGTTCCGGCGATGTCATTCGTTTCTAATACCCGCAGAAGTATCTTCTATATTTGCGGCGAATATTTTCAATTGGACTTTAGTCTAGAGACTCTAGTCCAATGGGCAGGCGTGCGTGGTCTTACCAAGGATTTTTCACGCCGATGCGCCGTTTCAAAGGAATAGAGAGAAGGGTGGTTGCTGCGTTGTCAATTTTCGCGAGCATTAACTTGGCATACTAACAGTCATGCCGGGGTCAAGGTGTCGCCAATCGCGCGGCGTGCGTGCTTGACACAAACGGCCGGGCGAGTAATAAACGTTCCGTGTCTCCGTCAGCTAAGGTTTAAAACAACGGTTCTTCCGGGATTATTGTGAAGGAGTATTCACCACAGAGACACAGAGTTCACATGGTTCGACCGTTCGAGAAGCCTCACGGCAGGCTTCCTCGACGGCCTTCAGTTCCGAGCCCGTCGAGGAATCACCATGAGCGGAATTCTTCATAGCCGCGCATCCTGAGCTTAGTCGAAGGACGCGTCCTCCGCCTGCCTGTGCGGACACGCAGACAGGCGCCTCTGTGGTGCAATTTCCGAGTCCGGCTTCACACGGAAGCCTGAAGAACCAAAACAACCAGCACGAGGGAATTCCATGACCAAAAGCAGCCGCCGAATTTGTCAAATAAGCGGGGCCTTTCGCGTACGGGGTATTAACCCCGAACGCGACCAAAGGGGATGCTCGCCCCCTTTGGATTCCCCATTTAATGGTCCCCGCAGCAAGCTACGGGGAATTATTAGATTAATGTTGCTCGCCACTGTGCTTCAGACGATTTGTGCCAACGCCGCCGTTGCCGCTGAAGCGGTTTCGCCGAGCGACTGGGAGAAAATCGTCAAGGGCGCGGAACAAGAGGGCGAAGTCGTCTACTCCGCCAGCGGCAGCCATCGTTTCTTGGAGGAGTTTCACAAGAGCTATCCTAAGATCAAGACGGCCAGCATCTCGGCATCGTGCAACGATGTCGTCTCGCGCATCATGACCGAACGGCGCGCCGGAAAGTATCTCGCCGACGTGGTGCGCTGCGGCATGACTTCGGCCCACTCGCTCTATCGGGGTAAAACCTTGCAACCGATCGACGCGGCGCTCAGCCTTGCCGAAGTGCGCGACCCATCGAAATGGTGGCAAGGCAAGCATCACTACGCCGATGCCGAAGGCAGATATTTGTTTATTTCCGGCGCCAGCGCCTATGTGCGCTTCGCCAGTTACAACAGCGAGCTGGTCAATCCGGCGGAGTTCAAATCCTATTGGGATTTGCTCAATCCGAAATGGAAAGGAAAAATTGTCGCAACCGATCCAAGAACCGGCGAAGGCCGCAACGGTTCGCGCTTTCTCTATTATAATCCCGATCTCGGTGCGAAATATCTGCGCCGACTACTTAGCGAAATGGATGTAACTTATTCGCGCGACTATCGCCAGGCCACCGACTGGCTGGCGCAAAAACGCTACGCGATTTTTCTCTTCAGCCAGTCCGACGACACACTGACCGCGAAGCAACAAGGATTATCCGTGCAAGTGCTCGACACCACGGGAATGAAAGAAGGCGTCGGCTTAGATCCGGTCGCTGGCGCCTATGCGCTGATGGACAAACCGGCTCATCCCAATGCCGCCAAAGTCTTGCTCAACTGGATGCTCTCCCGCGAAGGTCAAATCGCCCTGCAAAGAGATCCCGAAGCCGCCGGCAGAAACGATTCGCTGAGAATCGATATCCCCAAAAACGACGTTCATCCAATGATGCGCCGGCGCGATGGCACAAAATACATCATCATGTGGAACCCGGAGTGGATGGAGATGAAGCCGGTGGATGAAATCGTCAAACAGGCGTTGGAGCAGAAAAAATAAATCGTTGCACCCCACGCACAAACCAAAGCACACCACGCCTCCACGCCTCGCGCTGACAATCTCCTTCCGAGCTTGCAAGAAATCCAGATGCTGCCACCAACTCACGCTGGCAGCACTCGATGACGCAACAGCTTAATCGCTTCGTCATAATCGGGCCCCAACTTGGCGAAGGATATTTGGCCGAAATTGAGCCGCCCTGCCTGGTCGATCAACGCGGCGATCTGGTCGCGGCATTCCTCCGGACCACCCGCCACGAAACAACTGGTCACGGCATCGTCTGGAATCAGCGTCGAGGCGGCGTGAACCGTAGCACCGCTTGCACAAGCTTCCTTCAACGAGAGAACAAGCCGGGGCACGATTCCCAGGGCATGAAACTCGTCATCGGAAAAACCCATGTAATCGAGATTCAACAGGATGCCTGCGACAGAGGGTTTAGCAAACTGAAGAGCCCGCTGCCGATCGCGAGAAATCGCTATATCGAGCTCGCAAATATCGAACAAAGTCTTTCCCGGTTGCTTTTTTTCAGCGGCTGCCCGGGCGATGCCCATTAAGGAATCGAGGCGCCCGCTGCGGACGAGGGGAATGTAGTGATTGCCAATGAGAGTGCCGTCCATGATCTCGCCGGCGATTTCCAGTATCTTGGGCCCGTTGCCACCACAATAGAACCGCAAGGGCGCGGCCGGTGAGAAGGCCAAACTAAACTCTCGTTGTTGAAAGATATGATGGTAGGCAGCCGACGCTGGATAGTCGCGAAAGCAGATGGTTTCTCCGGCTAGCAGCGCCTTCAGTAGCAACGTCGTCTCGCGCACCATGGCGATCGGTTTTTGCATGTCGATCTGCTGGCCGGCACGCGCCAGATCGCCGCGGGCGATGCCGACGCTCAACTCGCGCCCCGAGGTCAGTTCCGAGAGAGCCGCCAGACTGTCGGCGATATCCACGGGGTTGCGAAAATAGGGCACAATGATCGACGTTCCCAACTTGATAGGCACCTGCGCCGCCATCGCCGTAAGCACGACAAAGTTATTGCGCTGACCGAGATTATCGTTAACCCAGATCTGCTTAAATCCCTCGGCATGCGCAAGCTGTGCCAACCGAACCAATTCGGGTACGGTGTACTGGCCGGCGCTTTGAATGGCAAATTTCAACGCGAGCTCGCCACGAAAGTTCATGCTCGACACCTCTTCACTAAGCGATAAAAAATAAGAATCATCGGCTGCCGCAATCAAGCGATCAGCCATCTCGCTTCATCCGTTGGGCCTCACACATTGACATGAATCACCCGATTCAGATAGTTTTCGGCGCGACACGGGCGCTTGACTGACCGTAGTTATCTGTAAACTGTTTATCGGGTGATTGACAACTGGCGCTCAGCAGCTTAACCGTGCGATCTCTAGTTTTCCGCGTAGGCTGAAGAAACATAATTTAGTTCGCTGACTATGGAACTCGTTCTTAAGGACTCAGCGGGGCGAAGCGGGCTCTGCTCGGCTCCAGGATTTGTCGAATTCCTCGTCACCGAGTGCGACCAGCCGATCCATCGTCGCTTTGAGCGACAAGCGATCCTCCACCCAGAAGCTCCCGCGGTTCGCTTGTTATCGGGTGACATCAACTATGCCGAGCTGAATATTGCCGCCAATCGCACCGCCCGCATGTTGCTTGCCAACGCGGCAACCGACGCAAGACCGATCGCCTTGATGTTGGATCAGGGTTATGAATCGATCCTTTGGGTCCTCGCGATCCTCAAGGCAGGTCTGTGCTATGCTCCTCTCGACCAGCGCCTGCCCGAGCCTTCTCTGCGCGCCATCATTGACGATTTGGCGCCCGGCGCTGTGATTGCCGGGACTCGTTATCAAAATGCTTGCCGCAGCCTCGCTGCGGGACGCTTTCCGGTCATCGGCACTGACACCACTAACGATCGCTTCGCTGCGGAGAATCTCGACCAACCTGTCACAGCCGACAGTGTCGCCTACGTTTTCTATACATCTGGGTCTACCGGCGCTCCCAAGGGCGTCGCGGACTCCCATCGAAACGTCTTGCACAATATCATGCGCTACACCAATAGCCTCAAGTTCGCCCCCGGCGACATCATGAGTCTAGTGCAGCACCCGCGTTTCAGCGGGACGGTCTCCAGTCTCTTCGGCGCGCTAATGAATGGCTCTTCGATTGCACCTTTCGATATGCAAGCCGAAGGACTACAGCCGATCTCGCAATGGCTGCGGTGTGTGCGGGTCACTGTGTTTCATGCCGTTCCTTCGATCTTCCGTCAGCTGTCCGACCCGGTCGCCAGGTTTCCCGACATTCGTCTGATCCGGCTGGAAGGAGACCGTGCATCGGCGCTGGACATCGCGCACTTTCGGGAAAATTTTCAAGATAATTGCACGCTGGTCAACGGTCTGGGCGCAACCGAATGCGGTCTGGTGCGCCAATTCTTCATTGGTAAACACACGACTTTGGACGCCACCGAACCGATACCGATCGGCTATCCGGTCCCCGACATGGCGGTGCGGATTGCCAATGATCAGGGGCGTGGGCTGCCCTTTGGGTCGGCCGGCGAAATCGTCGTCGAGAGCCGGTTTTTGGCGACCGGCTACTGGCAAAACCCGAAGCTGACCGCGGAAAGGTTTGTCGCTCTCCAAGACGGAGCGCGCCGCTATCGGACCGGGGACCTGGGACGGATGAGCGAAGATGGTTGCCTGACTCATCTGGGACGCGTCGATCAGCGTATTCGCATCGCCGGCGAATTCGTCGCCGCGGCCGATATAGAGAAGCTCTTGCTCGATGTCCCTGGAATATCGCAGGCCGTCGTCCGGGACTTCGCTGACCAGTCTGGGGAGCGCAGGCTTTGCGCCTATCTCGTCGCCGATGTCGATGCCGGCATTACCGTCACCGGCCTACGCGAATGGCTGGCCGAACGGATCGCGATGCAATTCGTGCCCACCGCCTTTGTCTTTCTCGATGCGTTGCCGCTGACGAACGATCTCAAAATCGATTATGAGCGACTGCCGCAACCGGGACGACAGCGGCCGCCTCTGCCGAACGCCTATGTTGCGCCGCGAACTGACTTCGAACAGGAACTGGTGAAAATATGGCAGGATGTTCTCGATATTCGTCCTATCGGAATTCACGATAACTTTTTCGATCTGGGCGGACACTCGTCCCTCACCGTGCGACTTTTCGGTGAAATCGAGAAGACCACCGGCAGGAACCTACCTCTGGCGACGATCTATCAGGCACCGACAATCGAGCAGCTGGCCAGCATCCTGCAGCAGAAAGAATGGTCGGAATCTCAGTTCTCGCTCTGGTCGAGCCATCCGTCCTCGGTAGTACCGTTTCAACCCAACGGGTCCCAACCGCCATTGTTCTGGTTCAATTGGGGACCCTGGGATTTTCGTCTACCACGTTATCTCGGTTCAGATCAGCCGGTGCATGGCTTGCAACACCAGAGTCAGGATGGACGGCGCGTGCTCTACATCAGCATTGAGTCAATGGCGGCGCATTACATCAAAGAGATGCGCGCCGTTCGGCCCAAAGGCCCGTATTTTCTTGGCGGCTTGTGCATCGGCGGGATGGTAACCTTCGAGATGGCTCGGCAGTTGCAGCACCAGGGTGAGGAAGTGGCGCTACTCGTGTTACTTGATCCCGACCCCATCAATCAACGCTCTGACCAATTATTATCAATCGATAAAAGTGTGCCGAGCTTATCATCGCTCATCACATCATTTCGCAATAAAATTAATCGTCATTTCCGTGAGCTCGCGCCCCTTGGGCCTCAAGAGAAGTTGAGTTACGCGCTAGTGAGAGTGAAGCACAGGATCATTGGGTTACGGGGCAAGTTTAGCTGGTTGGCAAGGAAAGTTTTATGCGAAGCTTTTGGCTGTCCCCTGCCACTCGCTCACCGGACTCACTATCTCGCGACGATCTATCAACGGGCAGCACGAGTGTACGTACCGAAACGCCACCGAGGCCCGGTGATCCTCTTTAAAACTCAAGGACGGTATCGTGACCGCGAATTGGGCTGGGGGAAGCACCTAGCCGAAGGGTTGGAAATCCACGACCTGGAAACCGATCATGACAACGTCTTCAAGGAACCTTACATCCAGACCTTTGCTGAAAAACTAACGGCACTCATATCGGAAACGGAGAAGAATGTGCCGGGACGCCGGAATTCAATCGCCGACTCATCAGTGCGATAGTCTGCTGAGGACACATCATGGGGACAATCCTGTGGTCAGGCCTTGGTTTGGAGCTAACAGGGTTGTTTGCAATCGCTTTGGAGAAAGCCAAGCAGAAGAAATAAGCGTCGAATCGGACGTTCGATTCGCCCTCAGCCGCAGCGTCACTGCTTGCTCGAAGACCGAATCCGGACTATATTTAGTTCTCCAAGGCGGAGGTAATAAATGAAATTTTCGGACCAGATCAAACCCGTTAGTTATTTGAAGGCCAATGCCGCCGAAATTTTGCAGCGTATGGCCGAGCGCCGTGAGCCTCTCGTTATAACCCAAAATGGCGTTGCCAGAGCCGTGCTTCAAGATGTCGCCTCGTACGAGCAGACCCAGGAGACCATGGCACTGCTGAAGATCCTCGCCTTGGGCAACCGGCAGATTGAACAGGGCAAGGTCGTCTCCGCTAGTGGAGCGATCAAGCGTTTACGGCAATCGAAAGCGCGTGACTGATGCGCTTCGAAGTGCTTTTGACCGAGGACGCGGATCGCGATCTTCAGGACATTTATTCCTACGTCGCCGAACACGACAGCCCAGGGAAAGCCGACGCGCTTCTTATTCGCGTTGAAGAAGTGATTGAGACCCTAACAACCCAGCCAAATCGCGGCGCCTTCCCCAGAGAACTGTCCGCTCTCGGTATTCACGATTACCGTCAATTGTTTTACAAACCGTACCGAATAATCTACCGCGTCATCGATAAGCGCGTCTACATCTACCTGATAGCCGACGGCCGCCGCGACCTCCAGACACTTTTAACGCAGCGCTTGTTGCGCTCGTGAGAGCGCAATAGAAGACCCGGCCAAGAAGACCGAGCGGTCAAGTCTAGAGTTGGTGAATTCTGGCGGTGAACGCAGAGAGGATAAAGCCAATCAACTTTCTACTTGACCGCTATTCGGTCCCAATTTCATCAATGCGATGGCAGTACCGGTGAACTTGTCGGACGGAACACTAACGTTATTGCCGCGCCGCCGGTGGCGGCAGGCTGAGAATCACCGCCTGCAGGCTTCTTCCGGCCAGCGCTTTGGTCGTCGATTCGTCAACGTCTTGCAGCAGCGCGTTGATGTGTTGATCCGCGTCGCCGCGGTCGTCGGCGATTTTGATTTTCTTGCCCGAGTTTCTCACGCAATCGAGAATTTCTTTGATGCCGATGGTCTCGGGATCGCGTGCGAGCACGTAGGTCTCGCCGTCGACCACGGGCAATACCAGCCGGGTGCCGGCAAACATGTCCATTAACTCTTTGACCACACCCGCGGGTATCTGCAAGTGCGTCGCCAAGTCGGTCACGGTCATTGGATCAAAGCCATGATAAAAATTGCGCCCGACTAAGAGCATCATGTGCAGCGCCAGGCGCTCGCGTCCCGCCGGGCTTTGCGCCAGCAACTGACGATTGCCTTGAAAGAAATGAATATGCTGATGGGCGTAGGCCACTTGCGCGCCGAGCAAGACGATCACCCAGCCGATATGGAGCCACAGAAGAAAGAGTAAGAGAATCGCGAAACTCGAATAGATTGCATAATACTGGGTCGACGTAACGACAAACCTCGCAAAGCCCCAACCGACGGTCTGCCAGAGAATCGCCGCGATCAAGCCGCCGATCAACGCCGAGCGCACTTTCACGCGAGTGTTGGGAATAAAAATATACACGAATGTGAAAGCGCCCCAGAGCGTGAGATAGGGCACCAAGCGCAACAAGGCGAGGATCACCGTGCCGAGCGCTTGCAGCGACAACAGCGACTGGACAATCGTGTTATTCTGCAAGGTCGCGGTGATCGTCACCGCGGCGAACACCAACACCGGACCGACCAGGATCGCGCTCAGATAGTCGCTGAAGCGGCGCGCCAACTTGCGCGGCGACTTGACCCGCCAGATATAGTTAAACGCTTCTTCGATGCTGCCCATCAGCGAGAGCACGGTAATGAATAGAGTGACCAGGCCGACGCTGCCGAGCGCGCCGGCGCTCATCTTGTCAACGAAGCCGATCAGGTACGCGGTGATCTCTCTGCCCTTGTCGCCGAGCGGCGCCAACGCTTCGGCGAGCGCCGGCTCCATCCGATTATGCACGCCGAAGCCTTTAAGAAGCGAAAAAATGACCGCTAGCAGCGGCGCCAATGAAAGCAGCGTCTTGAACGCCAACGCCATCGCCTGAAGCTTGACCAAATTTTCAAAAAAATCCCGCCCCACCATCAACGCGATCCGAAGCGAGGAGTGAACGAACCGTTTCGGGCGGGTCAGACCCGCAAGGTCTCGGTCCATAACCCGCTCAACAACGCGGTTACGCATTTGCTGAATCGTTGGTTTTCGCGACGGGGCCGATGGACTCATGACGGTTTTGCAATTTAGCCGAGGGCGAGCGAATTACTACCAACCTTACCAGCTTTGCGGCCCACCGACAAAGAAATTCACGCGCAATCAATCTCCTCTAGCGATTGACTTCTTTGACAACCGTTCGCTATTCTCCACCGAAGTCGCCAAGCCAATGCAATGCAACGATCCCGTGCCCACGAAAAATCTACTTAAAAAAGAATCGATAAGCGCGCCGCTTCCGCGCACTCTCAATCTGCGCGCGCTGGTAGGGTTGACTTTTTTCTGCGTTGCCGGCGGCGCCTACGGCTTGGAAGATGCGGTCGGCGCGGCGGGGCCGCTCGTCGTTCTGCTCGGAATCTTGATTCTCCCATGGCTCTGGAGTTTTCCCACCGCGCTGATGACCGCCGAGTTATCGACGGCGATGCCCGAAGACGGCGGCTACGTCATCTGGGTCGAAACAGCTTTCGGCAAATTCTGGGGCTTTCAAGAAGGCTGGCTGAGCTGGCTCTGTAGCTTCGCCGACAACGCGCTTTATCCGGTGATGTTCGTCGACTACCTCGCCTACCTGCGCAGCGACATGACGCCAAGCGAGCGATGGCTCATCGGCGCGGCGCTCATCGCCGCGGTCACTTGGCTTAATATTCGCGGCACCCATCTGGTCGGCGTGACCTCGATCCTATTCACACTGCTCGTCCTCGCGCCGTTCGCGGCCATGGTCGTGCTTGGCGCGCCGCAAGTCGATCCGGCGAAATGGTTACAACGTAGCGAAAACATCAGCTGGCCGCTACTACTCAGCACCCTGCTTTGGAACACTTCGGGTTGGGACAACGCCGGCTGCTGCGCCGGTGAGGTGGAGAATCCTAGCCACACCTATCCGCGCGCGATGATTTTCACCGTCCTGTTAGTGACCGCGGCCTATCTGCTGCCCATTGCCGTCGGTGTTGGCATCGACCCGAATTCAGCGTCGTGGAAAGAAGGCGATTTTCCCAAAGTCGCCGCATTGGCCGGTGGTTCCTGGCTTGGCACCTGGCTTACGTTAGCGGGCTTGATCAGCGCGGCGGGCCTGTTGAACGCGCTGCTTTGCACCTCGGCGCGCGTGCCCTTCGTCATGGCGCGGCGCGGCATGCTGCCAGGCGCGCTCGCGGCTCAACATATTAAGTTCGCCACGCCGTGGAAAGCGATCTTGGTAAATAGCATCGGCGTTGCTGCGCTGATGCCATTTTCCTTTCAAGAATTGATCGAAGTCGACATGTTTCTCTATGCCGCCGCGTTGATTCTCGAATTCGCCGCGCTGATCTGGCTGCGCGTCCGCCGGCCGGAAATGGCGCGCCCCTATCGCGTGCCTTTCGGTCTCGCCGGCGCGATCGCCATGAGCATTCCGCCGATAGCTCTTTGTCTGCTCAGCGTCGCCTTGGCCAACGGTGCGACTAAATTGCTTGGCTTAGGCGGAATCGGCGTCGGCCTCACGATCTATTGGTGGCGGTCGAGAATCACCCCCGCCAGCCAAATCAAATCCACACCGACTGCGTGAGCCTGGCCTGCTGCTCGCACGAGTGATTGATTGCAGCAATTGAATTTCTTGGCGTTCTAGCGCGATTACTATTCACGATCGCGACGCGGCGGCGCAGTCAGGCGGCAGTTCGGTGCAATGTCTTCGGCCGCGCCGTAGTGCAGGTGCACCAGTCCCGCTTCACCCGCGGCTGGAGTGAATTGGAACAGATCGGAAAACACATTATCGCAGATCGTCGGCAGACGCGGTCCACCCAGCGCGGCGATCACGCCGGTTACCGTGATATGACCCACCACCAGGACGGTTTCGTCCTTGCGCCGGCGCACCGCCTCAGCGACCGCCAGCGAATTCTCCGCCGCCTTTCCCTCATACACCGGCACGACTTCGGGAGTTATTCTTAGAATCGCCGCCAGCGGCTTCGCCGAGTCGCGGGCGCGCCGCCACTGCGTTGTGACGATCGCCGTGATGCCGGCATCGCGCAGCGCCGCCGCCAGCGCCTGGGCGCGCGCTTCACCTTGCAACGTGAGCGGCGGATCTTCGCCTTCCCATTCGCGCTCGGTATGGCGCACTAAGAAAACTTGGCGCGCCGAAGCGAGCGGGTCGCCGCCGACGCGCTGCGCGCTGCAAGCGAAAACGCCGGCGCTGAACAGAAATAGCGGGAGCGCGAATTTAATTAAACGAAATCCACAGCGCATCATGATCACGACAATTGGAATTCTACACCAAGATTACGCCAACTCAGTGGCTTTGCCGCAGTTGGGACAAGCGCGCCATTCGACATTGAGAGCGTAGCCGCACTTGGCGCAAAGATGACGCGACATGAGGCGCGGCGGCGGCTCGGCGAGGCGCGGTCCTTCGAATTGCAAACGGGAATCGTCAACTCTGCTGCACACCGTAGCGGCGCGCGAAGATGTAATAAAAGACCGCCACCGTCACCAGGATCGCGGTCCAGATCACGCCGAAGGCGGCGAGCTCGCCGACTTGGGCGTTTTCCCACAGTTCGAAGATCGCCACCGACACCACCGGTGTCTGCGGACTGACCAGCAGAACCGACATGGAGAGCTCTTTGGCAGATAGTAGAAAAATAAAAATCCAGCCGCCGAGAAACGACGGCGTGATCAGCGGCAAGATGACGCGGCGCATGGAGCCGAACCACGACGCGCCCGAAACATAGGACGCTTCCTCCAATTCCTTGTGCAGCTGGAGCAAACCGGAGTGCGTGTAGCGGATGCCGTAAGGAATGTAGCGGGTCACGAAAGCGATCAGGAGAATCCACAGCGTGCCGTAGACTGGAATCGGCACGAACAAATAGAAGCGCAGAATCGCCAAGCCCATGACGATGCCGGGAAATAGCAGCGGCAGCGTCGTCAGAAGATCGAGCATCCAGCGGCCGCGAATCTTCGTACGCACGAGCAACCAGGATGCGAGCAGGGTCAGCACCATCACGAAGCTCGCGCTGCCCAGACCGAGCAGTACGCTGTTCTTGATCGCGTCGGTGAGCTTGGGAAAGTGCAGCGCCGTAACGTAGTTCTTGATGGTGAGTTTCGCCAGACCCTCAAGCGACGGCTGCATGTAAAATGGCAACACTGACGCCCAGAGGATAATCAAGAACGGCAGGACCAGCAGAACGATCGAATAGCCGACCAGCGCCGATCCGGCAACGTAGCGCCAGCGGCCGAGACCGATCAGCGTCGGGCGGTAACCCTTGCCCGTCACCGTGTGATAGCGATCGCCCTCGCGGGTGATGCGAAAGTAATAATAGAGCGTCGCCGCGACGACTACCATCAATAAAACGGAAAACGCGCCGGCGCTGCCGTATCTTGGCGGCAGCTTCTGAGCGTCGAGGTAGATCGAGGTCGTCAGCACGCGGATATCGCCGGGGAGTCCGACCAGGGCTGGAATCTCAAACGATTCAAAAGTGCGGATGAAGATCAAAAGCATGACGGAGAAAAATGCCGGCAGCATGAGGCGAAGGGAAATCCGCCGCATGGTCTGCCAAACCCGCGCACCGCAAGCCGCCGAAGCCTCCTCGAGGGACGGGTCCATGGAGCGAAACGCCGCGGCGAGCATGAGAAAAACAAACGGCGACCACAATAGCGACTCGATCAAAATCATCCCGAACATGGAATAAACATTAATGACCGGCCCGGTTTGATCGAGCAAGATCTTCAACCAGTAATTGACCGGCCCGGCCCGGCCGAGCAGCAGCAGCCAGCCGATGGTGTAAAGAATGAACGGCGTGCCGAAGGACGCGAACGCCGTGAAGTAACCCAAGCCGCGCAGCGGGCTATCGGTCCGGACCACCAGCCACGCGATCGATCCGCCGAGCACCGTGGCACACAGCGCGCTGCCGATAGCAAAGTAGAAAGTATTAAGGAACGGACCGAGGATCTGCAGCTCACGCAGCAGATCTTCATAATAGCGCAAGGTAAACTGGTCGATCTCGCCGGTGAGCTTGGTCGTAAACAGGCTGGTTTGGATGACCGAATAGAGCGGCGGCAGAACTAGATACGCGGTGACCACGGAAACGCAGATCATCACGACCGTGGCTACGTCGAAGCGCGATGAAACACCTAACGAAATTCTCACGCGCGCCGTATCGCTCTTGAGCGGCAGCTCGAATGATTCGGTTGATTGTTGCTTTGCCACGTTCTTTGCCGCTACTTCATAAACACGCTGTTAAAGTAATCCACCCACGCGTCGCCTTCGTTCACCTGCGAGTCGGGCGTGAAATAGAGCGCCCGTTTGAACTTGCCGCCGCCCGGCTTGAGATCAACTTGCTTGGCGGGGATCTTGGGATGGGACGGCAAGTAATTGACCCCTTGAATCACTTTCTGTCCTTCTTCGGACAAAATGAAATCGAGCAAGAGCATCGCCGAGTGCGGATGCGGCGACCTGGTGACCGGCGAGATCGTGTTGATCGTTGCCGAAAGCGGTTCCAACGGCGCCCAGTCCACTGGCGCTCCAGCGCTCCGGCTGATATGGGCGTGATGGTGAAAAATATGCAGCCCCAGGGGATATTCGCCGGCGATGACCAAGTCCAATAATTGCCGGTTGCTCGCCGTGGTCTTGGCGACGTTCTGCATTTTGAGTTTCTGCAAGTACGCCTTTGCCGCTTCCTGTCCCATGGACTGAAAGAGATTGCCAATCATCATCGGCGCGCCCGAGCCGCGGCTGGTCGACCACATCATCTGCCCTTTCCAGCGCGGGTTGAGCAGGTCTTCATAGCTCTTCGGCACTTCGTTGGGCTTCACCATGCGCGTGTTGTAGCCGAGCGCAAAATAATAGACGTTACTCACGCCCCAATAACCCTGCGGGTCTTTAAGCTCGGCGGGGTAATCAGCGAGATGCGGCGAATAAAAGCGCTGCAGGTAGCCGCCTTTTTTAACCATCGGCGCGGTCACCGTGCCATCGACAATGTCGACTTCATAGCGCTTGCCTTGATACTCGGCGAACATCTTTTGCACGATTCGCTCGGAGTTGCCACGGAAGTGTTCGATCTGGATGAACGAATATTTCTTCTCGAACGCTTCCTTCAGCGGGCGCACCACCTGATCGACGATCAGCGAAGTATACCAAGTGATCTTGCCTTCCTTGCGCGCGCCGTCGACGAGAATCTTCGCGCGGTCCGGCTTGTTGTAAAGCATGACCTCTTCGACGGACGCGGCGCGCGATAGCGGCGCTTGCGCAGTGATAAGCAGAACCAGAGTAACGGCGATCGAAATGTATCGGAACCTCATTGTCATACCTCCAGCAAATCAATCGAATTGTCGGCGCCTCAATGCCAGATTCAGCGACATCTTAATGCGGCTTACCTTTGTGCTCTTTGCGTTCTTTGCGGCTAATTCCCTTCCCTGAGGCGTGCGCTATTGTAAAATCGTCTCGGCAAATTTTCCCGCCGGCACTCTCACTTTGGTGTACTTGTCTTCCAGGTGATTACGCACGCGGTGATATTCTTGCACGGTCAGCGCGTCTTTCGCCGCCGAGATGCCGGAATCTTTAAGCCACTTGGTATTCACAT
>CAYZJE010000182.1:0-3083 GCA_964478485.1 uncultured Syntrophobacter sp. | reverse complement strand
CGCCATAAAATTGCAAAAACGCCAACGCACGCTGGCGGACACTCGGCAAGAGATAAAAGCAGCAATCGATCGCGCGCGCGATTTGATCCGGCTTCAGGAACATAATCAATGGGTGGAGCGGATTTCATCTCAAGGCAAAGTCGCACCATCTCCTATTGAGCGAATTGCGAGAATATTGGCGCCCGCGACCTCGAACGCTCTAAAACCGATCACGCCGGCTGTAGAGCAGAAACCGCCGCGAATCGAGAAAAGGGAAGATCGAATAGCGCCGGCACCGCCGCCGGTCACCCCGGCGCTAGCCATCCATGAAGCGCCCCTCCGTTTCGCACCGCCGGACTTTGCGGTCATGCACGCGATGCTGCGAAGCCAAGGGACGTTGACGGACTGTCTTCTGCGCCTCGAGTATGCGCAGCTCGACGTCCAGCGGGGCTTCGACGATCTGCTCTGCGTCAATGCGATCAAGGGAGTGGAGCGCTATTGGTATCAGGTCGAGACCGCCAAAAAGGTCCTGAAGTATTTCCACGGGCGGGTTCTGCTCTCGGACGAAGTGGGACTGGGGAAGACCATCGAAGCGGGCATGTTAATGAAGGAATACCTCATGCGCGGAATGGTCAAGAATATTCTCATTCTGACGCCGGCGCCGCTGGTTTCCCAATGGCAAGAGGAGATGGCGCAGAAATTCGCCATTCACTTCGCCACCACCGACGACCCGCTCTTGGGCGCCGATCCGGAGCGTTTTTGGCAGGGGGCGTTCATTATCGCTTCCATCCATACGGCGAAAAGCAGCAAGAATTTTCCGCGCGTCGCGGCCAATTTTTATGATCTCGTAGTGGTTGACGAGGCGCATCATTTGAAGAACCGCAACACCCTTAACTGGAAGCTCGTCAATGAAATCAAGAAGCGCTTTATCTTCCTCTTGAGCGCGACGCCGGTGCAGAATCATCTGATCGAGCTGTTCAATCTGATCACGCTGCTCAAGCCCGGACAGTTCAAGACCGAGAGGCTATTTAAACAAGCCTACGTGCAACGGGGCGATAGCCGCAGGCCGGCGAACAAAGAGCAACTGCGCGAGCTCTTGCGCGACGTCATGATCCGCAATACCCGAAGCGCCATCGACTTAAAGTTGCCCAAGCGCTTTGCCACGACGGCGAGATTGGAGCCGAGCGCCATCGAACGGGAACTGTACAATGGCATCACGGAGTTTGCCCGGGCGCGCTCGCAATCGCTGCCCGCGCCGCTCTTGCAGCTCTTACTAAGAGAAGCCGGAAGCAGCCCCGCTGCTTTGCGCGCCACGCTCTTGCGTTTAGGTTCGGAGCGTGGCGCGCCGGTCGAGCACTTGTTACAGCTCGCTGACAGCGTTGGCGAGAGCGCCAGAGAAAAGGCCCTGATCGAGATTCTCAATAAGAATCCGCGGGAAAAGAAAGTTGTCTTTACCCAGTATTTGAAGAGCCTGGAGTCAGTCGCTCAACTGCTGGAGCGCCACGGGTTTCCCTGCGTCGAGTTTCGCGGCGACCTGTCGGCCAGGAATAAGGACGAGGCGATTCGGCGTTTCCGTGACGAAGTGCCGATTCTTCTATCCACGGAATCGGGCGGCGAGGGCCGGAACTTGCAGTTCTGCAATACCTTGGTCAACTTCGATTTGCCGTGGAATCCGATGCGGATCGAGCAGCGCATCGGCAGGCTGCACCGGATCGGCCAGAGCCGAGACGTGTTTATCTTCAATCTCTCGGTGCGCGACACGTTGGAAGACCATATCCTCCACATCCTGGAGAATAAGATCAACATGTTTGAGATGGTCATCGGTGAGATCGAGCCGTTGCTCGGTCATTTGGGAGAGGAGCGAGAATTTGAGGAGATCATCATGGAGATATGGATGCACAGCCGCGATCACGAAGAGGCGCGCTCGCGCTTTGAACAATTCGGACAAAGTCTGGTCAAGGCGAAGGCCGATTACCTTGACTCCAAGGCGTTGGACCGAGAAATTTTTGGGGAGGATTACGAGGTTTGAAAACATCGCTTGGCGAATTTACCGCCCATCTGTTGGCTGAGAGCGGCGCTGTGGTGGAACCAGCCGGCGAAGGTATCGAAGTGCTTTTGCCGGCCGATGTTGCCGGAGTTTTGGAGATCCCGGAACACTCGAACTTTACCTTTCTCGGCGAACGTCATGACGGGATTTCGGTTTCCTACGACTCGGAGATCCTGAAGAAGATGGCCGGGCTCATCGGTGAGCGGGGGCAATTCGCGTCTGTCGGTTTTGCGCCGCCGTCCGTGCGGTTGGAAAAGCTCGAAGACCGGCTGAGCGACAAATTGATTTTCCACAACGCGGTTTTCCAATTGGAGCGCAAAGAAGAGCGCCCCGTCTTCTATCTGCTCGGTTATTCCAAATATTCGGCCATCTCCGACGACCGGCAAGAAGGCATAGTCGGCTGCGTGATCAACGAGCTCAATTTCTCGGCGCAAAAAGCCACGTTGGAAACTCTCGATCTGATCGCTTACGCAGCGACTGAATCGGCGGAGCAGGCGGAGCGGGACGTCAGCGAGAAAACCTTGAAGGCCCTCTGGCAGGCGCAACTGAAAATCGTCCAGGAGGCGCTAGCCGATTTCCTCGTCAGCATGGAGCGCCGGATGAACCGAGATATCCGCCGCGTCGACGATTATTACCAGACGTTGATCCACGAACATCGCCAAGCGCTGGCAAAAAAATTAGCCACGCCAGAGGACCAGCAGCGGACCGAAAGTAAGATCGCAGCCGTCGAGCGAGAGCTCAAGGGCAAGGTCCAAGATTTGATCGGCAAATTTCGCATCGATCTACAGCTCGAGCCGATCGCCTTCATCGGCATCGAGACGGTCAGCCCGGTTTTTTGGCTTTCAGTGAAACGGCGCAAGGAAGCGCGGCAATTTCCCCTGACTTACAATCCGGTATTGAAATCACTCGATCCGCTTCCCTGCGAAGCCTGCTTCTATCCGAGAAAAGGCTACTACGTCTGCGACGACCGTCTGCATATTCTCTGCCGAGAATGCTTCGCGCCCTGCGCGCGCTGCGACAAGATTTACTGCCACGCGTGCCATCCGACGGGTTGCCC
>CAYZJE010000181.1:0-13064 GCA_964478485.1 uncultured Syntrophobacter sp. | reverse complement strand
TCGCCCATGTATTCCTGAATCGGCAGCGGCTTGATCGCGAACACCATCGCCGGCTCCTCGCTGGTCACGAAGTGCTGGTGCCACACTCCCTGACCGACGTAAAGCGTGTCGCCGGGTTGCCAATCGATCCGTTCGTCGTCGAGGATGCTGTACCCCTGGCCGCGCAAGACAATGATGATCGCTTCATTATGTTTGTGCGTGACCGAATTCGAATGGGGCGGATAGATGTGGCAATCGACTTCGATGATGCGGTTCTCAAAGCCCAGTTCCTGGGAAACCAGCGGCCCCATCCACACGCCATTTTGCGCCTCCCACTCGACCTTGACGTCTTCGCCCTTGATCGCTTTGCGTCCCGCCTTGCGCCGGGCCATGTCGGCCTTGACCCGCTCCGCGCGCGACTTGAACAGCGAGCTTTTTCCTTCAAACCATTTTTCGTTGGCTTGATGATCGGCCATGGTTTAAGTCCCTTCTTGAAAGATCAAACAGACGGTCACAGAACCGAGCGATGCAACAAGGGTTGGAGCGCACAAGGGCCTTCGGCGAGCGCGAACGGCTATCTTGATCCTAGTTCAACCACTCTTTGACATCGCCCTTCATGATGACGTCCAATATTTCCTTGCAATCACCAATCGCTTTGTCCAGTACTTTCGAATCGTCTTTGTGCGACACGCCTTGCTTGACCGCGCCGTGCAGCGCGCGCACGACCTCCAGCAAGTGTTCATCGAGTGCCTCGGTGTTAGCTACTGCTTGCGGCATATTTCCTCCAGTTTTGGGTTAATTGTAACGGCGGCCTTGGTTCGGGTCGGGAACCTTCAAGCCAATCTGGCTGAGGATCGGCCCGACCTCGTTCATATAATCCTGGCGCGCCTGTTCGTTGGTGCGTCGTTTCAACCCCCAGTAGCGATAGCGCTCGGATCGTTTCGAGCCGCTGCGGCCAAACATGTCGAGCGCACGAACGTACCAATAGTCGACCGCCTTCTGCGCCCTAGCCTTTCCTTGATCGCCCGATTGAATCAGTTCGAGCGTTTTGTTGTAGCCGTACTCGATATGCCCCAACTCCTCTGTCACGATGTCGGGAAGAATTCGCTGCAACGGTAAATAGCTGCAATCATAAAACTCTTCCAATTGATAGCGGCCGACGCGGTCGATCAAGAAGCCAAAAACCGAATTATCTTCCCAGGCCGTGATCAGGCCACGAAAGGTATCGACGAAGCGCTTGTCATTCGGTTGGCTCAGCACGAAGGATACGTCGACACCGATGTCGCCGGCGACCCGGGCGACTTTGCGGAAATGATCGATCTCTTCCGCCGCCGTGCGCGCAACGATCAGTTGATCGAGCTTGGTCGGCGCCGCCGGCAGCATCTTTTCGACATAGAGATGCGGCCCACCGATCTCACAGTCCGCTTGTATGGTCAAAACATGGCCCAACAGTTCTTTATACTCAGGCTCCATCTTGTCGAAATCTTTCAGTTCGATTTTATCGGTGAACATTAACCCCTCCGTGCTGGTAAGTATTTAAATCATTTAAGAGCAAGAGGAATGCCAGTAGGGATCCGCCAATTTTTCCGAGGAGGAATTAACCTGCTTGGAAGTTTTATTCTCAGTTCTGCGACAACTCTATGGATAAATTCCGACCGATAAGAATATTATGAAGAAGCCGCAGCGATGCTTGCGCATCTACTGCCCAACTTTTCCGCCGGCCTGCTGCTTCGCTTTGTTGGTTGCGGCGCTGAGCGAGGAACTGCGTTGGATGTAGACCGAAGCGTTCATGCCCGGTTTCAGTTCGCGACTATTGTTATTGCCGTCGAGCGAAATCTCGACTGGAATCATCTGCTCCAATCGCGAATAAGGTCCGCCGGGTTTGAAAAGCGCGAACTCGGAATCGGTGGTATCGCCGATTAACTTTACCTTGCCGGTAAAGACTCGATTGGGATAAGCGTCGACGTAAATGTCGACCGTATTGCCCTGTCCAATGTAGCGCAGATAGGTCTCGCGCACGTTGGCGCGCACCACCAAGGTGTCGCGGATGATGATCTTTAGAAAGGCCTGGCCTCGTTGGACGATGTCGCCGACGTTCGCCGTCCTGCGCACCACGACGCCATTGACCGGACTGGTGAGCGTGGCGCTCTCCAGTTGACGCTTTTGGCTGTGCACTTTTAGCTTGAGCTTATCGATCAGCGCTTCCTCGGATTCGAGGCGCGCTTTAAACGCTTCCACTTCGGCGAGCCGGGCGCGCGCCAGACGCAGATCGGCGTCCGCCTTGCGCACGTCGGACTTCGCCGTTTGGGTACGCACTTCCGCCAACGGCGCGTCGTCGCGAAAATTATTCAGCTTGGACACCTGCGCCATCTGCAGGTCCGCCTTGAACTGCTGTAGTTCGGCCTTGCGCATATCAACGCTCGCGCGCGCGCTTTCGTAAGCGGTGCGCGCGTCGTCCAAATCCTTGGCGGCGATGAATTGCTTTTCAAACAAAGACTTGGCGCGCTCCAGATCGAGGCCGGCTTTTTTCAGATCGACTTCCGCTCGCGCCAGATTGGAATCGGCCACTCTGACGCCGGCCTCTGACTGTGCGATCTGCGATTTGCCGACGTACTTGGCGAGTTCGTGCAAGCGGATTTTTTCTTTGAGCATGCCGCCGGCGGACTCCAGCCCGGCCTCGGCGCGGCTGATCTCGCTGCCGACCGCCGCGGCTATTCCTTTGTGTTGGAGTTTGATTTCCTCGTAATGCGCAGTGGCGCGCTTCAATTCTACTTCCGCTTCCTCCAGCGCGCTCCGATAGTCGTCCTGATCGATCTCCGCCAGTAAGTCGCCTTGGCGCACCAGGTCGCCTTCCTCGGCGGCAAACTTGACAATCTTACCGGAAACTTCCGAGCTTATGGTCGCATAGGATGCGGTCACGCGGGCCTCATCGGTGGACACGGTGTTCATCATCGTAATCCACCAGTTGACGCCGTAGAAAATCGCGAGCGCAAGCCCGATGCCAAAACCAATCAACGCGACCACGTGGCGGGTTTCGCTGACGCGAAAATGGCGCCACCATCTATTCAATCCCGCGGCTTGAATGTCTTCGCGGCCATCATTCATTTACTCTGGTCCCCGCATGAACCCTGCTCTCCACTCGATTTCGCCGCTCTCGATTCGCTTGCCTCACTTGGCTTACGCGCTATCCACGCGGAGACATGGCGAAGATTTTCTTTGGGAAATTGAATTCTGCGGATCAACAGTACCATCGGCACCAGCAACAGCCCGGCGATCGAGACCAAGCGGAAACTATCGTGGTAGGCCTCGATGGTCGCCCGTTCGATCAACTGATTGCGCAGCACGCCTTGGGATCTCGCGCGCGCTTCATCGAGAGGCTGTCCGGCCTGCGAGAATGCGTTTTGCAACGTGTCCATGGCCTCCTTCGGGCCGTCGCGTTCGAGGGTTTGAATGCGCATCAGCTTGGTCAAATGGGACAGTTCCCGTTGCGTGACGAAAGTCGAGAGCAACGGCACCCCGGCGGTGTTGCCGAGATTGCGCGCCAACGTATCCATGCCCGCGCCCAAAGTCGTTTGCTCCGGCGGCAGCGTGTCCAACGCCATGGTGGTCATCGTCGCCTGTGTGCCTGAGCGAAAAAAGCTTTGCGAGGCGGTCAACGTGACGATATGGAGCAACGTCGCGCCGACATCTAATCCGGCATAGAAGTACATCGTGATCGAAGACGCCAGCACCGAGATCGCGACCACGGCAGGCGTCTGCATCCTGTCCGCGAGCATGCCGAAACCGAGCGCTCCCATGCCGGAAGTTAACGCCATTGGCATTAGCCGTTGACCCGCCTGCAAGGGGGAAAAGCGTAGTTCGCGCTGGAGAAAGATGCCAAAAATAAAATTGGTGCTTTGAAAAATCGCCGTGTTGAGCAGCCGAGCCAGGAACGACATTGTAAAAGACATATTTTGAAAAACTCGCACCTCGAACACCGGATGTTCGGTCTTGAGCTCGGCGACAACCAGAACGACGAGAGAAACCGCCGCGATGGCGAAAAGAATTAAAATCGGGTTGGAGTGCCAACCCCATTCGGTGCCGTTGTTGACCGCCCAGACCAGAGTGCTCAGCCCGAGCGACATGGCGCCCAAGCCGACGAAGTCCACTGAGACCGCTTTTTTTCGCCGCTCGTCGTCCAGATCGCGCGGCATGACCATCATGATCAGCAGCAGCGCGATAAAATTGATCGGGATATTGGCGTAGAATACCCAGCGCCAGCCAAAGCTTTCCACCAGCCAGCCACCGACCAGCGGCGCGATCAGCGGACCGATCATATGGCTGGCTTGGTAAAGCCCCATCGCAAGGCCGCGTTGCTGCGACGGAAACGCGCGGTACATCAGCGACATCGACAGCGGCTGCCTGAGACCGCCGCCGGCGTTTTTCAGCGTCAGAAAAAAAATCAAAAAGCCCAAACTCCAAGACGAACCGGCGAAGGCCGAGCAGATGATGTAGACGACGAAGGTCGCGAGATAGAGCCGGCGCGTGCCAAAAATTCCAACTAGCCAGCCAACCATTGGCCCCAAGATCGTTCTGACCACGGCCGGACCCGTGCGCACCCACTGCACTTTGTCCAGACTGACACCCATGGCGACCATGATCTGCGGAATCGCAATCTCGATCATGCGCTCGGCAAAACTAACGGATGACGAGCCGATCGCGAGCGCGATGCCCATCCACCATTTGTAGGACGGGCTTTCGCGCGAGACGGAGAGTTGTTTGAATGAAATCACTGTAGAGAACCTGTCGCAGACGAACCACTCCGGATTTCACCCGAGCGGTGAAAGTCCTGCTTCAAACTAAACCACGCCACCAGCCGCGTGGTCAACTCAAAATAAACAAACTCACTTCGCGACCGGGGAAATAACCCCGGTCTTGACCAAAGGGGATGTTCAACCCCCTTTGGAAACCCCATTTAAAGGTTCCACGCAAAAATCAGCGTGGTTAACGATAGATGCACTATTCCGGCCGGCTCTGCACAGACGGTTCTCCAACCGGGCTTCGGGAAGAATCTGGCGTGGCTGGAAGATTACGAATGCCGGCGTGGCCCATTCCGGCGACCGCAACCGGCTCGATCGCGGCGGCACGGCGGTTATAGCGGATCGAATCCAAAAACGCCGTAACGATGAAGCCCGCGCCGATCAGTCCGGTGACGACCTCGGGAATATGAACGACCGCGCCGAGAAACATCATCAAAGCCAAGGCGATGATCGCGTAAAACGCGCCGTGTTCGAGGTAGCGATACGACGCCAGGGTCTCGCGCTCCACCAGCATGATCGTCAGGCTACGGACAAACATCGCGCCGATCCCAAGGCCGATGGCGATAATAAAAAGATTGTTCGACAGCGCGAAGGCGCCGATCACGCCGTCGAAGCTGAAGCTCGCGTCGAGCACTTCGAGATAGAGAAACGACGCCGCGCCGGATCGCACCACTTCTCCGCTGACTACCGGGTCTACATTGAGCAGCGCCGATACGCCGTCCACGGCGATGTAGGTCACCAGGCCGAATAGACCCGCGACGAGAAATTCAATCTGCTCAGCCCTAACCAGCCAGGTGGAAACGAAATAGAGCACAAGCAGGACCAAGCCCAGTTCCACCGCCTCGATCCGGCCGAGCCGGGTCAGAGGACGCTCGATGACGCCGATCCAGTGTACGTCTTTTTCATGGTTGAAAAAATGTTTCAGGCCGACCATGGCGAGGAACGCGCCCCCGAAAGCCGACACCGAAACATGCGCGCTGGTTAGAATATGCGAGTAGCGATCCGGGTCTGTCGCCGCCATCACCAGCGCCGAGATCGGATCGATGCGTATGATAATCGCGACGATGATTAGCGGAAAGACAATCCTCATGCCGAACACGGCGATAGCAATACCCCACGTAATGAATCGGTGACGCCACACCGGAGTCATTTTCTTGAGCACCACGGCGTTCACCACGGCGTTGTCGAACGACAGCGAAACTTCGAGGATCGCCAGCACGGCGACGATGAACGTGGTCGACAGGGCACCCGCCCAGCTGCGGGTCATTTCCCAGCCAAGAAAAGCCCCGAGAACGAGTCCGGCGCCGGTAACCAAGAATGAATTGCGAAAGTACCCCATGGCAGTGGCTAAATCTCGATGACGCATAGCGCAAACGGGGCGCACAGTCCAGCGCTATGATCGTTCCATTCGCACCGTACCTTGCGCGGTGGCGTCATCGACCACGGCCACCCCTGTGAGTCGCCAGACAAGTTTTGATTTCGCCGCTTGTCAGCGGCTCTCTGAACATTTCATTACGCATATAAACTCGTTGAAGGCTTACTTCACGCAGCGCTTTTTTCATGCGCGCCAAGTCCCGGCGATTGCGCACCGCGCGCGCCGCTTCCCGTGCCGCCACCCGATAATGGTTTTTCTCGTCCTGATAGACCACTTCCATCGCGCTGGCGATCATTTTTTCCAGCCGGCCGCCGGTTAGCTTCCTCGCTTCACGAAACATCCGCGCGCCGCCCCCTTCGGTAACCAGCACGGCGGCTTTATCGACCGCCGAGCCCGAGTTCACATAGGCCCGGCGAATCTCGCCAAGTTTTTTCTCCTGGGGCAGTTGAAAGGTATCGGCGGCGCACACCGGATGGCCCAGGAGATATTCGAGCACGTCGGCCAGCAGCACGTAGTGATTGAACTCTTGCGCGAGTTGGACGAGGAGCGAGTGATACCGGCGCCGGCCGATCGATTTATCGATCTCCGGAAAGCGCGCGACCAAATTGCTCAGTTCCCGATGCAGTCCGGTGAAATAACCATCGACCGGATGAAGCTCCTTCCAAAGCTGCGCCCCGAGCCAAAATATCTGATCCTCGCGCGTCGGCTTAGTCTTGAAAAATCGCCGAACGATCGCCGCCTCGGTTTCCCAATAAGGCAAGGCAGTCGTAATCAGCTCCTGCTCGACGTCTTTCATGGCGAAGTCAAATTCATCGGAGTCGGGTTGCTCGAAACGAGCAACAGCGGTTATCGGCCGCGTACCCGTGGATTCTAATACTACGATCCTGCCACACGCTCAATCATCCCAGCCACGGTATTGAATAGTTCGCCGCTGCCAAATGCGCCATCGACTCTGAATCCAGCCAGACTTTCTGCTTGCCTTCCCGCGCCGCTTCTGGGAAAACCAAAACAGTCACCATCATCATCGAGGCACACCCCTGCAAGCGCTCCGCACACTTCTATCACAAAGCTTTTACGGTTGGCGCATGGTTGGGCTGGTGTCCGCGTTGCGCGTGCTCGGCGGCGGGCTGCATAACTTCGGCTTCACGGTTTTTTTTCTGCCCATAAGCCACGACCTGGGCTTGAACCGCGCCGAGACATCGTTGGCATTCTCGCTGGCACGCGCCCAAGGCGCCATCGAGGGACCCTTCGTCGGCTATGTCATCGATCGTTTTGGCCCGCGGCCAATGATCTTGATCGCGACCTTGCTAACCGGCCTCGGTTATATCGCTTTGGGTTGGGTGCAGAGCTACACGGCGTTTCTGATCGTCTACCTCGGCCTGATCTCGCTTTCCTTCACTCCCGGCTTCGTCCACGCGCCGATGGCGGTCGGCAACTCTTGGTTCATCCGCTGGCGCGCTCGGGCGATGACCGTGATCAGTTCGGCGGTGCCCATCGGCGGCACCTTGATCACCCCGCTATTGGCGATGGCAGTGCAAACCTGGGGTTGGCGCTGGGGCGCGATCCTTGCCGGAACTCTGTTCGTGGTCATTGGTATTCCGCTCGGCATCGGCGTCCGTTCGACACCGGAAAGTATCGGCCTGCTGCCCGATGGCGATGCTGTGGCCGATCCGAAATCCGCTGACCAAAGCACGGCCGCGGGGGCTATTCATGCGCAGGCTCGTGCAGATCCGACTCTGCGCCAAGCGATGAGTACATGGACGTTTTGGCTCTTCACCATCGCCATGACGGTGCGCGTCGGCGCCTACAGCACGATCACCGTGCACTTCGTGCCGATCATGGTATGGAAAGGCCTGTCGCAAGAGAGCGCGGCATTCTTGCTCGCCAACTTCGCCTTTTTGAATTGGGTCGCACACTATGTGATCGGTTGGTTCGCCGACAACACCAACCGGCCCAAGCTCTTGTCCCTTTGCGGCATCGCCGCGGCGGTCGGGATATTAGTGCTGATCTGGGGCAGCGGCGTTTGGCCGCTCTGGCTGTTTACGATTCTGTTCACGACCATCGACTCCTCTTTCCCAGTCGTCTGGGCGACCATCGGCGATTTTTACGGCCGCAAATACTTCGCGACGATTCGCGGCACCATGTCGTTCTTTTACACCTGGGGCAGCGTCCTCGGCCCGGTGCTCGCCGGCGCGGCCTATGATCGCGACCAAAGCTATGCTGCGAGTCTGTGGGGATTGAGTGCGACTCTGCTATTGGGCTCAGCAATGACGGTGCTGCTGATAAAACCGTGGAATGCGGTTAAATCACTGGGGCGATGATGGAGGATCGAAGATCGAGGATGGAAAATCGCAGATCGCCAATCAAGGATCGCGATCCTCCAATTCGACTCCAAAAGACGTCTACACGTGCTATTTATCTGTTGCGCGAGCGAGCCAATAGTAGGGTTTTCGTTTGCCGTGCGCGACGGCGAGAACGACAACCTCTTCGCCGTGCAATTCGTAGATAATCGAATATGGAAATTTTCGAATGACGAGGCGTCGCCGCTCGGTATCGAACTTAGGCCAGCGCAAGGGATTATCAAAAATTAAGCGGATTCCGCGTTCGATTTCGCGCTCAAAGTCGTACGCGAGCGCCGTTCCCCGCGCATAGTACCAGGCAAACGCTTCTGCATAATCTTCTGATGCGCCAGGATGAAATATGACCTTAGCTGCGGCCACGAGCCCGCTCCCTCGCCTGGGACTTTACCTCCTCCCAGGGGATGGATTGGACGCTACCTTCCTTAATCTCGCGAGAACGTCGTTCGACTTCTGACGCCCACGCGGCGTCAACATCCTCGTCGGCAGCCGGCTCTAAGCTGGCCAAAAGCTCCTGAACAATTTCAAGCCGCTCACTTTCAGGGAGTTGTTTGGCGGCGTTGACAATTTCCTTTGCGGGCTGTGTCATTCTCGACCCCCTCCGAGCAAATCATTAAACGAAGCTATGGCATCAAACGAGTAGTTGCATTATCGCAAAATCGTTCCGATGACGCCAGCCCTGGTGTATTTCTGGTGCCAGACACCTCATCCCGCGCTGGCTGAAAGGAAGGTCGAGGATCGAAGATCGAGGATTGAGAACTCCTCTGCGTACTCAGCGTCTCTGTGGTGAAAATGGATCGGAAGATTTCACCGCGGAGGCGCTCCGTTGTAGGTCGGGTTAGCGCAGCGTAACCCGACACCACTTCAAATCCGTCAGCGACCCACAACGGTCGTTGTCAGTTACGCTTTGTTCGCCTGTTCCGCCGTGGGGCGAATCTATCAATCGAATATTGGCGCGCAATTGGACTTAGGTCGCCTTGGACTCTGGTCTGGGGAAGGCCACTTTGGGAGAGGCGAATCGCCGTCAGCGGAGAACGCAAAGTTGTTTGTGACGCTCCGAACAGCGCCAGGCGGTCGTTTATAGTGGAAGGTAAAGAACTCTACCCACCCATTCCGATGCCTCGCTACACGTAGCGACCAGTACGAGTTCTTCGATTGCCCGTCCGACAGGCAAGCGATCGTTGATCACGAATACCCCCGGCATTGCCTCGCCTGCCACGACGCGCTCAAAGGCGAAATTCGGAAGAGTAGCGCGGTCATGAGTCAAGATGATGCGATCGTTTTCGGCGGCCCAGGCAAGCACGACTGGATCGATCGCGCCTTCGAGCCCGACGTCCTGAACCCGAACCAAGTTCAGTTCGGGAAGGCGAAACAAGAGGCTGCGCACGATGTCGCCGTTGAAGTTTTCATCGCTCGCCAGCCGTAGCATTGGCAACCGTTAAGGAATGCGCTGGGCAAGCAGGCGCCGACGGACTTCAGACAAGTCGCCCTGGCGGACTTCTATTCGCTGCCGGATGGCGTCGGCCTGTCGCTCGCGTTCGGCAAGGTAGCGCTCGACAAGACCGCGATTGCGGAGATAGTACGCGATAACGGCATAGATATCGGCGAGAGTCGTTGAGGGGTAGCGTTGCACGATGGTCTCCGGCGTGGCACCGTCTTCGAAAGCTCGGATTACGAGTTCCAACAAAACTTGCGTCTTACCGATACGCACGGCGCCAGAATCATCCTGCCTGAGTGGCGGCGTATCGGTTCGGATCTCTAACGTAGCAAATTGTTCTTGTGTCATTTTTCGTTCCCAAACCAATGATAATGCTTTCACCCTTCTTGTCAAACCCATTAAAGCTAATGGCCGCGTCCATCGAAGCGTGGGAAAGGCTTCCGGAAACTTCCTGGCATTGAATTGCTCGGTGAATAACTATTTACGGTCCGCCGTCACCACGGCGCGGCGATATTGCATCGATGCAATCGGAGGCGTCGGGTTACGCTGCGCTAACCCGACCTACAGGCTCTGTGGTGTAAAAGGATTGGGAGATTTCACCGCGGAGACGCTGAGGTCGCAAAGGAAAGAGTAATAAGTTCGCGAATCGAATCCCGCCATTCTCGATCTTCCATCCTCGATCCTCGACCCTCCCCTCAACCTCTCGTCTTCGACAAGCGCGGATCGAGCGCGTCGCGTAACGCGTCGCCGAGTAGGTTAAAACTCATAAGTGCGAAAAATATAAAAAGCCCCGGCAGAAACACTTGCAGCGGCGCGATGAAGATATTGGTCGCCGCGTTGGTCAGCAAATTGCCCCAGCTCGGCGTCGGCGGCTGAATGCCCAGACCGAGAAAGCTCAGCGTGGTTTCGGCACGAATGGCAGCACCGGCATCGAGCGTGGCGGCGACGATCAGCGGCGCCAGGGAATTGGGCAGCAGATGGCGCAGCATGACGCGCCAGCGCGACGCGCCCAGACATTGGGCAGCGAGGACAAATTCCTGCTCGCGAAACGACAACACGGCACTGCGCGCCAAGCGCGCCGCGTTGGTCCATTCCAGGGCGACGAGAATGATGATGATGTTGAGCAAGCCCGGTCCCGCCAGCTTCGACAGAACCAATAGCAAAACGATGCGCGGGATCGTGTAGATCGTGTCAACCAAACGCATCAGCGCGTTGTCCAAGAAGCCGCCGACATAACCGGCAAGAATGCCGATTAGCCCGCCGATAATGACGGTGCTGAAACCAACGATCAAACCGACCGTAAGCGAAACCCGCCCGCCGTGCATGATGCGCACCCAGGTATCGCGCCCCAACTCATCGGTGCCAAACCAATGTTTCGCCGAAGGCACGTGCATGCGCTCCGACAGCGAAACTTGATCGAGCTCGTAGGGCACCATGTACGGCCCGGCGATGACGAGAAACAGCAGGAACATGAAAAAAAAGAAGCCCACATAAGCTACTCGATGCTGCTTGAACCGCCGCCACACCAGCCGCCAGTAGCTCGGATGCTGCTGGACAGCGTGCGCGAGGAGCGCCTGACTGTCGGTGATGCTAGTAACTTGATCAGCCATTTCTCTTATCCATCAGGTTGCTGAAAACCCTATCAGAGTCCTTCGACGGGGCTCAGGACGAACGGAAGAATTGATTTCACTGATGATTTTCCGTTCATGCTGAGGTTCTCGAAGCATTCCAAAGCTTTTTTCAGTAACCTGCTACTCACCGTCAACCTTTTTTCGAAGTTTCTTGAATTCTTTTATTGCGCCCTTTGCGCTTTTTGCGGCCAATACTCCGAGTCCGAATCTTCTTTCTATGCCCTTTGTGGTTAATTCCGATCTCTTCAACTCTGATAACGGATGCGCGGGTCGAGCCAGCCGTAGATGATGTCGGCCAGCAAATTAAAAAACACCACGGTCACGGCGATGATCATGACGACGGTCATCGCCACGACAAAGTCATTGGCCATGATCGAAGTAAATAGTAGCCTACCCATGCCGGGGTAGGCGAATACAGTTTCGACCACCGTCGAACCACCGACGACGCGCGGCATCGTCACGGCGATGATCGTCACCACCGGAATCAAAGCATTCTTGAGCGCGTGGCGGCCGATGACGACTTTTTCGCTCAAACCTTTAGCGCGCGCCGTGGTCAAGTAATCCTGGCGCAGCACTTCGAGTAAACTCGAGCGCATAAAACGCTGCACTTGGATAATTTCCGAGATCGCCAACACCGCTACCGGCAAAATCAAATGCTTGAGGTAATCCCACCACGCTGCCAAACTGCCGGGCGTGAGGTCGGTATTAGCGATGCCGGAGGTCGGCAGCCAGCCGAGCTTGACGGAAAAGAGAATGATCAACATGAGGCCGAGCCAAAACGCCGGCACGGAGTAGGAAATAAAAGTGATCGCGGTAAGCACGTAGTCGCCGATGGAATATTGGCGAACCGCGGAGAAAATTCCCAACAGAACCGCCAGGATTTTGCCGATCACCACGGCGCTGATGGTCAGCACCAAAGTATTTTTCAGCGCCGGCAAAATGATTTCGATCACCGGCTGACCATACTCGCGCGAATAGCCGGGATTGAGCTGGATCAACTGCCAGAGCCATTTCCAGTATTGAATGTAAACCGGATCGTCCAAGCCGTAGATTTTGCGCAAACGCTCGTAGTCTTGCGGCCGCAAGTTCGGCACATCTTCGAGCATCCGGTACAGCGGATCGCCCGGCATCAGATAAAGCAGCAAATAGATGAACGCCGAAATGACCAACAGCAGCGGCACCAGTTGGAACGTGCGGCGGATCAGATAATGAAGCATCGAAGCTTTCGAATTTCTTTGCGGTCTTTTGCGTCTTCGCGCGAGAAGCGACTCGTTCAATCGCTTCGCTCCGTTCAAACGGTTTGAACGGCTTGAACGTTTTGAACGATTGGAACGGCTGTTGTCCTAAGCCTTGTCCCACAGATGCATATTCCAGGTGTTCATATTCTGCCCGCCGCTTTCGATGCGCGGCGTGATGCCGGTCACGCCTTTCCTGATCGCCAGCCACTCGAGCCGGTAGTAGAGCGGCAAGTACGGCAAGTCTCGG
>CAYZJE010000180.1:0-3116 GCA_964478485.1 uncultured Syntrophobacter sp. | reverse complement strand
CAAACTTCGCATTAGCTCAGCGACCAAGACGCTAGGTTACGGTCCACTGTGGATCGCGTCTAAAATGGGCTTTTTCGAGCGCCAGGGGCTCGATGTCGATTTGGTGGTGATTCGCGCCTCTGACGTCGGCATTCAAGCGCTTGCCGGCGGTTCCTTGGAAATTGCCGGCAGCGCCTCCGACGCGCCCATCGCGGCGATTGAGAAGGGGCTCGATCTGGTCATCGTCGGCGGCATCATCAACGGTTTGACGCAATCGATCATGGCGGCGAAGAAATTCAAAACCTACAGCGATCTGCGCGGCGCGACCTTCGGCGCCATCAGTTTGACCTCGGGGGTGACGTTCGCCTTGCGCCAAGTGCTAAAAGTGAAAGGTCTCGAGTATCCGCGCGATTACAAATTGCTGGTTATCGGTGGCACGCCGCAAACCTATGCGGCTTTGGTCGCCGGCTCGATCGATGCCGCGGCGCTGTCGCTGCCGGTTAACTACGCCGCGGAAGAACAAGGATTTAACGAGATTGGCCGCTTCGTCGATGTCATCCCCAACTACCAATTGGCCGCGTTATCCGCCAAGCGTTCGTGGGTCGAGAAAAATCGCGGCGTCGTGGTGCGCGTCATGAAAGCGATGGCGCAAACCATGCGCTGGATTCACCAGAACAAAGAACCGGCGGTGGACTATCTCACCAAGGAAATGAACCTCAAAAAAGAACACGCCCGGCGCGGCTGGGAGTTCTACGCGTCGACGAAAATGTGGCATCCCGATGGCGATCTCAACGTCGACGGCCTGCAAGCGGTGACGCAAATCTATTGGGATCAAACTCAATCCAAGGGTGGCGTGCCGAGTGCGGCGAAGTACATCGATCAGAGTTATCTGAAGGAAGCTCTCAAGGAATTGGCATCGCGTTAGGAGAGTGAAACTCTTCGTGCGGATTTGAGTTGCCTTTTCGGGTGTTGAAAAGTGGCCCCAAGGTTGGCAGGACCCTAACCCTGCGCATCGATAGAGACTTGGCCCTTGGCGGCTTAACTGTTGCGAAAAGGTGGCGCACTTGATAGCGATCACCAGGAGAAAAAAATCTTGAAAGGCAACGAGGGTGAATCTTATGAACGGACAATCGATGGAACGGTTGATGGATGTCGTGCTGCAGATGAAAATCAATCTGGGCCATATCAACGATACGCTCCATCAGCAAAGCTTTGAGATTCGCCAGCAGGTCGGCGCGGTTTTCGAAGAGGAGCGCAAGTCCCTGGACCGCTGCCTTGGCGGCATCGATGAAAAGCTCAAGGAGTGCGCCGGCTTCGTCAATGACTATCAGCAATTGCACGCCACGCTGACGGGCATTCGGGCAAAGCTCATCCAACTCGGCGGCGAACCCAGCGCGCTTCCCGGGGCTTTGCCCGGGGAGGGAATCGAAGATGTGATCATGTGGCGGGTGCAAGAATTGAAGGCGACCGGCAAACTGGCCGCGTAGTCGCTCGCGCTAAAACTTCCGCTCAACCGATGGCTGCCGCGACGAGTTCCCGGCCATTCAAATCGTTGCCTACTTCGCCAATTGTAGAAAACTTTCCTGCTTCTGTGATACATATACAGCCGGTGCGGCTGTGCGAATCCAATAAGCGGGGCATTTCGCGTACGGGGTATTAACCCCGCACGCGACCAAAGGGGATGCTCGCCCCCTTTGGATTCCCCATTTAATGGTGCCCGCAGCAAGCTGCGGGGAATTATTAGAATAACTCGCTCGTGGTAGGGGGGGGTCGGCCATTGCAATAGGTAGCGGTTGCCGTGGCACGGAATTTGTCCCTACTAGCGATTGCTCAGTCAAAGTGAAACTCCCGGAATTTAGTTCCCACGATTTTGCCTGGGCCAGAGAACGCATGGTTCAGGAGCAGATCATTGGCCGCGGCATCAACGACTCGCGAGTGATCTCGGCCATGCGCAAGATTCCGCGCCATCTGTTCGTCGATCCGGGGATCGTCAATCGCGCCTACGACGACAGCGCCTTGCCGATCGGCGACAAACAGACCCTGTCGCAGCCCTTCATGGCGGCGCGAATGACGGAATGCCTCGGCCTCGCCGGCTCCGAAAAGGTCTTAGAGGTTGGCACCGGCTCAGGCTATCAGACGGCGTTGCTTGCCGAACTCTGCTTTAACGTCTTTTCAGTGGAGAAGTTGCGCTCCTTGTCGCGCAAAACGCGGGCTTTGCTCGATCGTCTCGATTACCAAAATATCGCACTCCACGTCGGTGACGGCAGCATCGGCTGGTCCGAGCATGCGCCCTATGACGCGATCATCGTCACCGCCGGGGCGCCCAAGGCACCGCAACCCTTGCTCGATCAACTGTTCGTTGGCGGTCGCTTGGTGATTCCGGTGGGGGACGAGCAAGGGCAAACTCTCTTGCGTGTGGTGCGCACCCCGACCGGCTTCAAGGAAACCGGGCTCGGCGAATGCAAGTTTGTTAAGCTCTTAGGCAAATACGGGTGGCGCGAATGAGAACAGTTTTGGGTTTCGAGTTTCGGCTTCCGAGTTGATGCGAAACGGCTCGTAGTAAGGTTGCTAACTATTGCCATGCTGGCCGCCGGCGATGCTCCATGAATTCTAAAATTAGTCTTATCGGGGGCGTCCTGTGGGTTTTGTTCGTCGCCGGGTGTTCATCTCGAACCGCGGCTCCGCCGCCGAGCGCGGCTAAGAAAATCGACGGCGTTCACCACATTGTCAGGCCCGGAGAGAATTTATATCGAATCGGTAAGGCCTACGACGTGTCGTTCGCGGAGTTGGCGCGGGCTAATGGCATCAGAGACGCGGCGCAGATTCGGGTCGGACAACGTATCTTCATTCCAGGCGCAACGCAGTTGCTACCGGTCGGAATCATTACGCCGGTGGAAACGGCTTCGGTGCCGCCCAACCCTGGCGCGCCCCAGGAACAGCCCGACGACGGGCTCGTCTGGCCCGTGAGCGGCATGATCAACTCGTCCTTCGGTCCACGTGGCGCGAGTTTTCATGACGGCATCGATATCGCCGCGCCGGAAGGAACGCCAATTCTGGCGATCGAGCGCGGCGAAGTGGCCTACAGCGATCAGTTGCGCGGTTACGGCAATATCGTGATCATCCGCCACGCCGGCGCG
>CAYZJE010000179.1:0-3834 GCA_964478485.1 uncultured Syntrophobacter sp. | reverse complement strand
GGTCCGGCGTGGCGCAGGCGACGGCGCCGGACAGCTCGATGAACTGGCTGATTTCCCGGAAACGATGGCTCGGCAGGGCCATGATCGGGATGGCGCCGATCTTTTGCAGCGCGAAATAGAGATAAACGAACTCGACGACATTGGGTAGCTGCACGACCACGCGGTCGAGCGGTTCGAGCCCTTCGTCAAGCAAATTGACTGCCAAGCGGGTCGAGCGTTGGTCGATTTGCCAGTAGGTGACGGCCTGATCCCGGTCGATGATGGCAACACGATTGGCGTGGCGGGCAAAAAGTTCGCCGAAGGTATCGCGCAGCGAGCGATCTTCCCAATAACCCTTAGCGCGGTAGCGCGCGGCGAACTCGGGTGGGAAGCGGACGACGCCGTTTAGCACTTTATTTTCTCGCTGCCATCGAGATGCGATGTGAGGATGGCGTATGGAGGGTCGAGGATTGAGGATGGAAGATCGAGGATAGAGGGGATGGAAGATGGAGGATGGAAGATGGAAGATTGCGATCCTCGATCCTCGATCCTCTATCGTCGACCATCTTCATCTACGTCGTACTCGAAAAGCCACCATCGACGATAACAATCTCGCCGGTGACGAAGCGGTTGTGCAGGATCAGGCTTAGCATGCTGTCGGCAACGTCGTCTTCGGTGCAGCAGCGTTGGAGCGGCGTGTATTTAGCCCGGCGCGCCATCAGCCCTTGGTAGTTCTCCGCCAGGGTTCGCTTCATCCATTCGCCCTCGATCCATCCCGGCGCCACCGCGTTGACGCGGATTTGTGGTCCGAGTGCGTTGGCTAGCGTCTTGGTTAGGTTCGCCACGGCGGCTTTGCTTGCCGCGTACGGCAATGGTTGGGCGCTTGGGCGGAGACCGGCGATGCTGCAAGTGTTGACAATGCAGCCGTTGGGCGAGTTTTTCAGCAGCGGCGCGGCCGCCCGGGTGACCAGGAACAAGCCGAGCACGTTGACGTTGAACACGCGATTCCAGTCTTCCACGTTCATCGCTTCGAAATTTTTCGGCTCGACATCGACGGTGGTGCCGGCGTTGTTGATCAGCACGTCAAGCCTGCCGAATTCCTTTTCCGTCGCCGCCAGCATGGCGCGCACGGCGCCATCGTCGCTGACGTCGCAGCGATGGAGCAACGCGCGTGCGCCGGCGGCTTCGCATTGCTGTGCAGTGAGCTTAGCGGCGTCTTCACTGCGGCTAAAATTGACGACGACGTCGTAGCCGTTTTTTGCCAAGGCGACGGCGGCGCTGCGGCCGATTCCCGTAGCCGCGCCGGTTACTAGGGCGACAGGTTTTTCGTTAGTCATGACGGCTTTGCTTGTAGCAAATAAACTTGAGCGCCGTCAATGCGTGGATGATTCACGCTTGGGTAATGGTTCAGTTTCACAAAAACGTTGTAGGGGCGACCCTACGTGGTCGCCCGTCCGAGAGGGCGGACACACAGGTCCGCCCCTACATTGAGGCGCCATTGAACCCAAATTGAACCACTACCCGCGCTAGACATTTGCCGCGCGGTGAAGTATTGGGGTCTCCTCGGGAGGTTGCCGCCTATGTTCACACAAACATGGTCTACGTCGGAACGGAAGTATGACGTCATCGTCGAACGCGACGTTAGAGTGGCCATGCCCGACGGCACGTCGCTCGACGGCAATATTTTTCGCCCCGCTTCGGATGAAACGTTTCCGGTGATTCTCGGTGCGCACGGCTACAACAAGGATTTGCAGTCGCCGCCGATGTTGCCGGTGGGGTTTACGCCGATGCGCGGCTACATGGAAAGCGGCGATTCCACTTTTTTCGCGCGCCGTGGTTACGTCCACGCGGTATTCAACTCGCGCGGCACCGGCAAGTCCGAGGGCTTCTATCAGCTCATGGGGCCGTTGGAAGTCGAGGACGGTGGCCATCTCATCGATTGGCTAGCTGCTCAATCATGGAGCAACGGCGCCGTCGGCATGTTCGGCGTGTCTTACTATGCCCGGCTCGCCAAAGCCGTCGCGGCAGCAGGACCGAAGCCGTTGAAGGCGATTTTCTCTCCCTTCGCCGGCACCGACGATTATCGTCATCGAGTCTACCACGGCGGCATTCTGGCGCACGGATTCATCACCCATTGGCGCAACAGCTTGCACCGGCCGAATTATCGCAGCCTGTACAAAGAGCAGCACGGCGAAGCGGCTTACCAGGAGGCCATCGCCCAGGCCATGCGCGACGATGAAATAGTCGCGGTGCCCGGTTTACGCGAGGCCCTGCAAAATCCCGGCGCGGGAACCAATGCGCTCATCGTTGACATGTTGCTGCATCCCTTCGATGGACCATTCTGGCGCGAGCGCAGCGCGCAAGATTCGAACGGAAAAATTCCGGCCTATCTCGGCGCTTGCTGGGGCAATTATGGCTTACATCTGCCGGGCGCGTTCACGGCCTGGCGGGAGTGGCAAGGACCTAAGAAAATGGTGATTGGCCCGCCGATCTATCTCGATCGTCCGGTCTATCAATATCAAGACGAGGCGCTGCGCTGGTTCGATCATTGGCTCAAGGGCATCGACAACGGCGTCATGGACGAACCGCCGATCCGCTGCTTCATCCCGCCCACCGGCGAATGGAAAAATCTCGATAACTGGCCGCCGCCCGAGGCTCGCTGGACGACATTTTATCTGCACAAGGATGGAATTCTCAGCGAGCATGAACTTTGGCCCGCCGAAGGCTCGGACTCCTTCGACGAGTCGAACTTCGAGCATGGCTCGGTGACCTATACAACGCCGCCGCTGGTGGAAAATACCGAAGTGCTCGGGCCGAGCGTGCTGACCTTGTATCTGTCAGTTACCGACAGTGACGCGTTGCTGTTCGCGACGCTGCTGTTGATCGACCGGGAGGGACAAGAGCACGAACTGACGCGCGGCTGGCTGCGCGCCTCGCAGCGCATGTTACGCTCGGACAGCAAGCCGTGGGAGCCGATTCAGGCTCATGAGTCTAGAGAGCAGCTGGAGCCGGGAAAAACTTACGAATTGAAAATTCCCATCGTCGCCACGGCGCGTTTGTTCCAGGCCGGCGAGCGCATCGCGCTGCGCATTAAAGGCGCCGATGACGAGCCGGCGGTGAATTCGCTACAGGCGCTGGCACGCAATCATTTGCGCCGTCCCCGCCCGGCGCGGATCACGATTCATCATGACGAGTCGTATCCATCACACTTGGATCTGCCGATCACGCGCGGCAATATCATCGGGACTTTTTTTTCCGGAGGCGACATCAGCTCGTTCGGGCTGTCGCATTGAGCTGGGCTAGCAAGTAGGGTGCGCTTGCGCAACGTAGTTGGGTGCGGTGTCGTAGCAGGGCGGGTTTTCTCACCCGCCGCAAGAGGCGGACAGGAATGTCCGCCCTCCGTTCGTTATCGAAGCAATTCGCGCTTCGTATGTGGTGCGCAAGCGCACCCTACGAAATGGCTGAGTTTGAGTTGGGCTGGACATTGACTCGGCGCCGGCGTATGGAGTAGCTAAATTAATTGCGGAGAGGAACAATCAATCGACCTTTTGTCCACCGATGACCGTCGCACTTTCAGCCAAAATCTTTGAAGCTCATTCACGTTGTCTCAGATTGGTCCTGTTCACCATTGCGACAGCGATCGGGATGGGGCTTTTTTCAAGCCAATTAGTTTTTGCCCAGGATCTCATCGGCAAGGCGCAAGAAGAAAAAAAACTGGTGCTTTATCACAGCACCGGCATCGAGGACACGCTGCAAATTATCGATCTGTTTCGCAAACGGTACCCATTCCTACTGGTCGAGAACCATCGATTGAACAGCCCGAAGTTAATGCAGAGGATCGTCAGCGAGGTGCGC
>CAYZJE010000178.1:0-4644 GCA_964478485.1 uncultured Syntrophobacter sp. | reverse complement strand
ACAGCAAGCAGGCCACCCCGATTATCCCAATTTGCTTATTCGTCACACCCATCGTGATTCAGTAAAATCCGCTCATTTATCCTTCATGCCCTGCCGGCCCTCGGTGTCCCGGTAGGGTCCTGCCGCTGGCTCGTGTCCCTTGCTAGTAACTATCAAATATCGGTAGGTCCTGACAACTCCTCAGTGCCACAGGGGGGGCGGCAACCCCGACTTTTCCCCCGCGGAGAAATTAGACGTTGAAGAATCTCCCTGAATCTAGTATTGGCAATGATTCAAGTACGCGTGTATTGATCGGACGAGCGCGCCGGAACGAGCGCCGGCTTAACTTTTCAATTACTTGAGGACAAGCCAGATGTTGAAAATCGATAATTTGCGGAAGAGCTTTGTAGTTGACAAGGGCGAGGTACGCGCGGTTCAAAACGTCAGTATCGATATCGCCGAGGGGGAGTTTTTCACGCTCTTGGGGCCGAGCGGTTCGGGCAAGAGCACGACGCTTCGTTGTATCGCCGGCCTGGAGCAGCCCGAGGATGGTGAAATCCACATCGGTGGCGAATGCGTCTATTCGGCCAAGCGACGAATTCTCATTCCGCCGGAAGAACGGCCCATCGGCATGGTGTTCCAATCCTATGCCATCTGGCCGCACATGGACGTGTTTCACAACGTGGCGTTCCCGCTACTCTATGGCGCCAGAGGGAAAAAGCATTCGAAGTCCGAAGTTGAAAAGGGCGTGAACGAAGCACTGGCGCAGGTGCAGATGGGCGGTTACGCCAGCCGGCCGGCCACACAGCTGAGCGGCGGCCAGCAGCAGCGGGTCGCGCTGGCGCGCGCGCTGGTGCGTAAGCCCAAGCTGCTCTTGCTCGACGAACCGCTGAGCAATTTGGACGCGAAGTTGCGCGAGGAGATGCGCGTTGAATTGAAGGAAGTCGCGCGCAACGTCGGCATCACGACTTTCTTCGTCACCCACGATCAGACCGAGGCGCTGGCGCTGTCCGATAGCGTCGGTGTCATCATGGCCGGCGAATTGGTTGAAGTGGGCACGCCCTATCAGATGTACACGCGGCCGAAGAACAAGCTGGTGGCGGAGTTTCTCGGCACGGCCAATTCTCTGCAAGGGCGAGTGGTCGAGACCGGCGCTAAAGGTTCGGTGGAGACTGAACTAGGGACGATCTCAGTCGATCTGAGCACGAGCGAGGTGAGCACCAACGATTCCGTCTACGTCGTGATCCGCCCGGAGGTTTTGATGTGTTCCCATGAGCGCAGTAAGTTTGTCGATAATTGTTTCGAAGGAACGATTAAGCGCTCACTGTTCTTGGGTAGCTTTGTCGACGGCGAAGTAATGATCAAAGGCAAAACCTTTCGCGCCTTGCTTAGCCCCTATGAAGTGTTTCAGCCGGGCGAACCGGTCTATGTCCACATGCCGCCCGATCGCTGTCAGGTGACGCGGTAACGGGAGAGGGCTTGGAGTGATGGAGTATTGGAGTAATGGAGTGTTGCAAGATGTTGTTCGTCCTTCCATCACTCCACCACTCCATTACTCCACCACGCCAATTTGCTAAGACGCCGCCATGCTCCTCGCTCTACCTTATCCAACGATGAACTTTCTGCCGTTCTATGCGGCTGAAGATCTTGGTTATTTTACCCGCGCTGGGGTGAATATTCATTGTCTGCACGTTAGGGAAACTAAGCAGCGCAAGGTGCAGTTCTGCGTCGAGGGCGATTTGCATTTTTACACTTCGGTTTCGACGACTACCGAAGCTCGCTTGCGCGAATGGGGCGACGTTAAAGCTTTGTGTAGCAACCAGACGACCTTGCACTTTTGTTCGGCCCGGCCGGAAATTGCCGGGTTGAAAGATTTAAAGGGCAAGCGGGTCATGGTCGGCGGCGGCGCGTCGAACAATCAGATTACCTATCTGGCGAAAAAGCTCGGCTGGGAAATTGGCCGCGATGTGACTATTGTACACGGGGATGAGCATGATCGGATTCGCGCTTTCAAGGATCCCGACATTGCCGCCGTTATCGCCCGCGAAGAGTACGCCTATTGGGCGCTGCAAGCGGGCTGGCGCTTGCTTCCTTATCCGGAAGACTACATGCGCTGGCATGGCGGCGGGTTGGCGACTTCGGCGCGGCTGATTCGCGAGCAGCCTGAGAGGGTCTACGGTGCCGTGAAGGCGGTTGTGCAGGCGACCGATTTTCTCAATCATCATCGGCGCGAAGCGATCGACTTGGCGTTAAAGCGAATCAGTCATCTCAGCCGTGAGGATGCCGAGGGCAACTACGAAATCCACACTCGTGATGGCGGCTATACCTGTGGGATTAGCGCGGCAGGCACGCGCTATCAGAGCGAGGTATTGGCTCTGGCGAAAGGCGTGAGTAAGCAAGTGTCGTTGAGTGAAGTCGCCGATTTGAGTTTTCTCGAGAAGGCGAAGGCGGAGTGCGGCATTCAGCTAAACTAATTGGAGCGGAACGCAATGGCGAAAAGCGAACATGAGTGGGGCTCCGAGCAGTATGATCAAGAATGGGCCGACAAGGATAGCCGGCGCGCGACGGAGCGCGAAGCGCAATTCAGCGCGGCGCTCAGCTGGCTGTCGGTGTTTGTTAGCCGGCAGTCACGGGTGATGGATTTGGGCTGCGGCCCTGGGACGCTGGCGGAAAAGTTGCTCGCGGCGTTTCCCGAGATGCATGTCATTTGCTCAGATGGTTCTGAAGAGATGCTCAAGCTGGCGCGCCAGCGTTTGGCTTCCTATGGCGATCGAGTTTCATATGCCCAGGCCGATTTTGGCGCGGACAATTGGACGGCGAACTTGCCGCGCCAACTGGACGCGGTGGTGAGCGCCCGGGCGATTCACAATTTGCGCAAGCTCAAGCTGATCGGTCCGGTGTACCGTCAAATTCATGAACTGCTCCGGCCCGGCGGTGTGTTCATGAATATCGAGCGGGTCAACTTCGCCACACCAACATTGCGCCAGTGCTTCCGCGAGCTGCAAATTAAAACTCGCGGCCATGCGGCGAAGTTGGACGGCGCGGCGCCGAGTCTGGCGCAACAGTTTAGCCTGCTCAAGCGCGCCGGGTTTTGTGACATCGACTGTTTCTGGCGCGAGACCAACACGGCGATCGTCGGCGGGTTTAAGCGCGAGTGAATCGAATTCGGAATGTCTCCCGCAAAGGCGCAAAGACGCAAAGTGGGTTCGGAATCGTAGGGGCGATTGGCGGTCGCCCGTCCGGTTGGCGATTTTCTTCGCGGTGAGATGAATCGCATGGTGTCGATTTTCTACGGAGAGAAAGTTTTATGATGCTGCTAAAAAGCCTGGCGGTGATTAGTTTATTTACAGTTTTGCTGCATGGAACTAGCTTCGCCGCGGCGGTGAGTTCGGGGAGCGATGAGTGGGAGAGTACGGTGAAGGCGGCGGAGCAGGAAGGGCAGGTCACGGTTTACAAGCTCAGCACCGACGCCGAGTTCCACGCATTTCAGAAAAGATATCCCAAAATCAAACTCAACCTGGTTGCTGGCAGCGGATCGCAAATTTTGCAACGCATCATGGCGGAGCGGCGCGCGGGAAAATATCTCGCCGACGTTGTCCGAACCGGTGGCGGCACGGCGATGACGATGTTGAACGCCAAAGCGTTCGATCCGATTACCTCGGCGCTGATCATGCCGGAGGTCAAGGACACATCGAAGTGGTTTGAAGGCAAGCATCAATATAATGACGGCGAAAACCGCTACATTTTCATTTACGCCGCCTTTCCGCTGCGCATGGTGGCGTACAACAGCAAGCTCGTCGACCCCAAGGGCCTTACGTCTTTCATGGACTTGCTCGATCCGAAATGGAAAGGCAAGGTCAGCGCCAAAGATCCCAACGATCCCGGCGGCGCCAGCCCTCTGCTATTTCTCTACTACAATCCGGCATTGGGACCGGAATACATAAAAAAACTCATCACCGTCGGCGGCCTCACGCTGGTGCGCGACGAGCGCCAACAGACCGATTGGATCGCCTCTGGCAAAGTCCCCATCGCGATTACAGCGAAAGCTACCGAAGTCGACGAGGCGAAAAGGCAGGGCTTGCCGGTGGATGTGATGGACCCCCATGGGATGTCGAAAGAAGGCGTGGCGATGGAAGCGGGCGGGACGATGATCGCGCTCTTGAACAAAGCGCCCCATCCCAACGCGGCCAAAGTAATGATCAACTGGTTTCTCTCGCGTGAGGGACAGATGGCGGTGCAAAAAGGCGAGCCTAACGATCCCGGTCCAAACTCATTGCGCGAAGATATTCCCAAGGACGAGTTTCCGGCCTGGGCCTTAAGACAGAAAAACGTCAAGTACACGCGGCTGTGGGGACCGGACGTTTGGGACCGGGATGTGGTGAAGAAGCTGGTTAATGAGCTTAAATGACGGGTCGAGGATGGAGGATGGAAGATGGAGGATCGCGATTCGGAGATTGCCATCCTCTATCCTCGATCTTCCATCCTCGACCATTCTGGGCAATTGAATTGACCAGATAATACAAGGGGGGACAATCGCGATGGCCAAGTTACAGTTCAGTTTCATCACCGGGGAGAATGAGCGGGTCGAACCGCTGATCAATGGCGCGGTGCCGATCGAAGGCGCCGAGCTGATTACGACTTACTCCGATCCGTCGGAAACTTTTT
>CAYZJE010000177.1:0-17862 GCA_964478485.1 uncultured Syntrophobacter sp. | reverse complement strand
TGGATTCGGAAATCTAACCACAGAGGGCACAGAGATCACAAAGTAGGGGCCGGTCGAGACCGGCCCTGTTCGGAATCGGATACTTAGCCGCAAAGAGCGCAAAGGGCGCAAAATAAATCCCAAGAGGAAGTCCGGATGTAGGGGCGGGTTTCAAACCCGCCCTCTTGGCTTCATGATCTTCGTGGTGAGATCGAGCTTTCTCTACGACTGAGGTGACTCATGGCAAAAAACGGCTTCAAAATTTTGGACAGCGACATGCATGTCATGGAGCCGCCGGAGTTGTGGGAAAAGTACATCGACCAGAAGTTCAGACACCGCGCGCCGCGCGGCGTGACCAGCCGCAATGTCCGCGACCTGCGGCTGGTTCATCCCGACGGCACCGAATGGTCGCGCAAGACCACGCCGGCCAACGATCCGGCCAAGGGCAAGAACTTCGAGCAGAAACAGCAAATCTTGGGCAACGATGCCGCGCGCGGCTGGACCTCGGAGGTGCAGCTCGAAGCGATGGACATCGAGGGCATCGACATCGCGGTGCTCTATCCGACCCGCGGCCTTAGAGCGTTGGTCGACGATCGCATGGACACCGAGTTCGCCGCCGCCATGGCGCGCGCTTACAACGACTGGATGTATGACTTTTGCCAGAAAGATCCTAAACGACTGATCGGCGCCGGCATGATCTCGCCATTTAGCATGGCGGATGCCGTCAGCGAAGCGCGCCGCTGCGCCGAGCAGTTGGGCTTTCGCGCCGCGTTTCTGCGCGCCAACCCACTAGTCGATCACCAGTGGCAAAGCGAATATTACGAACCGCTATGGGACGCCTTGGAAGATCTCAATTTGTCCCTGGGCTTTCATGAGTCCACCGGCACCGGGCGAAATCAGATCGGCGAGCGCTTGGAGCCTAATTTCATGTTGCGGCGAGTCTACGCCCAGCCGTTTGAACAGATGCTCGCGCTCGGCTGTTTCTGCGCCGGCGGCGTGTTCGCGCGCCACCCGCGACTCCGCGTGGCGTTCTTGGAAGCCAATTGCAGTTGGCTGCCCTGGCTGCTGTGGCGTCTCGACGAAGCCTGGGAGCTCGACGGCGATGTCTGGGCGCCCGACGTGAAGTTGAAACCGAGCGAATATTTTAAAAAACATTGCGTCGTGTCCATCGAACCTGATGAGGCGATCGCCAACAATGTGCTGGAGCAGGTCGGCAACGGCAATCTGGTTTTCTCCACCGACTACCCGCACGTCGACTCGAGATATCCCGAGGCGGTCAATCATTTTCTCAGGCTGCCGCTGGCCGACGCCGACAAGCGGAAAATTCTCTGGGACAACTGCGCGCATTATTACGCGATGTGAGATGGTGGACTCGGACCTACGTTTTGAGTATTGGCGAAGAAATTCATCTGATATATCTCTCGGAATGCTTCGACACGCTCAGCATGAACGGCAAATTCTTAAAAGTATCAATCCGGTCCCCGTTCGCCCTGAGCCCCGTCGAAGGGTGAACGTGAGTTTTTCGGCAGAATCGGAAGACAAGTGCATACAGCGCGACGAGCATTAAACCTAAATTCAGGGAGGAATTTTCATGAATACCGTTGAACCCAAAGGCGCAGTGCATTGGATCGATCATTACGTCGTCGGCACCAACGATTTGCCGGGCTGGAGCTACTGGGCGCTCAACGCAACGGGGCTGCCGATCCGGCCGATCAACGGTCTGACCACCAACATGCGCAAGAAAAACACACCGATCTTTTGCTTCATGTGGTGGGACGACGAGTCCTGCCGCATCGGCGCGTTTCTCCAACCGGAAAATTATCCTAAAGCCAAAGAACTGGGCAAAGACATGCCGCGCTGCGGCTTCTACATCCGGCCCGATCATATAGATTCGCATCTGCGCCGGCTCGATAAACATAAGATTCCCCACACCGATCCGGTTAAAACCGCCAATGACGGCGATGAAGGCACGGTGATCTGCTTCGCTGACCCTGATGGCAATCAATATGAGTTCTGGGCGCCGGTGCAAATGCCGAAAGGCGCCATGGAAGTGCGCACCACCGAGAACGTCGGCCGCATCAGTCACTGCGTTTACGGCTCACGCGACTTGGCGCGCACCGCGGCTTTCTTTGAAAAATATTGCGGCATGGCAACCGAGCGCAACTCCAAGACGGCGGAAGGCACGCTGGTACTGCGCATGCACGCCGGCGCGCGGCTGGTTTACAAGTTAGTTAGCCAGCTCGATGAGCGCATCGCCGGCCACAGCCCGTGGTGGGACATGCATACCGCGTTCACCGTGCGCGACGAAGAATATTTGCCCAACTACCGGCGCATGTGGGACGGCCTGCCCGAAGAAGCCGGCGCCAAAGAACTCTTGAACGACTCCCGCGACAAGGAAGACAACTTCCCCGCGCGCACCGGCCTGCACCGCAGCCCCGTCGGCTACAAGTGGAAAGAGATTTATCAACGTGGCGATGAGTTCTACGACTGGGATGGCCACGCCTTCCACTTCATCGGCGGCACCCCGACAAACGCCGACGGCTCGCTGGCGTTGTACACGCCCAAGGAGCAAGACGAATATCTGCGCGAGCTCGCCGAGTCACTGAAGAAGGGAGTGCAGCCGTAGCCGGCGCGGAATGGAATCCGTCGTCACGTAATTGCCGCGCCACCGCGGCATTAGATGGGAGAGAAATTTGATGATTTCTAAATATAGGAGGTTAGGATGGCTGATAAAGGAAAAATTGTAACTGGGCTCGGTAAAGCGGAAGAACACCGCATCCTGGTACGAGGGCATGATTTGCTCGAGGAGTTGCTGGGTAAAATTTCTTTTACGGATATGACCTGGTTAATGCTTATGGGCAAAATGCCGACGCCTCAGCAAGCGCGCATGATCGACGCTCTGTTAAATATCCTGGTCGAGCACGGCATGGTCAGCAGCGTGGTGGCGGCACGCCTTACCTACCACACGGCTCCCGAAGCGCTTCAAGGCGCGGTCGCCGCGTCCCTTCAGGGGGCAGGAAGCGTGCATCTGGGCTCTTCGGAATACGCCGCTAAATGGCTGGTGGATGCGCTCCCTAAGGATAAGCCCGACGGCGATATGGATGGAATCGCCAAGCTGATCGTGGCCGACCATGTGAAATCGAACAAACGAATTGCCGGCATCGGCCACAGAACTCATCCACACGGAGATCCTCGCGCGGTTAAACTATTTCAAATCGCCCGCGAGACCGGAGTTTATGGACGCTATTGCGAGCTGATCCAGCGCGTGAGCGCGGCCGCGCAGGCACATCATAGTCGCAGCTTCCCGCCGAATGTTACCGGAGCAATTGCGGCCATTGCGTTGGACATGGGTATTCCCTGGCAACTGACAAAGGGCTTTGCGCTAATTGGCCGAACCCTGGGGACGATTGCACACATCGGTGAAGAGATCCGCAATCCCATGGCTGAGAATATCAACAAGGCGATCAAAGATGCTCTGGTTTATGAACTTGAGAGCGAAAACTGAAGCGAATTTCTAGAGGCGAGTAACGCGTGGGTTATGACCTAAACGAATCACCCGTCATAACCGTTCCTCTAGCAGCCGTTTTATTTCTGCTGGTAGTGCGGCGCGTAGTCTTTGCCGGGCTACGCGCCGCATCATGTCGCAGATAATAATGTCTCGCGACCGCGTGGGCCGCCAACCTGCTACAACCCGAGCTTATACAACTTGTTGGCATTTTCCCGTGCGAGCTTCCTCTTGACCGTGGGATCGATCCCGTCAAAGTTGCGATCCACGGTATCGCGCGAGTAAGGAAAGGTTGTTACCCCGTGGGGGTAATCACTCGCCCAAAGAAAGTTGTCGATTCCGTAAACCGGTGTCGTTAGCACGCCGGCGCGGTCGTCCTGATAGGTAAAAAAAACATTGCGCTTGAAGTATTCGCTAGGTGGCAGTTTGTTGACATTCAGGTCCGCGTCAAAGGTGCTTTCCCGGCCAAACCAATAATCTATTTGCTGCACCAGATTGGCGACCCAGCCGACGTCAAACTCAGCGCATACGACCTTAAGCTTGGGATGACGGTCGAACACACCGGAGAAGATAACATTGCCCAGGAATTGCTGACACGGTAACTGCCGGTTACCGACACCCGCAATCTGCTTCCACGGCGCTTCCTGTCGCGGCCCTTCGAAATGCGTGCGCGCTTCGCCCTGCGTCGAGCTGGTATGAACGTTGATTACCAAACCAGTCTCCTCTGCAGCAGCCCAGAGGGACTCGTATTTGGGCTCATAGAAGCCACTGTCTTTGATCCTCGTGGGAATTTGCACTCCTTTGAATCCCAATTTCGCGTAGTGAAAAATATCTTCCACGGTATGCTGGGGATCTATGATCGAGAGGAGCGCCAGGCCGATGAGCCTTTTCGGGTTGTGACAGCAGAATTCGTGGAGCCAATCATTGTACGAGTGAAAGATCGCCCGTTGATACGGTTCGTCGGTGATGGCGTAGAAGAAACGGGCGGGGCTGGCAAACAAGACTTCCGCTTCGAGTCCATCTGCATCCTGATCCTTCAGCCGGGCAGCAGGCTCCCATCCGCCGGGAAAATCTTCATAGCGAAAATTCTCATTGAAGCGGATCGATTCGAAGTGCTTCTCTTGTTCTACCTCTGAGATCCCTTTATCTTTACCGACCGACAACCCTTTGGAGTAGTGAGAACAACCGATGGGGGGTATCCCGTCGACGATCAGCCAGGTGCCCTTGGGCACGCCGGGCGGGTCTTTGATCACTTTGGGTGCGCGGTCGCCGTATTTTTTCTGAACTCTGTCCCACGCTGCCGGCGGTTCGTTTACATGACTGTCCGCGGATATCAACTTGAAGTCTGGCATGTTTCTTTAAACCTCCTTAATAGATCCTTTTTGATTTACGACACGGTGTCCGATTGTTTACTTGATGCGGATCACGCCACACCCTTCCACATTCTGGATTTTAGTACCGTACTGCTCAGACAAGCGTCCCACACGATGCAAAATCTTGTTGCCCATCTCCCGATCAGCAAGTAGCGGGCGGCCGCGTTCGGAACGCGGCCGTCCGAAACCCAAGTCAACCGGGTAAAGCTTGATTTCTCGCAAGTCGCTTTGATCAAACTGACATACGGCAACCGCGCTCTGCAAGGACTCGGGCGTAGCGGCGTGGCCCTTTGTGTCATTTGCCGAACGCTTGTCAAAGAACTCTGAAGGGGTCGCATAGGGATCCAGCCCAAAGCGTTCGTAAGGAGTGGCTGGCATATGCCTCAGGGTGTCGTTCTGGAAAATGAAGTTGCCGAGGCTATAAAAAATCGGCTTGCCTCGATAAAGCTCCACACCCATGAACATGTGGGGACCATGCGCGGCGAACACGTCGGCCCCCGAATCGATGCACCGATGCGCGAATTCAACCACAAACTCGGGCTGTTCCTCTATATCGACCCGCCGTTGCGCCTTGAGCCAACTGCGCCCGATCATGTCCTGGTTATGAAGACTCACGATCACCCAGTCCGCCTGGCGGCGCGCCTCGCGAATTTGCCGTAGATTTTCCTCTGCGTCTTGGCCGTTGTATTCCGTGGAAATATCAAAGTTCTCGCCCAATACGTAGCGCTGGCCCTGAAACTCATATTCAAATTCACCGGCGACTCCGATCTCCGAAGGAGCATGGAAACCGTGGTCGACGACACGCTGGCGCTCAGAGTCCAGCCCTAACCTAGAGCCGATCCTTTTTAGTGCGTCGAAAGATTCTCGATCAACCACAAACGTAGCTCTAGAGCCGAGCGCATTGACTCCAGGCTTTCCGGGAAAATCGACTCTCTGATGACCCGCCCGGCTATTGGTACCGGGTAAGTGAGCACTGGCCGCGATCAGGGCAACACGGCCTCTTGGCGTGTCGAGGTAGACCGGACTGCTTGCCTGTCGTAAATTCTCGCCGGTTCCGGCATGGATGATTCCGGCAGCATCAAGGTATTTGTTCTGCAGCAATAAGCCGGTCTCGCCAAAATTCAAAGAATGGCTATTGGCACAGCTCAGCATCTTGAAGCCGAACCACTTTAAGTCCTCGAGTAATTCCGGCTCGGTTACCATATGGGTGCCGATTCGGACCGCCGGGTGTCCCTCGCCATAACGAATGACCATGCTCTCAAGATTGGCGAATGTGGCATCGGCCACGCAGAGGATCTCTCGCAGTTTGAGGAAGTCCGGCTCTCGGTAAACGGCTAGCCTGCGTGAGGGCATGATGTCGCCGCACAGCGCTAAGGTAATCTGGGCCCGCTCTGATTCGTATGGCACGGCAATACTCCTAGTTCTTCCTGTCAGAATTCTGAAACAAGACCTGGTTCGTCTCCCGCTTTGACCGAGCGCGCGAGTATTCCGGTGGCGTCACGCCACAAGCTCAGCCGGCCCCCTTGTGAGTGGCGCTCAATCGCACAAGTATAGTGATGGCCTTATAGCGCATTGCCGAATCACCGGTCAACGGTGCTCTGAACGGTGTCTCCGCCTTGCCAACACGTCCTACCTTGACACCTTTATATGGGAGGTGATAGTTCGGGCACGAACCTTTTCGAGCAAAAAACAAGAACCAGGGATAGGAGAAAAACCACAATGCCACCACCGGTTACGCACCGCTTTGCGACGTTTGTCGCGACCACGGAATACTCCGCCATTTCCCGCAACGCGATCGAGAATGCCAAGCTGCACATCCTGGACACCTTGGGCGTCGCCCTTGCCGGGTACGAACATCCGGTAGCCAATATCGTCCTGGACTATTGCAAATGCGTCGGCGGGACGCCGGACGTTACCATCGTCGGCTCCAGCCAGAAAACTTCGGTTCCCATGGGCGCGTTTGCCAACGGACTGTTGGCTCACGCCATCGACTATGATGACTGGGATGCGGTAGCGCACGTCGGCCATCCAAGCTGCATGATCGTGGCATCCTCGCTGTCGACCGGCGAGGCCACGGGCGCTTCCGGGAAGGACTTCTTGAGGGCATACGCAGTCGGCATTGAAATAGCCACGCAAATCGCGGCCGCGTGCCCGGATATTATCAAGCGCGGATTTCATAGCACGCCGATCTACGGCAGCATGGGCTCTGCGGCCGCGGCTGCAAGCATGTTGAGACTTAAGGCGGATCAGGTTAGGGCAGCTTTCGGCATCGCTGCCTCTGCCGCCGGGGGACTTTTTCGTCAGCAAGGCTCAATGGTAAAGCCGTTTCACGCCGGCAACGGGGCGCGCAATGGAGTAGAGGCCGCGCTCCTGGCGCAAAGAGGCTTTACGGCAGATGAGGCGATCATCGAGAACCCTATCGGCTTTTGCGATACGTTTTTCTTCGGTGACAACACCTGCGATTACGAAAAAATGCTCGAAGGACTGGGCGATCCGTTCTATGTGGACTCGCCCGGTCTGTCGTTCAAACTCTATCCGTGCAGTGCGCCGCAGTTCCTTGCGGCAGACGCCACGCTTCATTTGGTCCGACAGCACAATATCCGTTTTGAAGACGTAAAGAGCGTTGAGCTTCGCTTGAACCCGGCGCGCTACAAGCAACATTATCGCGCAACGGTGCAGTCCGGCCTGCAGGGCAAATTTACCACCAATTACGTTTGCGCCGTTGCCGTGCTGAACGGGCGGCTGGACAGAGCAAGCTTTACCGACGCTAAAGTGCGCGAACCCGTGGTCCAGGAAGCGATGAGCAAGGTTAAAGTGATCGTCGACGAGACGATTCCGGAGCGTGGGGAATACTGTCCGGTTACAATCGAGCTAACGGGCGGAAGAAAGGTTCAATATACTGCGACGATTCAAAAGGGGCACGCTAAGAATCCGCTCACTGAAGATGAGGTCCTGGAAAAATTCCGTAGCAACGTCACTGTCATGTTTTCAAAAGAACGGGGCGAAAAAATTATTGCTTGCGTTCGTAGTCTTGAAACGCTGGGTAACGTAAGAGAACTCACCAAACTCCTGGTCGCTTAAATTTGTCGTTCTTCTGAGTTTGTTGTGACGATGTTTGCACCACGAAGGACACAACGCGGCTACGCTGCAAGCAACGGAGAGAAGAGGATTTTACCACAGAGACGCGGAGTTCGCAGAGGTCGGAAAATTTCTTAACAAGAATTTTTTCTCTGCGTCCTCTGCGCCTCCGCGGTGAATCTTCCGAGTGTTTGCGCGGGCCGTGCTTATCGCTCAGCCCGGTTCGATACCGCCTCAGGACTGAGGCCGGCAGCCCAGGGATAAGCCCGTTGGCTGTGCACGGTCTTGCTGCTTACCATAAGCTCGGCAAAACGTATTCCTACAGCCTGCGTATTGATCACGGGCACGCCAATTTCCCGCTCGACCTCCTCGGGCGCAACCGCCTCCGGGATCAGCCGTGTTGCCAGTGGCACAAGCGCCTGCGCACCGCCGGCGATCAACTCACGCGCGACAGCGATCGTGCGCTGCAATATGGCGTCGTGATATTGGCTGAGATCGCCCACTTCAAACAGGTCGATCACCTTAATTGCCGTGACAAAATGCGCCATGCGGTAGGTTTCAACCATGCGCCACACGTACGGTATATAACTCTCAATGGGAACGGTAATCGCGAAGCGATCGCATAGGGTAGCCGCAAAATTACATGAAGCGCGCAGCAAACCAACGACCGGGATGCGCACGGCCAAGCGGGCCGCCTCCACCCCTGGATCAAAGGCGTCGATCTGCACGACGGCGTCAAACCCGGCGCGTTCCGCTTCGATAATCTTCTTGACCAAGGCCGGCGTCCCCAAAATGTGGTGCAAGCCGGACAGGGTCTTGGTTTTTCTCAGGTGGTGCAGTACCTCGCCGCCGCCTAGATCCTCAGGATAATCGCCCTCTATGATGGTTCCCGGCGAGGCATAACTTTGGAGCCTTGCTAAACGACGCCTCTCAAGTTCAGCGTCGATGTCGCGCACAAACGTATGATTTAATGCCATGATGCGCATGCAAAATTCTCCTTCTCAGCTCAGCTTATCACTGTCGCTCCCGCAGCAAATGAACGCTGAGTATCGGTCTATTGCTTTTCCGCTCGCGGAAAGCCAAATGCTCCCACGATCTCTTCTTCATACTGGCCCATCTTGGGATAATGCTCCCATGCGAGCACAGAGATTTGCTTGCCCTTGGTGAGCTGCTCATGCACCGAACCCTTACTGTAGATCGACGCCGCTAGGTCGACGTCGTCGAGGATTTTCTGACCTTCAGGGCTGGCCTGAAACTCCAACCACAAAAGACCAGCGTAAGGATTGGCAGCTGTATTCAGAACCGCCTCCGCCTCGGTTAGGCGCGCAGGTATAGGTTCCAAGACCTTATAATCCAATTTTTTGAGCGGGTCTTTGGCCTGGATCAACTTGAACGACTTGTAATTGGGGCCGTACAAGAGCGCCAATTCACCGGCAATCATGGAGATCAGTAGTCGCTGCTCGCCGCGAAACCAGATCGGTTGTTGGGCGGCGAGCTTGCGCGCATAGGCCACGGTTTTTTCCAGACCCCAAACCGGAACCAGCGCCGCGAGGGTTTTGGGGCGGACATCCAGACCAAACTTTCTCCCGTTGAACTCTGGCCTCAAAAAGCCTTCCCAGGTATCCGGAACTTTTGCCGCCGAAATAAGGTCCTTCTGATAGGCAACAACCTGCATGTTGCTCTGAATCGCGACCACGTGGCGGTTGACGGGGTCGATAAGTTTAGGCTCCATTCGCAGGACGCCGTGCTCCGCCATTCCCAAAATATCGAATTTCTTCTGGTACGGCAGAAATTCACTGTAAAAGTCAAACGCGAGATAGTTGACATCCCAACTCTTTGCCATCCCGGCTTTCATTTCTTGCAGCATGCGCTGGTAGTTTTCCATCCCGATCAACTCCCCGGCCTGCACGTCGATGAAAGGATATTTCTGCTTGAAAGCGCTGGCTATAGCTTTGATCGCCGGGGGTTCCTGGGAGCTGAACACGCGTAGCTTGCCCTCCGTTTTTGCGCGCGCGACGATCTCGTCATGGCTGGTATGAAACAGGTATCCCCTGGCTTCGGCCTCCTGCTTGGCCTTCAATAGCGAAGCGCTCGGTGTTGCTGCAAACGCGCCGAAAGTTTCTACCCATGACCCGAAAAGAACTGCCGCGACCCACAGATATTCTGATTTCATAATAGCCTCCCGGTTATTGCTTCCATCAGCCAAAGATTGTCTATGCCTTTCGATGTGCCTGGAGAAATCCCCGATCCTGCCAGCACTTCTCGAGGAAGGGCTGGTACTCTTGTGTTAACGCTTGCTAAGCCGTCGACAGTGCCGTTGAGTTGTCAAAAACCTTCAATCTCTTCATTGTTGAAGGATGATAATGTTTGGTGCGTATCCTAATGCCCGGAATCTGTCAACGGGTGACTCTAGTTGCGATCCTTCTGTGAAGCAACGAAAATTCGCTGTTTGGCTGCAAATTAAAGAGACGCGTCGTGATATATAACGTTGACGTTACCGCCGCACTTGGATAACGTGGCAAAATATTTTCCCAATCTATTTTTACAGCGTATCAGGAGGAAGCTATGGCAAAGATTAGCAGCGTGCGTGTGAAGCGCTTCAATTTACCGCGGGTTGACCCTGCTTGGAGAACCTCTATCTACGCCGGCACCGCCGTCGAAGGATTCATTCTAGAATTGACGGCCAATGGAACGGTAGGCATCGGTGGCAGCGCCGCCCATCCCCTGGTCATTTCCGGCGATGACGTCGAAGCGCAACTCAACGGCCCGGTGCGCGATATTCTCATGGGAGCTGATGTCTATGACGGCAGTAGTATTCGGCAAGCGCTGAAGACGGCCAAGGTTCACAGTCGCGCATCGATAGCGGCGGACCTCGCCCTTTACGACCTCCTCGGCAAGGTTGCGAACGTTCCCGGATATGTGTTGTTGGGCGGGAAGTTTCGACCGCGCATCACCGTTGTACGCATGGTCGGAGTCAAGGCACCGCCCGAACTCATAGCTACAGTGAAGGATCTCGTTGCTCAGGGTTTAACCCACTTCAAGGTAAAGATCGGCACCGGATTAGACGAGGACGTTGGCCGCATTCGAGCGCTGCGCGAAGCGTTTGGGGAGAAAATATGGATCGGCGTCGATGGCAACGGCGCCTACCAAGTAGACGAGGCCATTGAGCTGTGCAAAGCGCTCAAAGCGTATCAGGTCGGCCTGATCGAGCAGCCAACCAAAGACTTTGACATGGAAGGATTGATCCGAGTCACAGCAGCAAGCCCAATACCGATAATGGCGGATCAATGTGTCGACGACGTTGCCTCGGCGCTGGACCTGTGCCAGCGGCGAGCTGCCCACGTGGTCTCGATCAAAGCAACCAAGATGGGCTCTCTCGATGAGTGCCGTCGAGTTACCGAGGTGTGCCACGCTTTTGGTATCCATGTCCACTTCGGCGGTTCGGCGGCGCCGGCCGTCGTCGATGTCGCCGCGGCGCATTTGGCAGCGTCGCTGCCGTCCATTGACGAAGAGTGCGAAGTGGGCGAGTTCCAGGCCTTGCAGGGAGATCCGTTTAGAGGAGCGACCATACGCGATGGGCGAATGGAGCTTGGAACCGGTCCGGGTTGGGGTCTGACCCTAGCGGAATGATCGGATCCGCTACTGATGCACGGAATATTCGCAAGACCCCGGCACGCTCGCGCCCGGCGGTCATCATAAGGCCGACATCCTGGATGTCACGCCGCGCTTTCGGCACTCCTCCTCGAAGAGCGCGCGGATTTCCGGCTGTTCTTCTTTGAATTCGATCTGCGGTCGGCGCCATCGCTCGGGATCCTTGCCTGGCGGCTGCTGCCCTTCGCGCACACCGAAGCGATCGTTGCCGTAGCGTAGGACCAGGTAACGCGCAGACTCGCTGCTGGGATTGAAATGCTGATGGCCTGCCTGGCCGTTCGTCATCAGCGCTCCCCGTTTGAAATTGAAGCGCTCGAAGGGCACTCCGGGTCCTGGCCTTACTCCCGGCTTCCATTGCAAGTCGTAGCCATCGCCGCTGAGAAAGAGGTAGCTGTTCTCGTTGGTGAGACCCGTTCGGTTGCGCCCGCCGGTTGCCTGACCGTCCACGAAACCATGTCCCTTCTTGTAACTCCCCGCAGGAAACTCCGACACGTGGCAGACGAAGCGACCGCCGGACATGATCGTATGCATGTTCGTGCCCGGTCCGCGGTAAGCCCAGTTGTCGAGGGCCAACTTAGTCACGCTGGGGATGAAGTTCGACTGCAAGAGCCGATCCTCGAGTTTCGTCGCCTTGCGGCTGAAAAACGTTTCGTCGTTGGGGTCAAAACGATCGTTGAAGGTATTGGCGCAGTTAAAGATGAACTCCGGACTGCCGTAGAGATTGAATGGCGTCGGCATGTTGGTCGCCGCGTAAAGCCGAACAGATTCTGTTCCGCTGCCATTGTGGATCTCGTGCCACGCATTCAAGGGTATGGCGAAGACCGCGTCCTCTTCCCATTCGAAGGTCAGTTTGGGGGCGCCTTCGTTCCAGACCACGGTGGCGCCGCGTCCCTTGACGACGTAGAAGATCTCCTCGTACATATGTTTTTCCGCCCGAAAGGTGCCTCCCGGCGGGATCTCTATAAGATAGCGCGTGGTTCCTTGATTGTTGATCATGACCTTGTTCGATGGGTCGTGGGTCATATCCAAAATCGCGCCTTTGCAACCGGTCCGCTTCCAGGGCTCCAGCTCGACGGTGTAAATATCGGGGATCGTGTGGGTCGTGATGACTTGCAGTCCCTCGGCCTGGACCCACATTTCAAAAGGCGTGAGTCTCACGTGTGAAAAACGCTTGTAGTCCATGGTTCCTCCATACTAGGTTCGAGTTCGGGTCTTGCCGCTTGTAGCCGTTCCTGTTTGCCGACCGACTAAAATTGTAGCGCAGTGCAGGTTGAGAAAGTCGGCAAGCTCTTTCTGAGAATATCCGCAATCATGCATCGTCCGGACCATCCGTGCGTCCCGCTTGGTCGTGGTTACCGTGGCGAAGAATTCACAATGAGCCATCATGAGTTCAGTATACTGTTTTCTGACATTGGTAAAGATATGACCGCTGTCTCTGGCCAGTCTGACCCGGTGAAATATCGCTTCAAAGTGAGCTACGCACTGCCTGTCGAGTATTTCCTGTCGAGTATTTCCTTGACACCATCGCTTGTCCCACCCTATGATTCGCCAGTGGATTCCTGCTCTGACAATCGGTCCTTATGCCTGGTTCCAGGCGGTTTGGAGGGTGCTATGAAACGCTTCGCGTGCCTGCTCTTGTTGCTCCTGGCGTCGGTCACAAGCGTGCAAGCTCAGACGCCCTTCTATCAAGGAAAAACCATCAGGATCATGGTCGGCAATCTTGCCGGCGACGCCTACGATCTTTGGGCGAGAATCTTCGCCCAGCACATGGGCAAATACATCGCGGGGAATCCCACCATCATCGTGCAAAACATGACTGGAGCAGGAGGAGTGATCGCCGCCAACTATGTTTATTCTGTGGCCAAGCCCGATGGTCTCACCCTCGGCACATTCGGGCCGTCGATGTACTTCGACCAGCTGGCCAGGCGCCCGGAAGTCCGGTTTGACTGGGCGAAATTCACCTGGATCGGCACACCGGAGCAAACCGAATTTATCCTGATCATGAGGACGGACAATCCGTACCAATCCATCGAGGACGTGCGCAAGGCCGCGCAGCCGCCCAAGTGCGGCGCCACGGGCACGAGCACTTCCGGTTATTACATGCCGAAATTTTTGGACGAAGGGCTGGGGATCAAGTTCACCATCGTGACCGGCTATCCCGGCGGCGGTGAGATTGACCTCGGCATCGAGCGCGGTGAGCTGCACTGTCGCAATCTGACGATCAGCACTTATTTCGCCCGCGAGCCGTTTCTGACCTGGCACAAGAAGGGGTTTGTCCGGCCCATCCTACAAACGGGAAAGACCAGAGATCCTCTCGTTGCCGACGTTCCGTCTATCTACGAGTTGATGGACCAATACAAAACCCCGGAGGCAACCCGGCGAGTGGCCAGCGTCCTTCTCGCTCCCGCGGTCTTCGGCCGGCCGATGGTCGCCACGCCGGGCGTGCCGCGCGACCGGGTGAAAATTTTGCGCGACGCTTACCACCAGTCGCTTAAAGATCCGGCGCTGCTCGAAGAATTGAAGAAGCGCCGTTGGGCGGTGGATGCGATCAGCGGCGAGGAGTTGGCGAAGCTAGCCAAAGAGGTGGTTACACAGCCACCGGACGTAGTCGATCGGATGATGAAATTGTTGGGCAATTAGTTAAAAGAAAAAGGGGTCGGGAGTCTTATCGCTCTCAAAACATGTCGATTCGCCAATCTTATATCCGCGAATCATGATCTTGCACGGGTCCGACCCGGAGACCAGCATCTGTCTTAAGTCTTCCAGACTCCGAAGGTAATGCCGTGGCCGGTGCCCGCCGGCGAGCGGTAGCAAGGCTGATACTCCACCAGGGTCATTGGCACCGGATCCATCGCCGCCGCCAGTGCCACCCAATTGAGAGTCTCCGGAGTCCCGGGGCCCAGATTCAATCGGTCGCGCGGCAGCGTGCGCAGACGCTCGAAGTCTTTCTTCTCGAGCGCGTCAATTACCATGTGGTCGAAGTCTTCGTCGAGGATTTGATGGCTCAAGCCGCCTGAGGCCATGAGCGCCACCCGTTTGTTCTCCGGCCAAGTATCAATAGCGCGCCGCAGACCTTGGCCGAATTGAAAGCAGCGGCGCGGCGTCGCCTGACTGGGTGGATAACGGCTCACGATGACCGGCACCATCGGCACGGTGGCGTCGGTCTGGTAGTGTGTGTAAAAACAGCTAAAAGCATCATCAACGCCGAGCTCCGGCCGGTAATTTTCCAGCGAAGCGATATCGAACCCCTCGTCAACCAGGCCGGCGATCAAATGTTCGGCCAATGGCGGATAGCCCTTGTAGCTGCGGCTATGACGTTCTTTGGGCGGATGCGCGACTCCTGAATAGCGCGTCTGGCTCTGACGTTCAGCGGAGGGGGCGGTTCGCCCCGCCAGGGTCTCGCCGCGAAAAACCCCGAAGACTGCGATGGTATCGTCGGGCAAGATTCCGTGCGGGTTGCTGACGACCACCGCCACATCAGGTTTGGCCTCGGCCAGCATAGTCGTGATCTTGGTAATAGCAGACTGGCAGGCGTTCCAGCGGCGCTGTTTTTGCTCAAGCGTGATCTCCTTTTGGATGGCAGGGCTCGCCTTGCGCAGCAAGTCATCATATCGATATCTGGGATCTTTCATGTCGCGCGCGACGATGTCGTCCCAATTTTCCGGACGCGTCTCGATGGTTGGCCCGTGTGAACTTCCAAAGGCGAACACGATCTTAGCCATGGAAAATCTCCCTCTCCAGCCTTGCTAACCCAAGAGTTCTGTCGTGTCAAACCGGATCGCGCTTTTGAAACCTCTGAAACCGCCCGGGTTTCAATGGTTGGAACAGTTTCTGAGCATAGGCCGAAGTTCTCATTGAATTTACCCTCAGACTCCCATTACAATCACCGCCACTAGGTTGATCGGAATCGGAAACTGCGGCATCGTCGCACCAAATTAGTAAACAAAAAGAGGAGGATTCGATGGCACAGGAACTAGCGACGGTTATTCTGGAAAAGGTCGCCGGCACAGGCGTCGCCAAGCTGATTTTCAATCGGCCGGAAAGGCGCAACGCGCTGAACGCTCAATTGGTTCAGGACATCATGAGCGCGCTGGAGCAGATCCGCGCCGATCGCGAGATCAACGTGGTGGTGACCAAGGGCAACGGACCGGTCTACTGTTCGGGCTTGGATCTCTACTATCTGCGCGCCCAGAGCGAAGGGCCGCCGGACGATTGGGACAAGTTCAGTCCCACCGCGATCATGTTTGAAGCGGTGAGAAATTTCGCCAAGGTCACCATCGCCCAGGTGCACGGCTATTGTCTCGGCGGGGGATTGGCGCTGATGAATTCCCACGACCTGGTAATCGCGGGGGCCAAGGCGCAGATCGGCATGCCGGAAATTTTGCGCGGCAGCTTTGGCCAGATGGCGACCAGCACTTTGTTTCACTCCGGCGTGCCGATGAAAAAGGCCGCCTTGATTCAACTGGGCGGCAAAAATCTCACCGGCGTTGAAGCTGACCGGCTTGGGCTGGTGTCGATGGCGGTCGACGAAGCGGAGCTGGAAGACACGACGATGAAACTGGCCGCGGAAATCGCCTCGCGCCATCCCGCGGCGCTGGCCAACGCCAAGATCGCCGTGCAGATGGGGCGAGATCTGTCGCTCCCCGAGGCCATGCGATTGGACCAGCTGGTCGGGGCGAGACAGCGGCTGATGGTCGATCCACTCGGCAAGGTCGAAGAGTATTTGCAATCCCAGAAAGGCGGGCCAAAAACAAGTTACCGCCGCTCGGACCTGGAGTGAGCGATAGCACCGATGCCGGAGCTTCCCGACATTACAATTGATTCTGCTGAAAAACCCCTAGGAATGCTTCGACGGGCTCAGCATGAACGGAAAATTCTTAACGTAATCAATCCCCTCCCCGTTCGTCCTGAGGCTCTCGAAGGATGAACGGAGGGTTTTTCAGCAGAATCACAATTTATGCCTGACAGGTTTTCTTGTCCGACGATATTCCACGTTTCGGGAATTCCGGAAACGTGCTAAATACGCGGGGGAGAATAAGCAAACACCGTGAGAGCAGGTCATCTTATGCGTTAAGTCAAAACCAATGTCTGGCACTAAATCATTCCCATCCAGGAGATCGTCATGATCAAACAATCTATTGCGGCTATTATGGCAAGCGCGTGTCTTTGCGGCGCGGGCATCGGTTATACGGCTTCCGATGACAATTTCTACCGGGGCAAGACGATCCGATTAATCGTTGCTTTTTCAGCGGGCGGAGGCTACGACGCCTATTCACGCACCATCGGGCGCCATTTGAGCAAACACATTCCCGGCAATCCAACCATCGTAGTTGAAAACATGACCGGCGCCGGCGGCATCATTCACGCCAATTTCATGTACCAGGCGAAACCGGATGGGCTGATTATAGGCAATAATGCCGGGGGACTGATCTTGCAACAAATTATGGGGGCGAAGGGCATCGAGTTCGATGGGAAAAAGTTTGAGTTTATCGGGGCTCCCGCTTCAGATCACCACGTTTGCACGCTCAGCAAAGCGAGCGGGATCACTTCGATGGAAAAATGGTTTGCCTCAAAAGAGCCGGTCAAATTCGGAGGGGTCGGTCCCGGAGGAGGGGCTTCCGATAACGCTAGAGTACTGCAAGCCGCGCTGGGTCTGCCGATCAAGGTCATAGATGGTTACAAAGGCACGGCGGACATTCGCCTGGCCGCGGAAAGCGGCGAGCTTGCCGGCGCATGCTTTGCCTGGGAGTCGATTAAAACCACTTGGCGAAAGGGGCTCGAGTCAGGCGATTTCAGTGTCATCGTGCAGGCCATGCCGAAGAAGCATCCGGAGCTGCCCAATGTGCCGCTGGCGGGCGACTATGTGAAGACGGAAGAAGGACGGCGGCTCTTGAAGCATGGTGTTTACGATACCGCGATCATTACTCGACCCTATTTTCTTTCTCCCGGCACAGCGAAGTCTCGCGTTAAGTAATTGCGGGGAGCCTTTGCCGATACGCTCAAAGATCCGGATTTCGTCGCCGAAGCGAAAAAGGCCAGTCTCGATATCCACTACGTTTCGGGAGAAGAGACCGAAGGAGTCGTTCAGGGGCTGTTCAATATCGAGCCTGCGTTTATTGCGAGGATGAAGCAGGTGCTGGTTCCGTAACAGCGAACCCTTTGCCAGTTTCTATTGATTAATGATGACGGGAAAGTCGGGACGAATGTACTCGGTGCGTCGACAGCTCAAGACCCATGGAGTGCAACGAAACCCAAGCAAGCGTGAGAAAAAAGGCG
>CAYZJE010000176.1:0-2165 GCA_964478485.1 uncultured Syntrophobacter sp. | reverse complement strand
GCAAAACCATAGATACGTTCTTGCCCGTCTAGCCCCGGCGTGATCGCCGTCCCGATTTTTTGAAGTAAAATGCTATCGACAATTTCTTTGCCGCGCATATTTTTGCCGACCCATAATTCAGGGTCCTGTGAGCGCGCGAGGACGGTACCCTCACTGTCGATGAGCGTTATAATCGCGCCTTCGATCGGGGCTGGCTTGATCAAGTCAGCTAGCTCGGTCAGGTTAATTGGCAAGCCGAGCGCGCCGGAGAGCGATCCTGCGGAATCGAGAATTGGATAATAGAGCACCGCGACCCAGGCGCCGGTCACTGATTCTACGACCGGTTGGCTGAGCGCGGCGCGATTTGTTTTCAAGAGGAGCTGAAATGCCGCAGCGGTTCTGGCATCCGCCAGAGTTGGGTTGGCTGAACGTGCGGAGCAATAAGACTGTCCTTTGAGGTCCAGAACCATGAGGTCGGCATACCGGGGGTGCAGAGCGCGCAAATCGTCCAGGAATGGATCGCAGCGGGTTGGGTCGCCGGCGCGGAGGAGCGGACGCTGGGCGGTTTGCGCGAGATGGGTTTGCGCTTCCAAGAGCGCTTGCGCGGTGTGCGCCGCAACTAGCCGGGCAATGCCGAGACTGGACTCGCGCGCCTGCTCTTCGTCCTCGCGCAGGTTGAGATAAATGGTGATCGCGATCGATGCCGTCAGCGGGACGGCGATGATGAGCACGAGCAAAAAAAGATAGGTTCGGATGCGCCAGGTCTGTTTCATGCAATGACTCCAAAAAAACGATCCGGGGAGGAGACCCACTCAAGTCAGTAATCGAATTCTACTGCGAATTGATGCTGGCGTCAATGAAAAACCCACTGGTCAATACGGCTGGTGCAAAGTCAGTGTTGGGCTTGGAGAATCAAGTTCACGGCCTCGTCTAAGTGGGCGGCAAAGTGGCGACGCGCTTCGGGTGCGCTCGTGTAGCCCAACCGCGCAAACAAGCCCAACACCAAGTTGTTGATCACCGCTAACGCCTGCGGCGCATGTCCTGTCCGCACACGACACCGATCTTCATGCAAGGTCACATCGCGGCGATAATGCAATCCACTCTCAATGCCCCAGTGACCGCGCGTGATCGCCAATAATCGTTTGGCTCCGGCTTCTCTCGCCGTCAGGCTCGTGATCCCATAAACTACTTCGTGCGTGATCTTACCGGTGTTCATCCGCGTGAACTCGCGTTCCAATTTGAACACTTGCGCGGCGTAGGGCCAATCCACATACCCCTTCAATTCACAGCTCACCGTGAGGGTGCGCTTCTCGATTCGCCCGTGTCCCTTTTCCACTTTCGCCGCCGAGCGAAAATCCTTCATCGCCGGGCTGAATCCCTTGACACATTTTTCAGGTTCAAAGACGGTCCGGATATCTTCGTGCAACTGCGGCTGGTTCTCCTTTACCGGGAAAACATAGTCCCCTCCGGCTTCAACAATCTGGACAGATAATTTGCGTTGGGTCAGCAAGGCATCGCCGGTGACGATTTTGCCCTGCAAATCCAGCATTTTCAGCACCCGGGGTGCCGCGACGATTTCATTCTCGTGGCTCTCCACGGCGACTTGCACGAACACGAGACCGTCGCCCGGAAAATAGGCCGCCAGCAGATGGACGCCCCGCGTCGCTCCGAGCGGAATCGTGCCGCGCAACGTCTTGCCGTCGAGCGCAATCTCGACCGTGTGACCGGCACCAGGCAACGCCGCAAAAAAGTTGCCCACCGCCTGTTCGAATTCATCAACCACCACCGCACGCCCCAGGATCCGGCCATAGGTCGTGTAACAGGGCGCCTGTGATTTCGCCAATCCAAGAAATTCTGCCAGCCCCTCCTGGCGTTCTGCCACCCATTGCGCTATCCCGCGCAGCCAATCTTCACCCCCTAACTTAGCGAGAACCACGAATACCAACACCGTGACCAACGCATAGCGAATCCCACGCGCATCGCGTTGATCGTGCAAAGCGAGCAGGGACTCAAACAGGCTCCCAACATCAAAGACAAACCCTTCGGGACGCAAGTTGATTTCGAAAGAGAGTGGAGTATACTTCTGCATGACCTACCTCCGGCGGAAAAAGGTGTGCCGCACTCATTTTCACCTTGGAGATAGGTCATTTTCTTTCAGCTGTCAAGGGACTTTGCACCAACCGTAG
>CAYZJE010000175.1:0-8273 GCA_964478485.1 uncultured Syntrophobacter sp. | reverse complement strand
CAATCCGGCGGCGATCCGGAGTCGCTTATCGCGCTGATGAGCGGCGGCGTGGAAGTCGCTTGTCTGACGCCGCCCACCGACGCGCAGGCGTTAGCGCGCGGCTATCATTACGTTATCTACGGTCCCGATTTGAAAATTCCCTATACCGCGACGGCCTTCGTAACCAAACGCTCGACGATAGCGCGCAAGCCGCAAGCGATGGCGCAGTACATGCGCGCGATGGCCGAGGCTTCGAAGCTCATGCACACCGACCGGGAGTTCGTTTATAAGGTTCTCGGCAAACAGTTGCGCGTCAACGACCGGAGCATTTTGGAAACCGCTTACAATGCGGAGATCAAAGCCTTGGAGCCGCGTTTGGTGGTGAAGCATGAGGCGCTGCAAGCCATCCTCGATGAAGTGGCCCAGACCGACGCGCGGGCGAAAAAAGTGCGGCCCCAGGAATTAATCGATAACCGGTTCTTGGAAGAAATGGAAAAGAGTGGATTTTTCGATCAACTATGGGCTAAAAGATAGGCTATAGGAGGGATTATGGAACAATCAATTATCTCGTCTGACTCTCACGTGATTGAAGTACCGGATCTGTGGGAAAAGGGCTTGCCAAGTTCGCTGAGGGAACGCGCGCCGAAAATGTTTTTCGACGACAAACGCGACGCCTGGATGTTTGGCTCGCCCGAAGTGCAAATCCAGGCTGTAGGCGGCTTGTTCATGGCCGGGCAGCAACCGGAGAATTTGGAAAAGTTTCGCAGGGCGGGCTTCGCCGTAGCGCGCCCAGGTGGCTGGGATCCAATCGAACGCCAAGGCGACATGGTTACTGATGGTGTGGCGGCGGAAGTTTTGTATCCCAGCTTGGGACTCGGCTTATACTGTGTCGAGGATGCCGCGCTGCAAGAAGGATTGTTCCGCACCTACAACGACTGGATCATCGATTATTGCCAGAAAGTTCCGGATCGGCTCTTCGGCATTGCGCTGCTCTCTATGTACAATGTCGACCATGCGATCGCCGAGATGGAGCGCTGCAAGAAACAAGGCGTCGTCGGCACGATGATCTGGCAGGTGCCGCATCCGAGCTTGCCGTTCACGTCTGATCATTACGAACGATTCTGGGCGGCGTCCCAAGATCTCGATCTGCCGGTTCATCTCCATATCTTGACCGGGTTCGGCGACAGCATGCACCGCCAGACCAGCCACGGCATCAACCGCTACCGGATCGGTGTCCAGCAGACCAAAGAAATCGAAGACGCGTTGTTCGACATGATCTTTTCCGGCGTGCTGGAACGTTATCCCAAATTGAAAATTGTTTCGGTAGAGAACGAGATCGGCTGGATGCCATTCTGGCTCGGCCAATGCGATAAGGGCTTCAAGCGCCATCGCCACTCGGAAAAAGTCCAGATGAGCAAAATGCCGAGCGAGTATTTCGCCGAACAGATTTACGCGACCTTTTTTAACGACGCGGTGGGCGGAAAATTGTTTTCCTGGTGGGGCGTGGACAACTGCATGTGGTCCAACGATTATCCGCACCAGAATTCGACCTGGCCCAACTCGCGCGCGGTGATCGAGCGTGATATGGCTCATCTCTCGGCGGCGGACCGTGAGAAGTTGCTGAATACCAACGTGCGCAAGCTGTACAAACTGAACGCGCCGGCGTCGTTGCCGAAGGCAGCGGCGGCCTGAAGCGCGTATTCAGAGAGGTAAATTCATTCGAGGAGCATTTTATGGAATTACGTGAGGCGATAAAAGTTCTAGATTCAGACGCGCATGCGCGCGATCTCGACAATGATATCCGGCAGTATCTGCCTGAGCCCTATCGCAGCCAAAAGGCATCTTTCATTCCGAGCGAGCACTACGACCGTAATCTTGGCGGGACGTTGGGCCAGGGAGGCGCCAAGGTCGAAGATCGGCTGAATGCGATGGATCTGCAGCAAATCGACACCGCCGTAATGTTTCCCACTAGCGGCCTGGGCGTCGGCCGAGTGCGCGATCCGCAATTTCAAACGGCGCTGTGCCGGGCTTACAATGATTTTATTAGCGATTACTGCAAGGCTTCGCCACGCTTGAAAGCCGTGGCCAATCTACCGGTGGCTAATCCTGGCGACTGCGCCAAGGAGCTCAATCGAGCGGTAACCAAACTGGGGCTGTGCGGCGGCATGCTGGTGGCGCAGGCGCACAGAAAAAATCTTGGCAATCCGGAGTACTATCCGCTCTACGAAGAAGCGCAGCGGCTCAATACTCCGATTACGATTCACGCTTTTGGCGGCGACGAACCGGGCAGCGAAGTGTTCGATCAGTTTATTAGCTTGCACACCTGCGGTCACCCGTTTCCGGTGCTGCGTCAACTGACCGGCATGGTATTTGGCGGCATCCCGGAAATGTATCCCAAACTAAAAATCGGTTATCTTGAAGTTGGCTGTGGCTGGCTGCCCTATTGGGCGGAACGGATGGATGAGGAATGGGAAAAACGCGGCAAGGTCGAAGCGCCATTGTGCAAAAAGAAACCGAGCGAGTATTTGTTCAGCGAGAACAGCTACTACGGTTGCGAGCCGGAAGAGAAGATGATTAGTTACGTCGTCGGCGAGATTGGCTCGAAGACCTTGATGTACGCTTCCGACTATCCGCACTGGGACATGAGCTGGCCGGAGTCGGCGACGATTCTGTGGGATCGCACGGATATTTCCCTCGAAACCAAGAAGGATCTACTGCTGAATAACGCCAAGCGATTCTACAATCTATCTTAACTAAAAACGTCAGCCATCAGCTTTCAGCCGGAGGAGGTCCACTGATTGAGGATGGCTGATTGTTTTTTAAAACTACTGGAAAGGAAGAGACAATGATTCAAACTAAGGGTTTAACCGGCGCGCAGACCATGCTCCGCGTGCTCGGCAAGATGGGCGTGGAGAAAATCTTTGCTTCGCCGGGCTCGGAGTGGTCGCCCTTATGGGAAGCGTTGGCAGAGCCGGGTGTCGAGGGCATGCCTCAGTATTATAGCACGCGCCATGAGGAGATCGCCGTCGGCATGGCGAGCGGTTACGCCAAGTCGACTGGCAAGCTGCCCGCCGTCGTGATTCACACCACGGTCGGCGCATTGCATGCGACCATGGCGATGCGGGCGGCGCTGCACGAGCAAGTGCCGATGGTGGTTTTCGCCGGCGAGTCCATCGGTTTCGGCGAAGATGAGGGGCCGGACGTCGGTGGCCAGTGGCAAGGACATTTGGGTGATATGGGTGGGCCGGCGAAACTCGTCGATCACACGGTCAAGTGGAGTTTTGGCGTTAACACCAAGTCGATTTTACCGTCAACGGTTCAACGCGCTTGCCGTCTAGCGATGGCCGGACCGCGCGGGCCGGTGTTCGTTTCGGTGCCGATGGAATATCTTTTCGAAAATATGACGAAGGACGTGCCATCCGACCTCGGCAGCTCGCCATTGGCGACCGCCGATCCAAAGGGCATCGAAGACCTCGCCAATCTGCTCTCCGGCGCGCAGCATCCTGTGATCGTCACCGAAGATGCCGGCAAGACAATGAAGAGCGTCGAGACGCTGGTGGAGATCGCTGAGCTGCTTGGTTGCCCCGTGGTGGAAACGCGGAGCACCGGCGTGATTAATATTCCGCGCACCCATCCGTTGCACAGCGGCTATGACGCCAAGGAAGGCGTGCAGGGCGCCGACGTGATTTTCTTGCTCGCCGTGATCGCGCCGTGGCATCCAGCTTCGATTACGCCTACGCCAGGCGCCAAGGTCATCATGCTCGATGAGAATCCGCTGCGTGCCGAGATTCCCTATTACGGTTATCAGTGCGACCTCTGTCTCACCGGCGAGATCGAATCGTCGTTGGAGCAATTGCTGGCGGCGCTAAAGAAGAAAGTCTCGAAAGGCGACGCCGCTCGTGCGCGTCGTGCCGAAGAACTCAAAGCCAAAAACGACGCGCGGCGCAGGAAATGGCGCGAAGAGGCGATGGCGCTGGCCAACCAGAAGCCGATGGATACCCGTTGGGTCGCCCACGAAATCAGCCAGGTGTTGCCGAAAGACGCGATGGTGGTCGAAGAAACCATCACGCACCGTTTGGCGGTGCATCGCTATTTTGACAATCTGACGCCGGGATCGTTTTTCAACGGTTGCATCGGCGGCCTCGGGACCGGTTTAGCCACGGCGCTGGGCGTGAAGGCGGCGAATCCCAAGCGGCCGGTGATTTGTTTGATCGGCGACGGCTCGTTCAATTATGATCCCTCGCCAGCGGCCTTCGGCGCGGCGCAGGAACATAATCTGCCGTTTTTGACCGTGATCTTTAATAATCAAGGTTATCTGTCGCAGAAATCCGGTGTGCCCAAATATTATCCGGGAGGTTGGGCAGTGAAGTCCAATAACTTTTCCGGCCTGCATATCGCGCCTTGCCCGGAGTATTCCCAGCTCATCAAAGCTTTCGACGGCTACGGCGAAAAAGTCGAGGAGCCCGGCGAAGTGCGCAAAGCGATCGAGCGCGGCCTGCGCGCCATCGCCGCGGGCCAATCGGCATTGATCGATGTTCGGCTCAAACCGGTCGAACAGATCATCGAACGAAGCGAGGGGTAAAAGTAGCATTGTTAGTGCTTTCGTGAGAGGTTCGCGTTGAATCTTATCGTGGTCTTGATTTGACGCGAACCTCAGCTTAACGCGTCTGATCGTGATGGCTAACAAAAGCGCTAATAAGAAATCAACCAAAATGTCTGATCGCTTCGACACCATCGAGCGGTTGCTTCGGAACGGTTTTAAGCGTGTCGACCAACACTTTGATCGCATCGACGGGCGCTTCGAAAAAATCGATCGACGATTTGAACGAGTCGATGAATCGCTTGACGGGATCGATCAGCATCCGAACGGTTTTGATCAGCACGGACGCGGTAGCGACAAGCGCTTTGACCGGATCGAGCAACACATCGACGAGCTTGTGCTGGCTCAACATGCGTTTAAGTCGGATATCGATCGGAAGTTCGCTGGTTTGATCGAACGATTCGACCAGCTCATCGACCGCGTCGATCGGTTCATGATAAAATATGGCACTCAACATCAAGCTTAATGGAAACAATGAGAAGCCGTGATTTCCCCGCCTAGTAAGCAGGCTTATCACCAAATTTTTTGTCTGATGCTTTCATGGTTGGTTTCGCTCCCATCGTGCCACCGACCTGATTGACCAACGCTATTTAGATGAATTAGAAGAGAGTGGTTACGGCGGCAGATTTTGGGAACATCGATAAGGGGTTCATCATGGCGAATAGTTTTCACGATCAATTAGTCGCAACGCGGGACCGCAAGCATAGTAAGAACCATCCGTTCTTTGAATTATGGGCCGAGGGCAAGCTGACCAAGGAACAGACGGCATTTTACTGCATCCAGCACTATCATTTCGTCAGCGAGTTCTTGAATTGGCTGGCCTACGAGGCGTCGCAAATTTCCGAGCGTGAGGTCAAGAATTATCTGTACGAGAACCTTGGCGACGAGGAAAACCCCAACGACCGCCACCTCGATATGTTGAAGGATTACGTCGCCGCCAGCGGGGTGGGCCGCGACAGCGTCGAGACGGCTATAGTGCTCGGGGGCACCGAGCAGCTACAAAACTGGGGCTGGATGATGGTTTACCAAAAACCTTGGCCGGTCGCTGCCGCCGGTATGTTCATCGGCTTGGAGTCGCAGTTCTTGGACATCTGTAAAAAGATCGTGCCAGCGCTGCACAAGCATTATGGGTATAAAGAACACGCGCGGGAAATCCGCTTCTTCGAGGAACATATTTACGCCGACGAAATCCACGGCGCCAAGGGTTTCGCCATCGTCGAAAAATATTGCTGCACGCCGGAGCTGCAAGCGGCGGCGATCAAGCAAGTGGAAGAGGCAACGATCCGGCGCTGGCGCTACATGAACAACATATACTGGTACGCGCTACACGGCCGCGAGGACGACACGCCGACGCTGGGGGCGTAGCCCTCACCTCAGTCCTCTCCCAGAGGGAGAGGATGTAAGAATTCAAAGAAGGACAATCATCATGAGCATTCGCATCGATGGCGGGGTCGTAGTGGGTTGGTCTGGTACCAGCCATGAAATTGTTCCCAATGGTTCGGTTCTCATTGACGGGGATACGATTAAGACGGTCGGCACAGATAAATCTCAACCCGCTGACCGCGTGATCGATGCTTCGGGAAAAATCGTTTGTCCCGGCTTTATCAATCTGCACGTGCACTCACAATTGAATGTCGGCGATTATCTCCTGACCGACGTGACCAAGAAGGATTATCTTGCCGCCAACTGGTTCGTCTTTGGTGCGCCGCTCAAGGAGAAAGTCGAGCCACCGGCGCCACCGGCGGTGGCGCTGGGGCGAAAGTACGCGCTTTACAGCGCGCTCAGAAACGGCGCGACCACCGTGCTCGATCCGGGCGGCGGGCCGGGCGCCTTGGATGACTACGTTGCCATTGTCGGTCAAACCGGCGGAAGAGTTTTCTTCAGCCCGCCGTTTCGTAGTCACGATATTTTTACCGACGCCGAAGGGCGCCATTACTATGAGGAACGTGCAGACAAAGGCCGTCCTGGCCTCAAAGCCGGTGTCGATTTTATCAAAAAGTTTCACGGCGCGCATAATGGTCGCCTTCAAGGCATCTTGAATCCGGCGCAGGCGGAAACTTGCGAGCCGTCGCTGCTCAGAGAATCGGTCGCTGCGGCGAAAGAGTTGGACGTGCCGATCCATATTCACGCCGGCGGCAACTTCCGCGAATTTTTGGAAATTCTCAATAGGTATCGCAAGCCGGTTGCTGAGTACCTCGCCAATGTCGGTATCCTCGGACCGCGCACGACACTCGGTCACATGGCGATCACCGGCGGCCATTCACGGGTCGATTATCCGCTTGGCGACGAGCTAAAAATTCTCGCCGAGACCGGCGCGACGGTCGGACATTGCCCGCACAAATGCGCCAAGATGGCCTTCGCCATGGAATCCTTCGATCGGTACTTGGAGGCCGGAGTGAGAATCGGGCTCGGCACGGATACTTATCCGCTCGATATCGTGTCGGAGATGCGCTACGCGTCGCTGATCTCACGGATGGTCGACAGAAACGCGTCCGGCGCCCGCGCTGCGGCGGTGTTCAATGCCGCAACGATCGGCGGCGCCACTGCGCTGGGCCGTTCCGATCTGGGCCGGCTCGCGGTTGGCGCGAAGGCCGATATCGTGATTATTAATCTGCGCACCACTCGCTACGGCCCGGTGCGCGATCCGATCAACGCGCTGGTCGAATACGGCAGCGGCGCCGACGTCGAGACCGTGATCGTCGACGGCGAAGTCATTGTCGAAGGCGGCCGTTCAACGCGGATAAACGACGATGAGCTGTTCACGCAGGCAGAAGCCGGCTCGAAGCGCGCGTGGGACGGTTGGTCGGCGCGTGACTGGAGCGGCCGGAGCGTCGAACAAATCATCCCGCCGGCATTTCCGACGCGTGGATAGAATAGGGAAGTTTCGGAATCGGAAGTTTAGCCGCAAAGAACGCAAAAAAGGAATTGGATTATAGGGGGAAACCACGTCGTTGCCGTCCGATTCTTTGCGATCTCCATGCTCTTTGTGGTTAAAATTTTTTTCTCTCAAGTTTGCCTGCTTTGCGTTCTTTGCGGCTAACGGTCCGAAATTTCTTGTCCATTCAATTGACCGCGCCTGAATATTCCTGCTATCAAAGTCGAAACTTTCAATTGCTATCACGATAGCTAAGTTTGTTGATCGGAAAGGTTTATAATGCGCTACGGATTTCTCATTGATCAGAACCGCTGCATCGGCTGCCACGCCTGCACGGTCGCCTGTAAAGAAGAGCACAACATCGCGGTCGGCGTGAATCGCACTTGGGTGAAGTATGTCGAGAAAGGGCAGTATCCCGACACCCGGCGCCATTTCGCCGTGCTGCGCTGCAATCACTGCGACGACGCGCCATGCATCGAGATCTGCCCGACGGTTTCGCTTTTTCGTCGCCCCGACGGTATCGTCGACTTCGACAACGAGCGCTGCATTGGCTGCCAGTCCTGCATGCAGGCGTGCCCCTACGATGCGCTTTACATTGACCCTGAACGCAACACCGCGGCGAAATGCAACTTCGACGCGTCGCGCGTCGAGATGGGTTATAAGCCCGCCTGCGAAGTGGTCTGTCCGACCCAAGCGATTCTCTCCGGCGATCTCGATGACCGCAACAGCGCCATCAGTAAGCGCGTGGCGATGGAAAAAGTCAGCGTGCGCAAAGCCGAAAAGGGCACCAAGCCGAAACTTTTCTACGTTGGCGTCGAG
>CAYZJE010000174.1:0-6718 GCA_964478485.1 uncultured Syntrophobacter sp. | reverse complement strand
CTGCCTGGCGAAATTTAAGGCAGACCCCGAGAAGATCCTGAAGTCACCTGCAGCGGGACACGCTGCGCATGGCCATGGACATTCACACGCACAGGAGGCGCCGCAGAAACCTACGTCTGATGAAACTGAGCACGGCATTTACGTCTGTCCGATGGATCCCGAGGTGCGCGAGTCCAAACCCGGCGCATGCCCCAAATGCGGCATGGCTCTGGAACCTTCGTCCGCTGCCGCACCGTCGACCAAGACCGAGTACGTCTGTCCCATGCATCCCGAAATTGTGCGGTCAGAGCCGGGATCGTGTCCCATCTGTGGGATGGCGCTGGAGCCGAAAACCGTAACTTTAGAGGAAGAAGCCAATCCCGAGCTAATCGACCTGACGCGGCGATTTTGGGTTGGCGTTGTCTTGAGCGCGCCGATTTTGTTTCTCGCCATGGCCGATTTGATCCCCGGACAACCGGTCCAGCGCAGTTTCTCTCCGCAGCTGCTTAATTGGTTGCAGTTGGTTCTGGCGACGCCTGTGGTGCTGTGGGGTGGCCTACCCTTCTTCCAGCGCGGTTGGGCATCCATCGTCAACCGTAGCCTGAATATGTTCACTCTGATCGCTATTGGCGTCGGCACGGCTTACGCTTTCAGTATTTTTGCCACCGTTGTACCGGGGCTTTTTCCACCATCGTTCCGCGGCCACGGCGGTGCAGTCGCCGTATACTTCGATGCCGCGGCGGTGATCACTACGTTGGTACTGCTCGGCCAGGTGCTCGAGCTGCGCGCGCGCAGCAGAACCAGCAGCGCCATCAAAGCGCTCCTGGGACTTGCGCCCAAAACGGCGCGGCTGTTGCGCGACGACGGCAGCGAAGAGGATACTCCGCTGGAGCGCGTCAAGCCGGGTGACCGCATTCGGGTCCGTCCGGGAGAAAAAATTCCTGTCGACGGTGCGGTGCTCGACGGCGCAACCTCGGTCGACGAGTCGATGATAACGGGCGAGCCCATTCCGGTAGAAAAGGTAAAGGACAGTCGCGCTACAGGCGGAACGGTCAACGGCACAGGAAGCATTGTCATGAGGGCAGAGCGCGTCGGCAGCGACACGCTGCTAGCACAGATCGTACGCATGGTCGCCGAAGCCCAGCGCAGCCGCGCGCCGATTCAGAAATTAGCCGATATTGTCGCCGGCTATTTTGTTCCTGCGGTGGTTCTGGTTGCGCTTGTAACGTTCATTGTCTGGGCCTTGTTCGGACCGGCGCCGGCAATGGCTTACGGACTGCTCAACGCCGTAGCGGTGTTGATCATCGCCTGTCCCTGCGCGCTGGGCTTGGCAACGCCGATGTCGATCATGGTCGGCACAGGGAGAGGCGCGATGGCCGGTGTGCTAATCAAGAATGCCGAAGCTTTGGAAGTTTTGGAAAAAATCGACACGTTGGTGGTCGATAAGACCGGAACCCTCACCGAAGGTAAACCGCGCTTGGCTGCATTGCATCCGGCGCCGGGCCAAAGTGATGATGAAATTCTTCGCCTCGCCGCAAGTTTGGAACGGGGCAGCGAACATCCGCTGGCGGCGGCTATCGTCGGCGGCGCTGAAAAGCGAAGAATTAAGCTCGCCGACGCTAGCGACTTTCGCTCGATCACGGGTAAGGGCGTCTTGGGTTTGGTTGATGGAAAGCGGGTTGCACTGGGAAACCGCAAACTATTGGAGGAATTGAAAGTTGAACCGGGCGATTTCTTGAATCAGTCGGAAGAGCTGAGAAAAGACGGACAGACGGTCATGTATGTGGTCGTGGATGGAGCTGTCGCCGGCCTGGTGGGTGTCGCAGACCCCGTCAAGCAATCCACCGCAGAAGCGATCCAGATGCTGCATCAGGACGGAATAAGAATCGTCATGCTCACCGGGGACAATCGAACGACAGCCGAGGCAGTCGCGAAAAAGCTAAGTATCGATGAAATTCAAGCCGATGTATTGCCCGAGCAAAAAGGCGAAGTGGTGAAGCGGTTGCAGGCGGAGGGTCGGATGGTGGCGATGGCGGGGGATGGCGTTAACGACGCGCCGGCGCTGGCGCTGGCGCACGTAGGCATCGCCATGGGCACCGGCACCGACGTGGCGATGGAAAGCGCCGGAGTGACACTGGTCAAAGGTGACCTGCGCGGCATCGCCAAGGCGCGACGACTTAGCCGGGGAACCATGCGGAACATACGGCAGAATCTTTTCTTTGCGTTCATCTATAACGTATTGGGAATTCCGATTGCAGCAGGAGTGCTCTATCCAATTTTTGGCATACTGCTAAGCCCGGTCATCGCCAGCGTCGCCATGACCTTCAGCTCCGTCTCCGTGATCAGTAACGCGCTGAGACTGAATAGGTTGGAACTCTGACCCAGTCTCGGCATGCGCCGCGCAGCTTGTAATGTAAGATTGTGATTAACGCGGGATGAATTGTCTAGAATGATCCGACAATATCGTGAGAAGAAAAACCGCAGCGAAGGAAGGGCGAAACGATGTGGCAAAGTACGCTGATCTTGATTTTTCTAACCTTAATTCTTTCCGCCTGTAAACAGGGGGAAGGGACTGCCAAGCCAACGCAGGATGAAGCACATAGTCACGGCACGCCAAAGGATTGGAAGTTTACTTGGCCGGCGGGCAATGCCGCCGAAGGACGGAAACTATTCGTCGAGGCGGAATGTCATAAGTGCCATGAAGTCACAGGCGAAACATTTCCCGCGCTGGCCAAAGCGAAGGGCGATGTCGGACCTGAGTTGGCGCAGATGGCCGGCTTGCATCCGCCGGAATATTTTGCCGAGTCGATCATCAATCCCAACGCGGTGATCGATCACGACGCCAAGGAGAAAGGCTACGCAGGCGCGGACGGAAAGTCCAAAATGCCGGATTACAACGAAACTTTTACGGTGCGCCAGATTGCCGATCTCACCGCCTATTTGACGTCGCTCAAAGCGGGCGGGCATAAGCACTGACAGGTCGGACTCGGATAGTTCTCCCGCAAAGGCGCAAAGGCGCTAAGTTCGGAAAAGGGAAGACTCGCTGTCATTTCGACCCCTTCGACAAAGCTCATGCTTCGATTTCCCTCAGCATGACCCTGAGCATGGTCGATTGGGTCAGGACAAGCTCCGGTAGAAATCTTTCTTAGATCCCTCACACGTGATCGGGATGACGGGCCTCGGCCCGTCACCTTTGCGCCTTTGCGCCTTTGCGGGAGATATTCCCTGTTGCATGATTTTCTCGTAGCGCGATCCGGGGTTTGGTGCTAAGAGACTTTGGGTCGGCATGGCGCGGGTGTAGTTTAAGCTTCCGCGAACCATTACTCTTGGAGGCCATATGAAAGTCGTCGATGCGATTTGTGAAATTCTCAAGCGCGAAGGGGTTGAGTTTTTGAGCTGCTATCCGACCAATCCGCTCATCGAAGCGGCGGCGACGGCGGGGATCCGGCCGATCGTTTGCCGGCAGGAGCGCGTCGGTGTCGGCATCGCCGACGGCTTTACCCGCGTCACCAACGGCCGGCGCATCGGCGTGTTTACCATGCAAGCCGGTCCGGGGGCGGAGAACGCGTTTTCCGGCGTCGCCACGGCGTATTCCGACTCCGTGCCGATGCTCTGTCTGCCAGTGGGCCATCCGCGCAATTCCTCCCAGGTCTTTCATTTTTTCCGCTCGGTACAGTCCTATGCGCCGATCACCAAGTGGGTCGAAGAGCTTACCGCGGCCGATCAGGTGGCCGATGTCATGCGGCGGGCGTTCAGCTATTTGAAGATGGGCCGTCCCGGCCCGGTGATGGTCGAGATTCCCGGCGACGTCGCGGTGGAGGATTTTTCCGGCACGGTGAACTACACGCCGGTGAAGCGCACCACCAGCGGCGCCAACGTGGCCGATGTCGCGGCGGCGGCGAAAGTCTTGTTGCAAGCGAAAAATCCCATGATCGTCGCCGGACAGGGCGTGTTGTACGCCGAAGCGACCGATGAGTTGATCGAGCTTGCCGAGTTGGCGCAGCTTCCCGTGTCGACGCCGCTGGAAGGCAAGAGCGCGTTTCCCGAACACCATCCGCTGTCGCTTGGCACGGGCGCGGGCGTCATGCCCAAACCGGTGCATACTTTCCTGCAGAAAGCCGACGTCATATTGGCCATCGGCACGAGTCTGACCAAGCACAACATTACTGCGGCGGCAATTCCGGCGGGTAAGGTGATCATTCACGCGACCAATGACGAGCGCGATATCAACAAACAGTACGCGTCGGATTATCCGATTCTCGGCGACGCTAAATTGGTTTTGCGCCAGTTCGCCCTGGCGGCGAAGGATTTGCTGGGCGGCAAGAAACGCGACGCCGAAGGCACGGTCGCCGCGGAAATCAAGAAGGGTAAGGAAGAGTGGATGAAGGAGTGGCTTCCGAAGCTTACCTCTAATGAAACACCGCTGACGCCATACCGTGTCATGTGGGAGTTCATGAATCTGTTCGACCGCAAGGATGTCATCGTCACCCATGACTCGGGCAGCCCGCGCAATCAATTGGTGCCGTTTTACCAAGCGCCGGTGCCGCGCAGTTATCTGGGTTGGGGCAAGTCCCATGCGTTGGGCGGCGGGCTCGGTTTGATCATCGGCGCCAAGCTCGCCGCGCCAGAGAAATTTTGCGTCAACTTCATGGGCGACGCCGCTTTCGGCATGACCGGGCTCGATTTCGAAACCGCGGTGCGCAACAACATTCCGATTTTGACCATCGTGTTGAACAATAATTTCATGGCCGCTGAGACCCATGCGATGGCGGCGTCGCACGAGCGCTACGGCACCATGAACATCCTCGGCAACTACGCCGACCTGGCGAAATCGCTGGGCGGCTGGTCTGAAAGGGTGGAAGAGCCGAGCCAGATCGTGCCGGCGCTACAACGCGCCAGAAAGGTCACCGACGACGGCAAGGCTGCGCTGTTGGAATTCGTCACTTGCCGGGAGATCGCCGCGTCGAGAGTGCGCGATTGACGCCGGATGCCGCACTTGAAGTGACGGCGCCGGGCGACGAATGTTACCAAGCGTGGAACATGATCTCGGTAACTGCTTGGAAAGTCTCGCCATCGTCCTTGCCGAGATCGATTAGCTGGCGGAGGCAGATGCGTTTGCAAAAGGCGAGCACCGCTTGGCGCACAATCATGCTCTTACCGTTCATCGTTGCATGGCCACTCATTCGAGCATGACGAAGAAAGACGGTCTCTTCCGGGTGGTAGATCAGGTCGTAGAACCGCGTCTGCTGTGGAATGGTTTTCGCTATCGCTTCGGAACGTCGGTTGTTCGCTTCGATATCCGCGCTTGCATTGGCGCGCCAGCGCTTTTCGAATTCGCGGTCATTGGTGTTGGGGAGAGCCGGCGGATTGGCCGGCGCAAGGGCGGAGTAGGGTGTGAGCATTGTTGCCATACCATCGGTCAATTTGCGCACGCCGCCTTGGCCTTTGGTGGTGCTGTTGATGATTAAGCCGATCTTCATAGAAAAGCTCGGAACTTCGGTTTCATCGATTGCGCTCGCCTGGCGGCCAGCTTGCTGAATTTCTCCAGCGAGCGACTTAGCATGCTCCAAGGTGCGATTGGCGATGATGAGTTTTCCTTTGCCGATCTGATCGCTCACGTGAAATGCCACGGCGCGCGCTGAGCCGCCGGCGCCGAGCAGTAGAACGTCCATGCCGTCCAAGGACTGCACGAAGGCCTCGCGCTGACCCGGCGGCGGCAGGAGCAGGCTGTCGATAAATCCTGCGCCGTCGGTATTGTAGCCGATCAGCTTGCCGTCGGGATTCTTGACGACGGTGTTGACCGCGCCGATGCGCGCCGCGTCGGCGTCCAGCTCGTCGAGAAAATCGATCACGCGCACTTTGTGCGGCACGGTGACGTTGACGCCCATGAAACATCGAGAAATCCTAAGCGCGCGCAACAGCGCGCCGACGTGGGCGTCATCGACATCGAACGGCAAGTAAATCGCGTTCATGCCGAGCTGGCTAAACGCCGCATTCCACAACGCCGGGCTCTTTGAATAGTGCGATGGGCCGTCGCCGATAATGCCGGCGATCGATTTATCGCCAATGGCTGATTCGTCCAGCCGATTGGAAATCAGCTGATGAATCGCCGAAAATTCAAGGATAGATTCCATGGCGCTCCGTACTCTAGTCGCACGCCGCCGCCGCTTTGGCAACCGCATCCAGCCTGGCGCGGTACAGCCGCAACCGAAGAAGATTGGCCGCAAAGAACGCAAAGGTCACAAAAGGGGCGTAGGGGCGACCGGCTGGTCGCCCTTCGGATCGGCGGCGCAGAAGTTTGCGCAGGCTGCGCAAATATCGAGCTATAGTAGTACAAGGGTCACAAAGTAAGAAAAAATTCGGCTTCGGATAATTAACCACAAAGGGCCTAGCGCGGCGAAGCCGCAACCAAATCTCGAAATATCTCTCGCAAAGGCGCAAAGGTTTTAAGATATAAAGTCTTTTGCGAACTTGGCGTCTTTGCGCCTTGGCGAGAGGAATATCCGAGTCCGAGTTGTTTTCGATGCCGGAAAATTTGCGCGCGCCGCGCAAATTTTGAGATATTGCAATGCAAAGTTCGCAAACAATGATTTCCGAATTGTAGCAACTGTCTTAAAAGTCAAGTGGTCTGAAGAGAAAAAGTTTCAGACCAAGAAGTTTTATGTTTGATCATCGAATTAAGAATCGTGAGCAGCTTGCGCATGCAAGCAACCAGAGCGACTTTGAAAATTTTGCCCTT
>CAYZJE010000173.1:0-10577 GCA_964478485.1 uncultured Syntrophobacter sp. | reverse complement strand
CAACGCCGGCCGCGAGGTCACGATCATGGCGCTGGGCGCGGGAACCGCCCGATTCGCGTCGTTGAAGGCGGGATCGGTCGAAGCCGCGGTGCTATCGCCACCCGGAAATTTCATGGCCGAGGAGGCGGGCTTCCGCGAGCTGCTGTCTTTTGTCAAGGAAGATCTGGTGGAGCTGCAGTCGGCGATCGTCGTCAAGGAAGGTATGACGCAGGCCAATCCGGCGCTGGTGGAAAAGTTCGTCCGCGCAACGCTGAAGGGATTTTTTTACTCGCGGGAGAACCGCGCGGGCACGGTTTCCATCCTGGCCAGACTTCAGGGTATAAAGGAAGATCTCGCGACCAAAACATACGACGCGTCGCGGGCCGCCATGACGGTGGACGGAACCGTGAGCGAAGAGCTGCAGAAGAAAACGCTTGAGCACGCCGCCAAGCGTTTGGACCTGAAGGAAGTTCCTCCTCCGAGGAGGGTGTTCGATTATTCGATCGCGCAGAAAGTCCGCGGTCAATTGGCCGCGCAAGGATGGAAGCCAAGGGATTAACGGAATCAATCTGAAAGGAGATCGGAAAGAAGATGCCGGAACCAAAGATTTCAACGCAGCAGATTGCGGAGAAGAAAAGTTCCTACCGAAAATGGATCGAGGCGGAGGGGGTGCCGCTGATCGAAGGATTTTTTCTCGAGGACATCGCCGCGGTGCGGCTTTCGCCCTGGGACCGCGTCGGCGGCAAGGCCGTGCGCGTATGCTTGGAAGGCACGGGCGAAACCAACGACGCCTATATCTGCGAGATTCCGCCGGGCAAGGCGCTCAAGCCGCAGAAGCACATGTTCGAGGAGCTGGTCTATATCGTGAGCGGCCGGGGGGCGACGACGATGTGGCAGGACGGCGGGCCCAAGCGGACTTTCGAGTGGCAGGAAGGCTCGCTGTTCTCGCCGCCGCTCAATTCGTGGCATCAGCTATTCAATGGCAACGGCAACGAGCCTGCGCGCTTTCTCGCCGTCACCAGCGCGCCGTGCATGATCAACTTGATTCACAACAGCGATTTCATTTTCAACTGCCCCTACGTCTTCCGCGATCGCTTCAATTCGCAGGAAGACTACTTCGGCAATCCGGGGACTTGGTATTCGGGCAGAACCTGGCAGACCAACTTCGTCGCCGATGTGAAGAATTTAAAATTGCTCGAATGGAAAGAACGCGGCGGCGGCGGTTCGCAAGTGCGTTTGGAAATCTCCGAGAACACTCTATGTGGCCACATCTCCCAGTTCGCCGTCGGCAGCTACAAGAAAGCCCACTTTCACGGCCCCGGTGCCCACGTCATCATCCTCGCCGGCACCGGTTACTCGCTGCTGTGGCCGCGCGGCAAAGAGATCAAACGCTTCGATTGGAAACCAGGCAGCCTGGTCGTCCCGCCCGGCGGCTGGTTTCATCAACATTTTAATTCCGGCGCCGAGCCCGTGCGTTACTTGGCGCTACGTTGGGGCAGCCAAAAATATCACGAGATGTGGGGCGAGGGCCGCGGCAAAGCCGACGTCGACGTCAAACTCGGCGGCAAGCAAATTGAGTACGAAGACGAAGATCCGGTCGTGCGACAGATGTTTGAAGAGGCCTGCGCGAAGGCGGGGGTGAAGAATCTGATGGAGAAATATTATCAGGTAAAATAGCTTAGAGTCGTAGGGTGCGCTTTGCGCACCGAACAGCTAGTTCTTCTTTTTGAATCCGCCGATCAACGCGCGCTTGGGGCTGTCCCAGAAGCATTGGACATTTTCAAAGCCCAACTCTCCGAGCCATTTTAATTGCTCGTCAAGCGACGGCTTCATGCGGTCAAAGTTCAAGAAACAGCCGCCCGGCTTGAGCAGTGAAAGAGCCTCGCCGTAAATCGACTGGATCGTTTCAAAGGCGCGCACGTTGTGGATCGCGATCGACGACACCACGGCTTCGAACGACCCGCCGATTTTTTCGCTCCATCCCCGGTGGCTAAAGTCCGCTTGCACATGACGGACCCGATCTTTGAGCCCCGCCATTCGGCTTTGGCCGAGCTTGATCATTTCGTCCGAGCCGTCGTGACACACGGCCTTGGCATTGGCAAAGTGGCCGAGGAGAAATTGACAGAGCGCGCCCGGTCCCGAGCCCAGATCCAAAAGCGCGATCGGCGCATCCTTCGGATAAGGGATAACCTCCGTCATCAAACGGAACGGTTCCTCGCGGTCGGGCTCTTTTGGATCCTGTCCTTCAGCCCAATGCTTGGCATATTCTGCCGACGACCAATCATGGTGTTCCCAAAGATCTGCTATTTTTGCCATGGGAAAAGAAATATCCGAATCGCCGGCATCAAGTCAATGGCAAAATGAGAGAAATTCTGCCTCAAGATATTGCAATACCGCCGAATCATCGGATAACAATCTCACTGACCTAATTTCCATCTGAATTGAACAAGCGGAGGATCACATGAAGCTAAAAGACCAAGTCGCAATGATCGTCGGCGGCGCGCGTGGCATCGGCGCAACCATCGCGCACGCTTTTTCGGCCGAAGGCGCCAGCATCGTGCTGGTCGACTTGGAAAAGATGAAGACCGAGCTTGACGGAGTCGTCCAAGCGATCAATCAAAAAGGCGGCCAAGCCGTCGCCATCACCGCCGACTGCAGCGATGCCGGCCAAGTCAACGCGCTGGTCGACGAGACCGTGCGCCGTTTCGGCAAAATCGACGTGCTCGTCAATAGCGCCGGCTTTCGCGGCCCGTTGGTGGCGGTGACCGAGATCAGCGAAGAAGAATTCGACGAGGTTATTCTCTACAACCTGAAATTAGTGTTCCTCTGCTGCCGCGCCGTGCTCAAGCAAATGGTCAAGCAGAAAAGCGGCAGCATCGTCAGCATCTCCGGCACCGCCGGCAGAGAAGGCATGGCGATGCGCGGATCGCTTTGCGCCGCCAAGTGGGGCGTCGTCGGCCTCACTCAAACCATCGCGAAAGAATATGGCCCTCATGGCATCCGAGCCAACGTTATCTGCCCCGGCGGCATGGACGAACCGGATCTGCGCCAGATGTACGCCGAGCGAGCGAAAAACTTGGGCATGACATTCAATGAGCTGGAAAACCAAATCCTCGCGCTCACGCCGCTGCGCAAGTACGCCAAGCACGAGGAAGTCGCCAACGCCGCGCTGTTCTTGGCGTCGAGCGATTCATCGCACACCACGGGAGAATCGCTCAATGTGTCCGGCGGGCGCTTGATGAGCTAAAATTGATGAGCTAGAATTTGCCATGGTAAGCGCGTTGGCGTATCCTTTCACAAAAGGAAAGGAGACGCGATGAAACAAACCTTTGCTGTAACATTATCCCCCGGCGAGGATGGCTACGTAGTCGCCGAATGCCCCGCTCTCCCTGGTTGCGTCTCGCAGGGTCGCAGCGCAGATGAAGCGTTGGCAAACCTCAAGGAGGCGATCGAGGGCATCCTGGAAGTTCGTCGAAACATGCCCGATCCGATCCCGCCACCAGAAGTTCGCCTCATTGAAGTCGCCGCATAATGCCGCCTCTTCCCGTCATTTCAGGCCGGGAAGCCGCCAGCATTTTTCAGAAACTCGGCTTCACCTTCCATCACCAAACGGGCAGTCACATGATTTACTATCGCGCCGACGGGCGCCATCTGTCGATTCCCGATCATCGAGAACTCGACCGGGGTACTTTGCGCGCGCTGATACGAGGCGCGGGCATCACCGTCGACCAATTCGTCGCACTACTGTAATGAACAAACGGAAGGGGGGGCATCCTGAGCACCAGCGAAGGATCTGTTTTTTCCGCAGCACAAGCACAAAAGCGGATTCTTCGCTAACGCTCAGAATGACTTACTCTTTGCGCTTTTCCGGAGGAACTGACAGCAACTCGTCGTTGGATTCAGAACTGGCGCGACACCGATGGTGATCGCGCCGATCTTGTCTTCGCGAATCAGCAACAAGCCCGAGGCGAGCAAGATCAAACTCATCACCAGCATAAACCCGTCGTAGCTGCCGGAGCGATCGAAAACCAGGCTCGCAATCATTGGGCCGCCGGCAGCGCCGATCTGATGGACGATGAAGCTCATGCCGAGAACGACGCCGGCCATTCGCGGTCCGACCAGCTCGTAGAACAACACATTGCCCACCGCGACGGTGCCGAAAGTCGGGCCGACGGCGAGTGCGACCACAATGTAGTAAGCGAATTCGTTGCCGATATCGAGCGACAGGAGAAGCGTACCGGCGCCGCGGGTGAGATAGCTGGCGCCGAGCATGCGCGCGCGCCCGTAGCGGTCCGAGAGCCAGCCGAAGAGCAACGCCGAGATCACCGCGGCGCCGCCAAAAACACTGACCGCCTTCGCTCCGGTGGCCGCATCGAATCCTTTACTCATGGTCAGCGCGACCAAATGAGCGATCTGAAAAAACGCCACGCCGCAGGAAAACCGCACGGCGAAAAGCACCAGCATCGAGCGGTTGCGCAGATACGGCAGGCACGCGCTCCACGCCACGCGCGTGCGTTGGCTTGCATGCCAGCCGGCGGGATCGCGCGCGCCAAACCACGCCAGCGGCAACGCGACGAAGAACAATACCGCGCCGGCGGCGAACGCCGCCATGCGCCAATCGTAGGCGCGAATCAAAAAGTAAATTACCGGCGCGAACAAGAGCGGGCTAAAGGGCGACGCGACTAGAACCACGCTGACCGCCAGGCCGCGATTTTTCGCGGCAAAATGTTTCGACACGATCAGCGACAGGATCGTCTGGCTGCACGCGCCCATTGCCAAGCCGACCATCAAACCGTAGGTCAGCGACAACTGCCAAAGATTTCCCGACCAGCCCATACCGATGTAGCCGCTGGCCATCAACAGGATGCCGCCGATGATCACCGGCCGCGGCCCCAGATCGTCGGCCAGCTTGCCGAAGAGGATCGCGCCCGCGCCCCAGCCCAACATCGCCACCATGTAAGGCAAGGTCACCAACGACCGCGATACAGCAAACTCATGCTCGATCGGCGGCAGGAACAGGCTGAACGTGTTCATGCTGATGGAGGTAATCGTCGCGGCCGCGGTGCACAGCAGCAAGATCGAATTGCGCGAAAGATTCATGGGAACGGTTTGGTAACGGCAAACAAGCGCTGGCGGGTAAACTCAGTCGAACCAGCACCAAGCGCGCCAAGTTTCGAGAAACACGGAAAAGCACGTTCTCAACGGAAGAAATTAATTTCAGCCCATTCCCACAGCCCTTCGGGCAAAGGCAGTCCGGCAATATCTTCCGCGCAGAGCCGGCGGTCCGGCTCGATGCCGAAGCGTTCGAGCACAGCGATCAACTGGCGGGTATGCTGCGCCGAGTGCCACGTCGAACGTTCCAACAGCTGGTGCGCCAGCCTCCAGCGCCATCCGCTCTATCGGTTCCATAGCATGGAAACCTCTCAACGCCACTGATCGGTTGCAAGCAAATTCACCATCGTAATAGGTTCGCCATCGCAGGAGCCCCCATCACTGGCGCTCTTCAAACGGTCATCGGGTTCTCAGCTACGATGTTAATGGCTGTGTAGCGAACAAAGTCAGTGGTGTTGAAAGTGAGAATATGGGACACGTTATGGACAATCATGGCGGCAACGATACGAGCATCGTGAACCTGGACTCCTGCAACACCGAACGAAACCACTAAGCGGCGCCATTCTGGGTAGACTGCGGGCGAATCCGGCAGCAGAGGAAAAAGCCGTTCGACAAAGTGTAGAAGGCGGTCCGTATCGCCAGGCTTCAAACCGAGCCCGTTCCTATCTACCGGCCGCGTCGCCACATTCCAAAACTCAACAAAGTTCTGCGGCGTAGCACGTAATCTATGCCCAGCTGCACGTAGCTTACGTACCGCAGCTCGGATAGTTGGATGAAGCGGGTGGGTACGGACCGCAAACCGCAGCAGGACGTTTGTATCCACGAGGTAAATCACGGCTATGGGTGATCCTCATAGATGCCCTCACGGCTGACCGCATAATCCGATAGCGAAGAAGCACTCGATCCCAAGCACCTATCCAGTTCTTCGGCCAGCTGGTCAGCGACCGCCTCGAACTCATCATCTGTCAACTCGGGTTGCTCCCGCAGTAAACGCTCGATGGTCGGGGCAAACGTTTCTGCCAACAGGCGCTGCGCCGCCTCGGCGTCGTGACAAGTCACGCTCCGACGTAACTGCGCCTCGATATCAGGCGGCAATTCTAATGTGATTTTCATTATGAACCTCTCCCCAGCATTCGTTATACAACGCAATTCATGCAGAAAGCTTAACTCAGAACGGCCCTGCGGATCAAACCGATCAGCGCCGAAGCGCAGCGCGCTCGTGGGACCACGTGCCGGTAATTGATGGCTCACTCAAAGTAGTCCGCCGCCAAGTCAAAGCCTACCGCGACGCCGGCGTGTCGCACTTTGAGATCAAATTCATTTATCCGACTCTGGAACGCCACTCAGAAATGCTGCAACTATTCGCCCGCGAAATTTTGCCGGCGTTTCATTAAGACTTCGCTATCGCTCTCAGCGCAGCAGCGCGGGCAATCGGACTCGAAGAATTTCCTCCGCCTCGGCGACGATATCCTGAACCACTTCCTTCACGCTCTTGATCGAGTCGATCAGGCCGGCGTCTTGGCCGAACAATAGCGATGCGTTGTCGACGTCACCCGCGGCGCGCGCGGCCGCGACCTGCTTGCCGATCTCCGCCGCGTTCTGCCGGATCGCCCACTCACGGCCGGACCAGCGTTCGATAAATCCATTGCGCTGGGCGCGTGACATGGCGCCGGGCCAGACCCGTTGGCTGGCGAGATCGGGGATTTCGGTCAGCACCGTATCGTGACCGTCGCTCTTGACGATCGCTTGTTTGAAGTTGCCGTGAATCGGCGCCTCCGGCGTGGCCATGAAGCGGGTGCCGAGCAACACACCCTCGGCGCCGAGAGCGAGAGCCGCCGCGAGACCACGGCCGTCGGCGATTCCGCCAGCGCAGAGCACCGGTAGCGGCGCCACCGCCTTGACCATCATCGGCACCAGCGGCAACGATGCCATCCAACCGACGTGGCCGCCGGCCTCCGTGCCTTGCGCGACGAGCACATCAGCGCCCGCTTCGGCGGCGCGCAGCGCTTCGGCAACTTCGCCGGCCATGTGCATCACCTTGCAACCGGCGTCGTGGGCGCGCTGAAAATAGTCGCGCAGGTTTTGATCCTTGCGCGCCCAAGCGAACGCCGCCACCGCTGGCCGCGCGCGCAAGGTGACGGCATACATGTCTTCGCGAATTTGGAACAACAGATGATTGACGCCGAACGGTTTGTCGGTGCGTTCATGAATCGCGGCGATCTCGGCCTCCAAGGTTGCGGCGTTGAACGCTGAAGTGCCAAGCGTGCCGAAGCCGCCGGCGTTGGAGACCGCCGCCACCAGCGGCGCCGTTGTCGCCGTACCCATGCCGCCGAGCACGATCGGATGGGGAATGCCGAGCAGATCGCAAATGCGCGTGTGAATCATCACGCCTCCTTATAGAAAATGGTTTTTCCGAGCTTCCCGTTAAGAAGAATTCACCACAGAGGCACGGAGTTCGCATGGTTCGACCGTTCGAGAAGCCTCACGGCAGGCTTCCTCGACGGCCTTCAGTTCCGAGCCCGTCGAGGAATCACCATGAACGGAAGAAAGCCGCGCATCCTGAGCCTTAGTCGAAGGACGCGCCCTCCGCGCCTCGGCGGTGCAATCTCCGAGTCGTACTTCACAGGAAAACCTAGAATATAGAATAGCGCTTTTGGCCGTCAGCACAGAGCTGGAAGTAACTCCTTGCCCCAGATCTCGATCACTTCCGGGATATCGGGACCGAGAGGAACGCCTAGGGCAATTTGACTGAAGCCGTCGCGCGCCGCGAGCGCGAACATCTCGGCGATCCGCTCCAGGCACTCGGCCGGGGTACCGGCGATGATCAAACAATCCACCGCTTCGTCAGGCGTCAGCGACGCGGCATAATCGACGCCGCGGTTCTCCGCGTAAGCTTGGCGCACCGCTTGGATCGCCCGCGGATCGATGCCCTTGGCGATCAGCACGTCGTCCGGCCAACCGGAGGCGATGTGCGAAACGAATCGTTTGGCATGTTGCCGAGCGGCGTGGCCGTCGCGCGAAACCGAGGCATTGAGCAACATGACTTTGCGCAAGGGCTCGCCCAGCGGCGAATGCGCTCGCGCGGCCTGCAAGCGCGCCAGCGACGACTCCATGTCGGCGCTGCCGTAGAGAGTTTGCAGAATCACGCCGTCGAAATGCCGCGCAACTAGATCGAGGACCGCCGGTTTGAGCAAGCTCGGCCCGTAATACAGACGGATCGGCGCCTGGGCTTTGAAGCGCAGCGCATAGCGCTTCGCGTTCAGGTGAAAATAGTTGGCTAGCACCGGCATCTCGCTCGTCGCCACCGATTCTCCGGCGAAGAGTTTGCGCAGCACCGCGGCCAATTCGGCCATGATCGTGAGCGGCTTGGTCCGTTCCACTTGATGGGTCAAGATCGAGCGCGAGCCGGGACCCAAGCCAAGTGAAATCTCTTGGCCGTTGGTTAACTCGGAAATAGTCGCGAACGCCATGGCGAGGTCTATCGGATTGCGGAAATAGGGAACGGTCACGGCGGTGCCGAGCTTGACCGGCAAGCGCGCCGCGAGCGCCGCCGAACTCGCCAATACGCTGCGGTATTCCAGATTGTCGTTGGTCCAAACCTGGTTAAAACCAAACTCACCCATGGTCTTCCAGGCGGTTTCGGCGAGACCGATCAATTCCGGCAGCGAATAACGATTGAGCACATGCAGCGGATAGTGAATACCAATCTCACCGGTGAATTTGCCGTCTAATGTTGCCATGGTCTTTTTAACAACCTCTAGCCTAGCGCGGCAAGGCCGCAACCAAAGGGAAGAAGACATTTCACCGCAGAGACACGGAGTTCGCATGGTTCGACCGTTCGAGAAGCCTCACGGCAGGCTTCCTCGACGGCCTTCAGTTCCGAGCCCGTCGAGGAATCACCATGAGCGGAGGAAAGCCGCGCATCCTGAGCCTTAGTCGAAGGACGCGCCTCCGCGGTGAGCCTTCCAATAATTTGCGCATGCCGCGCATATTATTACGCATAGCCGTACAGTGGACGCGCGCCGCGTTATCCACGGGGGTCACCGAGCCCGATCTTTTGACTGTGGGTGGCGGCGATTCCAGCCGCGTTCTCCGCCAAAACTTCACCGTGACCGATGCCGAGGGTTTTGATCCAGCGCTGCTGTCCGAAGGTCAGCGCAATGAAAAATCCCAACTCGACAAGCTCGGCATCGGTAAAATGGCGGTGCAGCTTTTCCCAGAGCGCGGCGTCGGCAATATCCGCGTTCCAGATAATCGCGCTGGTGTACGTCAGCGCGACTTTCTCACGCTCGGTGAAGTTTTGCGAGGTCTCAAAATTAAGCAGCTCATCATAATTCGCTTCCGCAAGTCCTTGCCGTCCAGCCTGGACGGAGCGCTGCACGCCTCAATATTCGCAGTCAATCGATTTTGACACGTAGACCCGGCACATCTCTTTGAGCTTATGATCGACCACGCCATTGCGAAACGTCAGATCCCAGGCCTGGGAAAAGGCCCGAATCACGTTTGGGTTGTTGGCGCGGATCGCTTGGCTTTCCGGCCGCGGCGTACCTTCTTGACGCGCCTTTTCTAAATAGCCGCGAATCTCGCCATCGCTGATATTCTCAGGGTCGACATAGGGAATATGTGGCATAGTAGCCTCCGGCAAATTGGTATGAACTCTTTAGAATCCGGCGATGCTCATGGAACCTCGAAGTTTCCGGCGCGAACTCATCTCTGATCGCGCGGCTCGGAGCGATTTCGATTTCAGCGACGGACATGACACCTGATTCTGCTGAAAACCACGGTCACCCTTCGACAAAGCTCAGGGCGAACGGAAATTGAATTGATAAGATTGAGAATTTTCCGTTCATGCTGAGCCCGTCGAAGCATTCCTAGGGTTTTTCAGCAGAATCACACCTCACGTCATCTCTCCGGTAACCCCTGGGGTTTCTCTGCCATCGAGCGGCGACGGCGCGGCAGAAACTCGGCACAAAAACGATCGATGCGGCAACGAGCCGCTGATCGGATCGGCTATATCGGAGCCGATGAGCAGACTTGGATTGGCTGAACCTTCGCCGTAGGAGTCGTAGCCCGGCAGCTCGAGTTCTTTGCATTCTTGCCACCAGCCGTGTTGACAGCAGATCACCCCTGGGCCGATGGCGTCGGTAACGCGAGCTTTGGCGCGCATCGAGCCGCGCGGACTTTCGACGATCATCCAAGCTTTGTCGGTGATACCGTAACGCTGCGCCGTGTCGGGATGAATATCGGCGCTTGGATGCGGCGATACTTTGCGTAGGCTCGGCAGGCCGCGCAACTGGCTATGAATGTAGGTGGTAAACTTCGCGTTGGTCAGCACCAAGGGATAATCCGCGGCAATATCGGGACGGCTCACCGGGCTGATCATCGGCTCGACATATTCCGGCAGTGGGGCAAATCCATGGGCGGCAAACGCATGGGAATAAATCGCCACTTTTTTATCCGGCGTATTGAAACCGCGCGGCGCGCCG
>CAYZJE010000172.1:0-5444 GCA_964478485.1 uncultured Syntrophobacter sp. | reverse complement strand
GATGCCAGTGAAAAACTCGCCGATGTCGAACTTGCCCTCGCGAATATCGCGCTGCCGGCTACGGTCATCAGAGTTGACGTGAATGACCAAATCAATATCCCGCGCCCACACCCGCCCGTCGATCAACGGCCGGCTGCGATCGTACTCGGCGCAGGTCATGGTGAGCTTCAAAGCCATTTAAAGCAGTCCTTCCTCGGAATTACTCCCGCCAAGGCGCAAAGTCGCCAAGTTCGGAGTCGTTGTCATTTCGAGCGAAGCGAGAAATCTTACCCATCTTCTTTACTTTGCGCCTTTGCGCCTTTGCGGGAGATAATCTTTTAACGCTACGGCAGCGGCTTCCACCCTTTGGATTGCAACTCAGCCATCACCTTACGCGTCAGCGAGAAATCGAAGACCTTCGCCAAGGGCGGCGCTTCCTTGAGATCGAGCCGCTTGAGCACATGCTCCACCGCCTTGGCCTGCATGTCCTGACTGAGAGTTCCATCTTGCGTCAGCGCCGGCCGCACCACTTGATCGTAGGCCTTCGCCGCCTGCGCTTCACTGACTTGCAGGTAGCGCGCGACAAATGGAATCGTGCCGGGGCGGTTCTCCCGGATGTAAAGAAATCCCTTGTAGCTCGCGCGCACAAAGCGCTCCACCTGCGCCGCGTCCGACTGCAAGGTCGCGTCTCGGACTACGATGCTGCCCTGCGGCTCGACCAAATCTTGTTTCGGAAACGCGACCAACTCACGAAAGCCGCCTTCATCCGCTTTGAACGTCACCGGCGGCGAAAGCATCGCCGCATCGACGATGCCGCTCTGCAGGCCGGAGAAAATCGTCGGCATCACGCCGAGACTGAGGATCGCCACATCGCGATTGGCGTCGAGGCCGTTCATCCGCAAAATTTCTCGCAGCAACGAGTCCGGCCCGCTGCCGATGCCGGAAACGCCCACGCGTTTACCCTTCAACGCTTTCACGTCGCGAATCTCCGGCTTGGCGAAGAGCCAAAACATCGCTCGGTTGTATGTGGAGAACAAAAATTTCATGGGCGAACCGCGCAGCAGCGGCGGCAGCCCGGCGCCGCCGACCGTGGCCACGCTAACGTCGCCGCTCAACAAGGCGCGGCTGGCCGTGGGTGCGCTCATGAGAATCAGCTCGACATCCAACCCTTCGACGCGGTAGTAACCTTTGTCGCGCGCGATCGTAAACGCCAGCACCGCCTGCGTCGTGCTCGGCATCGCGACTTTGAAAGCCTCCGCGCGCAGTTCGCGCGTCCCTCCGATGAGCAGAAAAAACAACAGTAGCGAAACGATCGTCACTCAATCACCCATTCCCAAATCAGAATGAAACAACCCTCGGCTCGGAGGCGTGGGATTTCGACAATGTCGACTTGAAGTCGACTGCCCTTTCCCGTCATTCCCGCGCACGCGGGAATCCAGGTTCTCCGTGTTCGTCACCACCTCTCGCCACCTGGATGCCCGCTTTCGCGGGCATGACGGACCTTCTCTTCGCGTAAAGGCGAGGGATTTCAGCCATCCCCGAGAGAGACATTAATCTTCGATACCCATAATGCGCGGCAACAAGCGTTCCGCTAGTGCCGTTCCCGCCAAGGCAAAGCCCAGCCGTTCGGCGATCTCCAGCGCGGGGGCCAGGCTTTTTTGAAATACTTCGGTGCGCCGACGGCGGATATCCATCGGGTCTTGGGCAAGTTTGAAGCGATCGAGCCAATTGTCGACGACGAAACTTTGCCCGGAACTCAAGTGCAACACTTTTTGTAGCGCAACAAAATCCAAGCCGATTTGCCCGGCGATGCTTTCCGCTTCGGACGCCGCCAGCATGTTGAGACAGGTCACGACTTGCACGATCAGCTTCGCCGCCGCGCCGCTGCCCAGCTCCCCCATGTGAACGATCTCGGCCGCCGAGGTCGAAAAAACTTCGCGGCAGCGCTCCAACAATTCAACCGCACCGCCGACCATGTAGCACAGCGATTTCTGCCGGGCGCCGGCCTCGCCGCCTGAAACCGGCGCATCGATGACGCGAATGCCGTTTCGCTCGCCAATCGCGGCCAGCCGCCGCACGGTCTCAGGCGACACCGTGCTGTGAATGGCGACGATCGTTCCACGACGCGCACCAGCGAAAACCCCATGCTCGCCAGATAACACCGCATCAACCTGGGCGTCGTCAACCACCGCCAGCTCGACGACGTCGGCATTCGCAGCGACAGCGCGCGGCGACTTTGCCAATTTAGCACCACAAGCGATTAAATCCGTCGTGGCCGTCTCGCGCAGATCGTACACGGCGAGTTCGTATCCGGCATTGAGAACATTGCCCGCCATCGGCTTGCCCATCCGACCCAAGCCGATAAAGCCAACTTTGCTAACTCGATCGCTCATTGCTGCTCCGTAGTCCGATCAACGCGCTCATCATAAGTTAAGCACAGCCGAATTGTCTACCATCGCCGCGCTCTTGACCGCAACTAACGGGGAGTGCTTAGATGCGAAGCGGTCTATCAAAGGAGGACATAATCATGGCGGAAACCGAAAAAGAATATATTGTTGGCACCGTGCGCCCGACCAATCGCCCCGAGGCCGGCCAGGAGCTCGATCTCGACACCTTGATCCCGGCCAAGATCAAGTTTCTCTCGTCGACGATGAATTTCACCCGCGGCACCGAGGAGGAATTTAGCACGTCGATGCCCGGCTACGAAGCTAAAGCCGCGGAATTCGCCAAGATGGGCGCCAACCTGGTGCGCCCCAGCGGCGCGCCGCCGTTCATGCTGCTCGGCTATCAAAAAGAGCAAGAGTTGATCTCCAGCTGGGAAAAGAAATACAACGTGCCGATGTTCACCTCGGGGCAGAATCACGTGCAAGCACTGCGCACCCTGGGCATGAAGAAATTCGTCGGCGCCAGTTATTTTCCAGAAAAGATGAACAGCATCTTCGCGCGCTACTTCAGCGACGCCGGTTTTCAAGTGCTGGCGATGGAAGGCATTGATTCTCCCTTCGCCGACGTCCCGAAAGTGCCGCCGGAGAAAATTTTGCAATTCATGAAGGCCATCGCCGCCAAGCACAAAGACGCCGACGGCATCTATATGCTCGGCTCGGCTTGGAAATCAGTAGAAATCATCGAGCGCTTGGAAAAGGACACCGGGCTGACCGTTGTCCACGCCGGCCCGGCACGTGCTTGGGGCACCCAGCTCAGCCTCGGGCTGCGCCATCCGATTAAAGGCTACGGCCGCTTGCTGGCGGAAATGCCGAGCTAGAAGTAGAGCAAAGCTTACCGGCCATTTGACGTTCATTTCGACAAGGAGAAATTCACCTGTGAGATCTCTTCGACTATTGGCAGTTCTGTGCGTTGTAATATTAACGATTGACACGGCTGGTGAAAATCACGCTGGCGCCGCCGCGTACTACGAAGGCAAAGCGATCCGCATCATCGTCGGCACCTCGCCGGGCGGCGGTTATGACACTTACACCAGGTTGATTGCGCGCCACTTCGGAAAGCACATTCCCGGCGAGCCGACCATCATCGTCGACAACATGCCCGGCGCGGGCGGGTTGTTATCGGCCAACCATATGTTTAAAGTCGCCAAGCCGGACGGTCTCACCATCGGCCACTTTGTCGGCGGCCAGTTTCTTCAGCAGCTGCTCGGTAAACCGGGCATTGAATTCGACGCACTCAAGTTCGGCTACATCGGTGTGCCGGCACAGGACAATTTCGTGGTCGCCATCGCCAAGTCGAGCGGCGTCGCCACGATGGAACAATGGCTCGCCGCCAAGACACCGCTTAAATTGGGCGCCATCGCGCCCGGCGACGGCACCTACGATACCGCAAAGGTTCTCGAAGCCACCCTCGGACTGCCGCTGCAAGTCGTGTCCGGCTACAAGGGCACCGCGCCCATTCGCCTCGCCGTCAACAGCAACGAAGTTCACGGCCTCAGCAACTCATGGCAATCGTTTCGCTCCACATGGCGCAAGGAGTTGGACAGCGGCGAAGTGAGCATGATCGTACAACTGAGTTTGAAAACGCACGCCGATATTACCAAGGTCCCGTTAGCGGTCAACTTCGCCAAATCGGAAGACGCGCGCAAACTCATCGCCGCGGTGGCGCAATCCCACGGCGCCGCCGTGCGCCCGTATCTGCTACCACCGGGAACACGCCTGGACGTCGTGGAGATCCTCAGAAAAGCTTTTAACGACACGATGAAAGACCCCGATCTCGTCGCCGAAGCCGCGAAAGCCAACCTGGAGTTCAATCCCGGCACCGGCGAAGAGTTGGAAAAAAACGTCAGAGAGCTCTTGCGGCTCGACGCGGCGCTGGTAGCCAAGCTGAAGGATATTTTGAAATAGCTGCGCCGCGTAGGGGAAGCGCGAAGCGGGCGGGTTTAAAACCCGCCCCACTCTGTTTTTTGCGTTCTATGCGTTCTTTGCGGCTAATTTCCGATTTAGAATGTTTTTTTTCTATGTGACCTTTGTGGTGAATCGTTCTCCCACTCCTACGCGTAGCGCGACATCGTCTCGGGCCGATATTCTTCCGGCGCTTTAGTCACCACGAGCTCCGGCTCGATGCCGTAAAGCCGCCGCGCGTTGCCGCCGAGCATCTTTTCCCGCGCGCTTTGCGGCACTTTGTACTTGTCCATATGGTCGAGCGCTTCCCAGACATCGGATGCGTCGAGATGGGGCATATCCGAAGACCACAGCGCGATGTCTTCGAACAGATCCCACAAGCGCAGTGTGATCATCTCGTCGCTCTCGAAGGCGATAAAGCATTGTTTGTAAAATACTTCGTGCGGGTCGCCGATCTTTTCGCCGAGATGTTTGTAAAGATCGAGATAGGTCTCGGCTTTTTCCAAAACCAGCGGCAACCAGCTGGAATTGGATTCGAGAATCGCCACTTTCAAGCGCGGAAATTTTTCCAACCAACCGGTCATCAAAACAACACCCGTCCAAGTCATCGCCTCGGCCATGAAACCATAGGCTGCGTCGCCGGCCTGCTTGGATCCCATGATCTGCATGATATTGGCGACGAACTGCCCCGGCGAGTAAACCATGATGTCTTCGTCGGCAAATAAACGTTTGCGGTTGGCGCCCATACGCCGGTCCAACTCCGGCGACATCGCCTCGCCGCGCGACGGGAAGGTGTGCATGCCCAAGACCATGCCCAATCCCTCGAACTCCCGCCACAGCGGATCGTATTCTGGAAAGGTCGGATACTTTCCCTGGGCGATGATCGGCCGCACCAGCGCGGATTTGAAGCCGCGCTTAGCTACTCGACGCAATTCCTCAATGGCGAAGTCAACATTCTGCGTCGGCAGCACCGCGGCCGGATAAAGCCGTTTCTTGTCGGCGCTGCAGTAATCAAAGGCCCAGTCGTTGTACGCCCGCGCGCAGATGTAGGCGGCGTCGGCGTTCTCGACCAGCGGCAAGTAGACGAAAGTCGACGGAAAGATCATTACTTGATCGATA
>CAYZJE010000171.1:0-14094 GCA_964478485.1 uncultured Syntrophobacter sp. | reverse complement strand
GGGAAATATTTCGGCGCCCAGCCGGACAGATCGATGTAATAATTGCCCTTGTGCCGGGCGACCGCCAAGCTTTCCGCCGTCCAAGGCCAGGTCGGATGGGCGCTGATAATTTTCAATTCAGGAAAGTCGGCGGCGACTTCGTCGACGTGTATGGGCTGGCTGTATTTCAGTTTGATCCCCATGCCGCCCGGCGTGCCGGCGCCGGCTGCCGCCATACCGCCATGGAACAGGATCGGCATATTCAATTTGGCGCACTGGTCCCAGATCGGATAGAAGCGCGGATCGTTGGGGTAAAAATGCTGACGCGCCGGATTGAGCTCGCCCATGCCGCAAAGGCCCAAGTCTTTGCAGCGTTTGACTTCATCGAGAGCCAATTTTCCGGTCCATGGATCGATGGCGCCGAAAGCTAGGAACACATCGGGGTGTTTTTTTACCGCGCTAGCGACGTGATCGTTGGGAACGGGAGTGAGGCCGGTAATCGTCTCGTCACGGGTATTCATGATGACCGCCATCATCTTCCGCGCGCGGTATTGATCGGCCATCTCGTCGATGGAAACCGGCGGCCGTTCGCGACCGAAATAACGCGCCATCTGCGCGGTGCGGTCGCCTTTCGCCTTCTGCGTAGTCTCGTCGGACAGATGAACGTGAACGTCGATAGCTACAATATCTCTTGCCATGGTCTAATGCCTCCTAGTTAGGTTTCATTTCTTATTGCACTCGCTCGGCTGAGTTTCAACCGCGATGGGAGTCTAGCGTCTGGAGTCTGGGGTTGCGATTAACTCTAGACGCTAGACTCCAGACTCTAGACTATTAACGACTGGCTCGCTTTTCCAATTTCACAGAGAATCCCGGTGTCTGCACATGAATCTGCCGGTTCTTGGTGCGCTTCGATAATTCTTGCAGCAGGTTCACTAGCGGCTGCTCGGAATTCAAATACTCCAGCGGGCGCTTGTTGGCGCGCATGAAGTCAATATCTTCTTTGCCGACGATCCAGCGTAACAGTAGGTCTTCGTCGGAGGTTCCTTCGGCGCCCAACCGGCGGCGCATCTCGTCCGGGGATGGTTCATCGGGCGTCCACTGGGCCCATTCCTTGGCGCGTGGGCGATTGAGAATCTTATCCTTGACGTTGGCTGCCATGTCGCGCGCGCCTTCGGTGCCGGCGTGGCCGAGGGCGAATTTGATCACTTGATCGGTGACTTCCTTGTAGCGCTCGCCGACGATGACATTGATCGCCGCCTGGCTGCCGACAAACTGAGACAGCGGCGTGACCATGATCGGGTAGCCGAACTCCTCGCGCACTTTGATGGTTTCCTCGAGCGCCTCGGCAAACCGATGCTCCAAACCGACCTTGCGCAGTTGGAAGCGCAGATTCGACAGCATGCCGCCGGGAACCTGGTGCTGATACTGCGAGTAGTCATACTCGACCGGCTGGCCAATGGTGAAACCTTCGCGCTTGGCGATGGCGCTGAAGTGGCGTGACACCGGTTGGAGGATTTCTTCGTCGATGTCGGTTTTGTAGCCCAAGGCGCGGGCGTTCTTGGCGACATTAAACAACGAAGGATTCGACGTATCGTCAGCCAGCGGTGGCAGCGCCGTGTTAATCGAGCGAATGCCGAGTGCCATGCCCTTGATGCAGCAGAGCGGACCCAATCCGGTCGTGCAGTGGGTGTGCAGCTCGACGGGGATGCCGTTGGCGTTTTGGAAAATGATCGGCACCAAAGTTTCCATTCGCTCCGGCGTCAGCAAACCGCCAGGGTCTTTAAGACAAAGCCGATAAGGCTTGAGCGACGCCGCTTGGCGGGTGCGCAGGGCGAAATACTCATCGGTGTGCTTGGGCGAAACCGAATAGATCAAATTTAGAATCGACCGCATGCCTGCTCTATGACATTCACCGACACGGAACTTCCAGCCCTCGTAGTCGTTCCACTCATCCGAGATGCGAGCGTCTTTGATACCGTTGGCGAACATGCGCTCGACAAACAGCCGGTACATGGACGGCGGATTGTACTCGAAGGTGTTGACCCGCCCAGCGATTAGGCGCAGCGGCGTCTTGGTGATCAGCTTCGAAACGAGCCGAACGCGCTCCCAAGGGTCTTCCTTCAGCTCGCGCACGGCTTTCTTCAAGTGCGAACCAGAAATCAACTCGATCCCCTCAAACCCCGCGTCGTCCAAGTTCTTTGCGATCGGCAGCATCATCCCCGTGGTCATATTCTCCGCCCACAAGCTTTGATGCCCGTCACGGATGGTGGTGTCGACGAATTTAATGGTTTCCATGTCGCCTCCGGGTCGCCTCCGGCGAATCGAAAATTTCAAATACCCGATCTCAGATATCATGAAAGGGAGGCGATTTCATGAACCCCTGACGAAAATTCGATTGAACCGTCGATCGACTCTATGTTAAGTCGATGATGGTGTCGCCGGCATTCGCTGCCGTTTACTTCGTTTATGGTAAAAGGGATCGCGGTCGATCGTCATGAAAAGGGGAGGCGATGAAACTTTATAGTCCGCTCGGGCTGATATTTTTTGGCGGCATGTGGGCGCTTGGCCTAACTCCGGCTTTTTCAGGGGAGACGCCTTTCTACCGCGGCAAGACTCTCACGGTGCTCATCAACTTTGCCACCGGCGGGCCGACGGATATCGAGGGCAGGATTGTCGCTCGTCACCTGGGAAAACAGCTTCCCGGGCAGCCGACGATTGTGGTGCAGAACATGGCCGGCGCGGGTGGCGTGACTGGCACCAATTACCTCGGCGAGGTTGCCAAAGCCGATGGCTTGACGCTGGGGTATTTCACCGGGCAGTTTTTTAACCTGTTGACCGCCGATCCCAACCTGAGAGTCGATCTCGCCAAGTTCGCTTATATCGCGAGCATCGAGGGTGTCGCCGTTGCCTATCTGCGCAAGGATTCCGGGCCGGGTATTCAGGAACCGAAAGATATCGTCAAAGCGAAAGGTTTGAGGGCGGGCGGCTTGAGCCTCAACAGCGCGAAGGACGTTCGCTTCCGGCTCCAGCTCGATCTCCTGGGCGTGCCGCACCATTACGTGACCGGCTACAACTCCAACTCGGATGCGCGTCTAGCCGTGGAACGAAACGAGATCCAGTTCTTTACCGAGGGAACCCCGGGCTATCGCGCTCAAGTGCAGCCGCGCATGGTCAAGGACGGCATGGTCCTGCCGGTTTATGCCGACGAGCTGGTGACGGCGGATGGCGAGTTTCAGCCGAGCGCGGAGGCGCCCGATATTCCTTCTTTCTCCCAGCTTTACCGGCAGATATTCGGCAAACTCGGCGCGGGGCCGCAGTGGGAAGCGCTGAAGACGATCAATCTCACTCACGCCATGCAGCGCATCGCCAAAGTCGCTCCGAACACGCCGCCGGAGGCAGTCGCGGCGCTGCGGCAGGGTTTTTCGCAGATGCTCAAGGATCCGGAGTTCATCCAAGAATTTAAAAAAGTCACGCGCTCCGATCCGAATTTTCAAGTCGGCGGTGAAGCGGACAAACTCATAAGAAAGCTCGTCCAAGCTCCGCCCGAGGTGAGAGCGACGATTCGAAAATACACCGAAAGCAAGTGATTCTACCGCGAACTTCTTCCATCTGGCACATGGGTTTTTGAGTGCGACTCCGGAAATTGCCGGATGCTGCTAAGATCCTCGTTGTCCAAACTCCGTGCGATCGGCAACATCGTGCCGGTAGTCATGTTCTCCGCCCACACACTCTGATGTCCGTCACGGATGGTGGTGTCGACGAGTCTTGTGGTCTCCAGGGCGCCTCCGGCGAATGCCAGATTTCAAATCTTAGATTACACATACAGCGCGCATAGCAAGGCGATGGATGTTGACGACATCATTGGTCGTTGGAAAAATCCGATCAGCTTGGTAGGCCTGCTCTTGAAGACAAGATAGAAAGCTGTCTTCAACAATAATGTGGTAGTTCAAGCCGCAACTCGGCATTACTGCATCACCTGATCAATAGCGATGTAGACGTTCTTGGCGCCCACATCCGCGGAAGTTTTTTGTACTCGCCGGTTAACTCTCCGGCGCCGCGGGTGGTTGGATTGCCGTCTTTATGAACGCACGGTGTCGCTGCCAGTTGGCTAAACCCAGTTCTCGGTCTTCAAACCGGCCACTCGTTGGAAGTGCTTCGTGTTGTTCGTCACCAGCGTGAGGCCCAACGCCAGCGCGTGTGCGGCGATCTGTGTATCGAAAGTGCCGATTGGCTCGCCGCGCTGCGCAAGTGCAGCCGCAACCGGGGCAAATCGGTCCGCCGCAAGTTGATCGAACGGAAGAACCGTTACACCGTCTACGAACGCATCGATGAGACGGTGGAGTCTTCTGGACCGTTTGCGTTCCGCACCGAAGCGCAGTTCGGCGAGAGTAATTGAGCTGATATAAATTTCCGCTGGCCGATGCTGTAACAAATTAGCCGCGACACGCCCATGACCTCGTAGCGCGAAGCTCACCGTATCTGTGTCGAGCATGTAGCCGGGCATTAAGCGAAGGGGTTTCGTACATCTCTAATTTGTCGTTGTTTAGGGCGAGGAATGTTTTCCGTCCACGCGCCCAGGCAGGCTCGAAACTTGGCGGACCATTCATCCTTAGGTTCAATGATGACCCGGCGGCCTTCTCTCCGTACGGTGACCTCCGCGTTGGCAGAGAATCGACACTCCTTCGGCAGGCGCACCGCTTGGGTGCCACCGTCATGGAACAACTTTGCGCGCGAAGTTTTCATAGTGGTCAAAGTCTAAAGTGTTGTCGCAATGCGGTCAAGCGGTTACTGCATCACTTGATCCAATATTACATCCGCATCCTTCGCCCCCACCTCCGCTGGGTTTTTTTTATACTCACCAGTCAGGTCGCCGGCGCCGCGGGTGGCTGGATTGCCGTCTTTATCTAGTCGGACGATGATGTTGATCTTACCCGTGAATGGGGTGCCTTGCATCATGACGTTTTCTTGGCCGAGGGAGTAATCGAGCGGGAAGGCGGGCTTGTCGATTTTCTTTACGGCCAGGGGCGGGCCGCCGGCGCCGGCCGCTGGTCTCGCGATGATAAACAGCGCAGCTTGGGGATCGATCTTGTCTTTTAATTTTGCATCGATAGTGATTTTGCCGGAAATGGTTTGGCCTGATGGCGTCGCTGCTGGTGCAGCCGCAGAGGTTGGCTTTGGCGCGCCGCCAGTGGTTGGAATCTCGGCTAGCATCTTGGCGACTTCATTTTTTTCTTCGCCGGGTGGGACGAGACTCAACAGCTTTTCGAAAATCTCTCTCGCGCCGGCGAAATCTTTTTTGTTCTGGTAAAGCACCATGCCCTTGCCCCACAGCGCCATGGGAAAGTTTGGCGCCCACGCCAACGCTTTTTCGAATGCCAGCAGCGCGCCGTCGCCATGGCCGGCCTGCATGAGAATAAAACCCATGTAGCCATGGGCTTCGGGATTGTCAGGATCGCTGCTTAGGACTTTTTTAAATGCTTCGATCGCTTTGGGAAACTCCTGACTGGCGAAGGCTCGCTTGCCTTCAGCGAGGGCGGCGCCGGCTTCGCTGTTGGCCGGCGCCGCTCCGGTCATGAAGTCGCCGGTCATGGTGTCGCTCTCACCTTGGCGTGGCCGGATCGATTGGGTCAGCATGATGCCGAGGGCAAGACCGAAGAGCAAAAGAAATACTCCGCCTGCGACCAGTTGCCAGCGGCGGAAATGGCTTGGCGCCGACGCATCTTTGCTGGGCTTTGCGCTGGTCAATTTCGCCTTCGCTGGCGCCACGGTTTTTGTCGGCAAGGCGGTCAACAGCTGAATCACCCCAGCCCCCTTTGCCTCGACTTCTTGCTCTAGCGCTTGATAGTCCGACTCCGAGAGCTTGCCGGACTGATAATCGAAATCTAGCTCGGTCAGTTCGGCGCTTAAGCGAGATCGCTCTCTTAGTAATTCGGCTCGTGGCGAATTGTCTTCGATATCCGGGATTTCAATATTTTGGCGCAACAATTCGCTTCGAGTCTGGTCCGAGATCGGCGCCGCAACCGTCGCTTCTTTGGCGCGCTTCTTTCTTGCGGCGATGCGGCGGACAAATAACAGTGCGGCGATCACACCGGCGACCAAAACCACATAGGGCAAGAACCACAGGAGCGCGCTGAAGCCGGTTGTCTTTGGCTTGAGCAGAACCCATTCGCCATACTTGGAGACGAAAAAATCATTGATTTGTTCAGCCGTTCGACCGGCTTCGACTTGTTCGCGCACGATGGCGCGCATTTGCTGCGCCATCTCGGACGGAGAGTCGGCGACGGAAAGATTTTGACAGACCACGCAGCGCAGTTCGCTGGCGATCTCCCGGGTTCGATCCTCAATGTCGGGCGTGGTGGCGGCGAACACGGCGGCTCGGAATAGGACCAATAGGACGTATAGGACCAATAACTTTCGGACACGCATCGGCGTCAGCGCACTCCCTGATAATCGCCGCGGCCTTCTTGGGCGCTGGCGATGCCTTTGGTCGCCTCTTCGAGTTTTCTCAGGACTAGCGCGGCGCGGATGCTGCCGACATGTTTGTAGGTGATGCGTCCTTGGGGGTCGATGAAAAAACTTTCGGGAATACCCCAAGTTCCGTAGTCGACGGCGATCTTGCCGGATTCGTCCTTGCCGTTGGGATAGGTGACGTTGAATTCTTTGAGAAATTCTCGCGACGCCTGATCGCTATCCTGCAAGGCAACGCCGAGAAAGATCATGTTCTGGTCTTTGACTTTTTGCCAGGCCGCTTCGAGATCATGGGCCTCGGCGCGGCAGGGCGTACACCAGGAGGCCCAGAAGTTTAAGAACACCGCTTTGCCACGCAAATCTTCCAAGCTGATTTTCTTGCCGTCGAAGAGCGTGACGGTGAACGGCGTCGCGGGCTTGGCGAGCAGAGGCGACGTGATGTATTTGGCGTCGCGGGTAAAGCCGAAGGCGAGCAAGGCTAGAATTGGCGCGATGATGAGCAGCGTGATGATTAAGCGGCGCCAGGGCATTAGCATGCCTCGCTGTGTTCGGCGGCGCCGATTCCAGATTCCAGATTACAAATTCCATATTCCAGAGGACAGATTCCACATTCCATTATTCGGCTTCCTGCTCGGTGGGTTTACGCATCGGCCAGACGCAGATCAACGTGCCGAAGATGATCACGAAACCGCCGATCCACATCCAAATGACCAGCGGACGGATTAAAACCTTGAGAGTGGCTTGGTTGCGATCGACTTCGCTGAAGCCGGAGAGAATCAAATAAATATCCTCACTCAAGCTGCTCTGGTGCACGGCGCGGCCGATCGGTGATTGCTGGGTCGGAAAGAATTTTAGCGCCGGCGTGACGACGCCTTCGTCGCTGCCGTTGTGAAAGATTCTAAACGCTCCTTCGACCCGGAAGTGGGTCGGTTGCTGCGAGCCTTTGAGACCTTCGAACTGGACCCGGTAGTTGCCGATAGCCAAATTGTCTTTGACCGCTAAGGTGGCGTCCTTTTCGCTGCTGTAGGTCATCGAGCCGGCGATGCCCATCATGATCAAGACCACGCCCAAATGGACGATGAAGCCGCCGTAGCGGCGCTGATTGCGCCGGGTGAGTGTAGCGAGTCCGCGCAGCACTCCTTCACCGGCGATGCGCTTGCGCGCGCGCAAGGCGAGCGCCGTGTCGAAAGTCATGGTGCAAATCGCGAAGGCGAGCAGCGTGAAACCGAGCAGCGGGAGAAACTCCTTCACTTTCCAGATGAACAGGAACAAACCGAATGAGAGCGCCGCCGCCGCTGGCCAGAGAAAGTTGCGCTTCAAATTATCCCAAGAGGCGCGGCGCCAGGCGATCATCGGTCCCACCGCCATGAGAAATACCAGACACAAGAAGAGCGGCACGGTGACGGAATTGAAATAAGGCGCGCCGACGCTCACCTGCACGCCGGCGACCGCTTCGGAGATCAGCGGAAAGATCGTACCGAGAAAAATCGTGAACAGCGCCGACACCAGCACGATGTTGTTGAGCAAGAAGGCGGATTCGCGGCTCACCATCGAGTCGAGCTCCGGTTGTTCTTTGAGCAGGTCGGCTCGGTAGGCGAGCAAACCGAAGGAGCCGAGCAGGATGAAAGCGAGAAAGCCAAGAAAGAACGCGCCGACAGGACCCGAGGAAAAAGCATGAATCGATGAGATGATGCCCGAGCGTGTCAGAAATGTCCCGAAGATGGTCAGGCTGAAGGCGATGATGATCAGCGACAAATTCCACACCTTTAGCATGCGGCGGCGTTCCTGAACTTGTACCGAATGCAAAAACGCGGTGGCTGGCAGCCAGGGCATAAACGCGGCGTTCTCCACCGGGTCCCAAGCCCAGTAGCCGCCCCAGCCGAGCACGTGATAGGACCACCAGGCGCCGACCAGATTGCCGGCGGTTAAAAAAAACCAGGCGACGATCGTCCAGCGCCGCGTCGTGGTGATCCAGGCGTCGTCGATTTTGCCGACGATCAACGCCGCCATGGCGAAGGCGAACGGCACGGTGAGACCGACGAAGCCGGTGTAGAGCAGCGGCGGGTGGGTCATCATGTTGGCGTCTTCGAGGAGCGGATTGAGACCGCGGCCATCGAGCGGGATTGGCGAAACCGTTTCAAAAGGATTTGACAGGAAACCGATGACGCCAAGAAAGAACGCCGAGACGATGGAAAAAATCATCACGACCCAGGGCATCATTTCATGGTGCCGGTTACGATAGACCCAAGCGACTATACCGGCGAAAATTATCAGAATCCATTCCCAGAGCAAGAGTGAACCTTCGAGCGCGCCCCAAAGGCCGGTGACGCGATAGTAAAACGGCGTGGCGCGGGTGGTATTAAAGGCGACGTACTTGATCGAAAAGTCGGTGGCGATCAGGCCATAGATCAGCGCCGCCGCCGCCACCGTGACCAAAGCGAATTGTCCGAAAATTGAGTAGCGGGCGACGGCGCGAAAACGCTCCGGTTCAAAGCGCGCCGCGATCAGCGGACTGGCGACGCCGACCAGCGCCGCCAGAAAAGCCATCAGGATCGAGGTATGGCCGATGGCTGCGGTCACTTGGCGCCAGCTTCCTTGGCGGGAATAAAACTCTTGCTAGGCGTCTTGCCCTCGGCGTGGGGACTATAGTCTTCGGCGTGCTTGGCCATGATCGTCGTCGCCTGAAATACTCCGTCGGCATCGAGACGGCCTTCAACGACGGCGCCTTTGCCTTCGACGAACATGTCGGGCGGCACGCCCTTAAAATAAACCGGAAAGTTGGTGCTGCCGTCGGTGATCTCGAAGCGGTAGATCAGATTTTGCAAATCCTTTTGCAGCGAACCCTGCACCACCATGCCGCCCATGCGGACGAACTTGCCTTGCATTGATTTTTCTTCGGCGCGGAGTTCCGACGGCATTTTGAAATAGACCAGCGCCTGCTGCATGCCGCCGTAGATGATGTAACCCAAGGCGGCGAGGATGATCACACCGCCGATTAGAAAGCGTTTACCTTTGGTCATGGCTGCCGGCCGCCTCCGACGGCCTTAATCGATTGAGCTCCGCTTCGGCTGCGCGATAACGGCGCTTCAACAAAAACCAATACAGCGCGATCGCGCCCCAAACTATTCCATAGGCTAGCGAAACATATCCCCAGGGTCCCATCAAGCACCTCGCTCCAAACGCAATGCCTTGATCTCTTGGCGCATCTCACCGACCCGATAGCGCAGCGACAAAAGGTAGAAATAGAGCAAGATAAAGCCGACGAAACTTATAGCTAACGCGGTCAACAAAGCCGGATGAACAGTCTCCCACGGCGTTTTGTCCGGCCGCAGGATTGACGGCGGTTGGTGCAGCGTGCGCCACCAATAGACCGACATGTGAATCAGCGGTATATCGAGAAATCCGATAATGCCGAGGATCGCCGCGGCGCTGGCGGCGCGGTTCTGGTCATCGATCAACGAGCGGAGCATCAAATAACCGACGTAAATGAGCAGCAGGATGGCCGTCAACGTCAAACGGGCGTCCCAGGTCCACCAAACGCCCCATGTCGGCTTGCCCCAAATCGATCCTTCGATGATCGTCAGCGCGGTAAACAACACGCCAAGCTCGGCGGCGGAGTGGGCGAGCAGGTCATCCTTCATCTCGCGTTTCCATAAATACATGCCGCTGCCGATAAAAACCAGGAAGTAAGAAAGATAAGCGGTCAAAATGCTCGGCAGGTGGAGATACATGATGCGCTGGACTTCGCCTTGGTAGGCGTCGGGCGGCGCCACGATCAGGCTCCAGTAAAGTCCGACGGCGACGGCGACCAATGCCAGACCGCCGAGGATGCCCTTACGCTTTTTTACTGCGTGTGTGGACTGCGCCATGACTAGCTTTCGATCACCCAATCAAAAATCAAAATCCCGATGGTCAAAAAAATTACGTCGAAACCAATCAGCAGTCGCAACCAAGGACTCGCGTCGCCAAAACTGCCGGTTTTGAGCACCGTCTCCATGCAGCGGATGGTGGCGAGGATGACCGGGACCATCAACGGAAATAACACCAGTGGCAAGAGCAGCTCGCGCGCTCGCGCTCTCAAGGTGATCGCCGACATGATCGTGCCCAAGACACAGAAGCCCACCGTGCCCAGTAAAGTTACCAGAAAGAGTTGCGGTAGCAAATTCCACCCGGACAAGTTGAACAAAATCCAGAACAGCGGGATGACCACTAGCTCGACTAACAGCATCAGCAGCAAGTTGAAACTGGTCTTGGCGAGAAACAGCGCGCCGCGATCCAGCGGCGACATCAGTAAAGCGTCGAGACAATGATTTTCCCGCTCAGACTGAAACAGTTGGGCCAACCCTAAAGTTCCGGTGAAGAGAAACGCCAGCCAGAGTAAGGCTGGCGCCATGTCGGCCATTTTGTCCGGCGGCAGATCGAAGGCGAAGTGAAATACGAACAACAACAGCGTGCCGAAAAAAAACATCGTCATCACGCTGTCGCGGCTGCGCAGCTCCAACAGCAGGTCTTTGTGGAGCAGTAGATAGCTTTGCTTCAGGAGCTCCATGATTCACCCTGGGGTAAGAATTCACTAAAGGCCTGGGCAAAGCTCGGCCAAGGCTGCTGCTTGGCTTCATCGAAACTCATTCGTCCCTGATGCAATATGACCGCGCGGTTACACAGTTTGAGCGCCCGCGAAACATGGTGCGACGCCATGATCGCGAGATTCCCCTGAGCGCAATGGGCTTGAAGAAAGCTCTCAAGCAAATCGACGCCCTTGCCGTCGAGCACGCCGTAGGGCTCATCGAGCAAAAGCAGGCCGGGTTGCAAGAGCTGCCATTTGGCGATCGATAATCGGCATTTCATGCCGCTGGAGAGATTGCTGACCGATTCGCCGGCGCGCGGCGCCAGGCCGATGGCTTCGAGCGCCGCAGCGATCGCGCTGGAGCTATGGTTGCGCTTGTAGAGCGCGCTGAAGAAGCGAAGATTTTCTGCGACCGTCAGGTTCTCGTAGAGGTGATCGGCGGGTGTCATGAAGCCAACCTGTGCTCGCGACTTGGGATCGCTTCTGCTCAGAGGATTGCCGTCGAATGCGATCGAGCCCGCCGTTGGCATGATCAAGCTGGCGAGCAATTTTAGGAGCGTGGTCTTGCCGGCGCCATTGGGGCCGAGCAACGCAACGAAGCTGCCCGGCGGCAAATCGAGGTCGAGATCCTTGAGCGCCCACAGAAAACCATAAGCTTTGGCGAGTTTATTGACGGTCAGACGCAAGGTTGGAATTCGCTTTCCTTAATGCCGCGAGGATATGGGAGCTTGAGTTGCTCGACTATATTGAGTGAAGTCGGTGGATTCAAGCGCGCTTAAATATTGGGTCTTCAGGCTTTCCTGTGTACCGGGGCTCGGAGATTGCACCGCGGAGGCGCGGAGGACGCGTCCTTCGACTAAGCTCAGGATGCGCGGCTATGAAAACTTCCGCTCATGGTGAGCCTGTCGAACCATGCGATCTCTGTGCCTCTGTGGTGCATACTTCTTAACAAGAAACCCGGAAGAACCCAAATCTTTGCGATTTTGTCCGGCTTGATTGACATTACCGCCTTATCTCTCCTATTTTGGAGCGGTAAGGTTTGACTAAGGGGGGGCGAGTCGATGAATCCCGTCGTTACGGTCACCGGGTTTTGGGATGCGTTTATAACCAGAGTCGCGGTGTTTCTGCCAAACTTGTTTTTTGCCATCGCGATTATTTTGCTCGGTTGGGTTATCTGCAATGTGATCAAGCGCATCGTCGCGCGGCTTTTAAAGCTCTGTCAGTTTGATCTCTTGGCTGAGCGCGCCGGCATCAAGCAAATCCTCGACCGGGGTGGCATTCGCCAGTCGGCTTCCGACATTTTGGGACTGCTGGTTTTTTGGTTCCTGTTCCTGATTGCCATCGTCACTACTCTCGAGACCCTCAATCTGAGCGGCGCCACCGATACGCTGCACACCATCTATTTATATATCCCGAAGATCGTCGCCGCGTTAGTGACGCTGATTCTCGGCCTCTACTTCGCCAACTTCCTCGAAACCGTCACGCGCACTTCTTGCGCCAACGCGGGTCTGGAACAATCCGCGTCGATCGGCCGGGCTACCTACGTCGCCACCGCAGTCTTCGTCGTTGCCGGCATCTTCGAAATTCTCGATATCGCCTCTGAGATCGTCATTTGGGCTTTCATTTTGGTCTTCGGCGCGGTCTGTTTGGCACTTGCTCTGGCCTTTGGCTTGGGCGGGCGCGAGGTCGCCGGAAGGTTTTTAGAAAAATGGTTAGAGCAGAAGAAAAGCGATTAACTTGTTGTTGACCACGCTGCTCGGAGCGTGGAACCGTTAAATGGGGTTTCCAAAGGGGGTCGAACATCCCCTTTGGTCGTGACCGGGGTATTGACCCCGGTCACGACGTAGCTTCGTTTAACAGTCAACTTGACTCGCTGTAGGTAATCGGCTAGTTTCGATGAGTTCAAAACTATATTTCTAAAAATAGCCTAAGGTGCCGTGCGGATCGGTAGACGCCCTTAGGCTATTTTTGCACGTGAGGGGACTATGGCAGAATACAAAGTGGTAAAAGTTCCGAAGGACGGCGCGAAGATCACCCTGGGGGTGAATAAAAAACTCAACGTCCCCGACAATCCGATCATTCCATTCATCGAAGGCGACGGTACCGGACGCGATATTTGGCGCGCTTCGGTGCGGGTCTTCGACGCAGCGGTCAAGAAAGCTTACGGCGGCAAGAAGAAGATTCATTGGATGGAAGTTTACGCCGGCGAGAAATCTTTCAAGCAATATAACAGTTGGCTGCACGAAGAAACCGTGCCGGCATTTACGGAGTTTCTTGTCGGCATCAAAGGGCCGCTGACCACGCCGATCGGTGGCGGGATGACTTCGTTAAACGTCGGTCTAAGAAAGTTGCTCGACCTCTACGTATGCCTGCGGCCCGTGCGTTACTTCAAAGGCGTGCCTTCGCCGGTGAAGCATCCTGAGTTCGTCGACATGGCGGTTTTCCGGGAAAATACCGAAGACATTTACACCGGCATCGAGTTTCCCAACGGCACCGAAGCGAATGCTAAATTCAAGTCTCTGCTTAAGGAGAACTTTCCCAAAGAATATGCCAAGATTCGCTTTCCGAATACGGCAGCCGTCGGCTTGAAGCCGGTGTCGGTGGAAGGCACCGAGCGGCTGGTGCGTGCGGCGATTCAATGGTCGCTGGCGAATAAGCGCAAGAACATTAACTTTGTCCACAAAGGCAACATCATGAAATACACCGAGGGCGCATTCATGGAATGGGGCTACGCCCTCGCCAAGCGCGAATTTCGCGGCGACGTGATCGCTGAGCGTGAATCGTGGATCTTGGGTAACAAAGAGGCCAACCCCAATATTTCGGTCGAAGACAACGCCAAAGCGATCGATCCTGGCTTCGACATGATGTCGCCGGCGCAGCAGGGTGATATTAAGAAGGAAGTCGAAGAAGCGCTCAAGCTCTGGCCGACCCACGGCGAGGGTAAATGGAAGTCCAAGCTGATGCTCAAAGACTCCATCGCCGACGTGACCTTGCAGTTCGTGCTCATCCGTCCCAAGGATTACGATGTCATCGCGACGCTGAATCTAAACGGCGATTATCTTTCTGACGCGCTGGCCGCC
>CAYZJE010000170.1:0-5456 GCA_964478485.1 uncultured Syntrophobacter sp. | reverse complement strand
GAGCGCTATCCCCGTCCATAATTTAGGTTCTTCAGGCTGCCCCGTAGCTCACCGCGGAGGCGCTGAGAGCGCGGAGTAAAGAGTTTATGATTAATAAACACTCCGAACTCTGTGAACTCTGTGTCTCTGTGGTGAATACTCCTCCACACCAAACCCTGAAGAGCCAGATTTTACAGCGGCCATTTGAGTAGCGGTAGCATGAATCGGCGCGCGCGTCGACGCATGGCCAGCAAGCAAGTTGACAGATCGTTGGCATATCGAATAGGCTCGCGTTTCGACACAAGGATGAAGGATTAGGGATGAGCAGGTGTAAATTAGTTGTTGACCGTGCCGATTTCGGCGTGGAACCATTAAATGGGGTTTCCAAAGGGGGCGAGCATCCCCTTTGCGATATTTTAATAGCGCCGGGGTCAATACCCCGGCCGCGAAGTGGTTTTGTTCATTTGACAAATCGTCCGCGATGGGTCGCCGGGCTGCTGTTGGCCGCCAGCGTTTTCTCGGTTGGACCGGCGTGGAGTCAGAGCGAATCTTTTTACAAAGGCAAGACGGTTAGGTTCGTGGTCGGCTCGGCGACCGCCAATTTCTACGACTCTTGGGCTCGGCTGATCGCGCGCTATTGGGGTAAATACATTCCGGGAAATCCGAACGTGATCGTCCAGAACATGCCTGGAGCGGGATCGATCACCGCGGTGAATTATGTTTACGGCGTCGCCAAATCCGACGGCCTACATATTGTCCTGCCGAACAACAGCATCTATATCGAGCAACTAGTCGGGCGCCGGGAAGCGCGCTTCGATCTGAGAAAATTTCACTGGCTCGGCTCGGCGTCGCAGGATTCGATCATGTTCTACATGCGCGCCGATACCGGTCTTAAATCCGTCGCGGATATCGTCAAGGCCAAGCAACCGCCCAGTTGCGGCGGCTCCGGCACGACCAGCTCGGATTACATCATCGCGCGGATTCTAGAGCTGACTGTGGGCGCGAAGATCAATTCGGTTTCAGGCTATCAAGGCGGCAGCGACGCCGACCTGGCGGTGGAAAAAGGCGAGATCGCTTGCCGGGCGCACACGCTGGCGTCGCATTTCGGACGCGAGCCTTTCAATTCCTGGCACAAGAAAGGTTTCGACTTTCATGTGCTCCAATCGGGACGCAAACGCGACCCGCGCGCGGCCGAGGCGCCGACGGTTTACGAAATTTTGGATGAGTTCAAAGTCGCCGACACCAAGCGCCGCGTCGCCCAGGCGCTCTTATCTGGCGGCGAATTCGGCCGCCCGGTGATGGTGACGCCAGGCACGCCGCTCGATCGAGTTAAGATCCTGCGCGACAGCTTCCGCAATGTCTTGAAAGACCCGGAGCTCTTGGCCGAAGCCAAGCGGGCGCGGATGGACGTGGAATACGCTTCCGGCGAAGAATTAGAAGCGCTGCTCAAAGAAGTGTTGAGCCAACCGCCCGAAGTAATCGAGCAGGCGCGAAAGATTCTTGGGAGTTAATTCCGAACCCAATGAAGAATCGATCGAGGCAGAAGGCAAATTGCAGAATGCAAAATTCAAATTGAAGGTTTTCGTAGGGTGCGCTTCGCGCACCGGTCAGTCTCGGAATATTTCGCGCAAAGCAGGCAAAGGGCGCAAAAAAGAATTTGACTTGGTAGGGGCGGGTTTGAAACCCGCCCTGTGAAATTTTGCGTGTCGCAAAATTTGCTCGCGTGTGAATATGCAATATGTAATTTGAGATCTGAAATTACCGTAGCATCGAGGAGGATAATATGGACGTAACCGCTAAGATCGCTCAGTTTGTTGAGAACGCGCAGTATGAAAAGTTACCGCCAGCGGCGATTGCCACTGCCAAAGTGGCGGTGCGCGACTGCCTCGGCGTGGCGCTGGCCGGCAGCAGGGAAGAGGACGCAAAGATTTGCGCTGGGGTTGCGCGTCAGGAACAGGCTAAGGAAGAAACCAGCGTCATCGGGCAAGGATTCAAAACTTCCGCGCTCAATGCCGCGCTCGCCAACGGCACGGCGGCGCACGCCATGGACTTCGATCACAGCTTCACGCTGATGGGCCAGCCGACCGCGCCGATCATTCCAGCGATTGTCGCTCTCGGCGAGGCGCTCGGCGTCAGTGGCCGTCGCATCATCGAAGCCTACGCGGTTGGCTACGAGGTTACCGGCAAGCTGGTTCATTCGTTGCGCGACAGCGAACATGATGGCTGGCATGCGCCGAGCTCGGTGGGATCGTTTGGCGCCGCGGCCGCATGCGCGAAATTGCTTGGCCTTGGCGCGTCGCAAGTTGAGATGGCGCTCGGCATGGCGGCATCGATGGCCGGCGGCGTGGTGGCCAACTTCGGCACCATGACCAAGCCGTTGCACGTTGGTCTGGGCGCGCGCAATGGCGTGCTCGCCGCCAAGCTGGCGGCGGGCGGATACACCGCGAACGGCAAAGCGATTGAATCGGGGTTTGGCTTTTACAAAGTGCTTCATGCCGGCACGGCGATCGACGAGAAACCAATAGGCGAGTTGGGCCAGTCCTACGCGTTGGTGAGCGATGGCATTCGCATCAAACCCTATCCTTGCGGCGGTCTGACCCATCAGGTGATCGATTCAATCTTGGAATTCAGAGCTAAAAACGGTTTGACTCCGGAGATGGTCGAGCGAGTCGACGTTGACGTCGTCAAACACACCTTCGAGCGAATCGTTTTCAAAGTGCCGCAGACCAGCATCCAGGGAAAATTTTGCATGCCTTATTTAGTCGCGCGGGCGCTGATCGACGGCAAGGTGTCGTTGCACGCATTCACCGACGCCGCCGTGCGCGACCCGAATGTTTTGAAGTTGGCCGAAAGAGTGCAGATGAATCTCGATAATAATCTGAAAAAGACCGATCCCGGCGGCCGGCCCTGCCGCGTGACGGTGCGTTTGAAGAATGGCCAGGTGCTTTCGCGCGAGGCGCAGCATGCCAAAGGCGGCCCGGAGTTTCCGATGACCGAAGACGAGCTCAGAGGCAAGTTTACCGAGTGCGCAACGCAAGCTTTGAGCGCCGAAGCCGCCGCCCGCGCCTTGGCGCTGATCGAGGGCTTGGAAAAAGTCGATAACGTACGATCGCTGACGGACATTCTCCGCGGTTAACGGGCGGCGAGGCCGCGAGCAGAGAAGAGATTGGCCGCAAAGAACGCAAAAAACGCAACAACAAAATCAGGGCAATCGGTATATCTCCCGCAAAGGCGCAAAGGCGCAAAGTTTTCGTAGGGTGCGCTACGCGCACCGTTCAGCTTTATAAGGGCGCAGCATGCTGCGCCCTTACACGAAACCTTCGTGAACTTCGTGTCCTTCGTGGTGAAAAAAGGATTTTCAATTTGCCGTAACGATTCATTCTTGGGAGGCATCCATGCCGAGGATAGCGTTAGATTTAAATAGTGCGGAAGATTGCCGCAAGGTGAAAGCGCAGTGGCGCATCGGTCCCGGGTTGGTGCCGGGCCAGCCGAACGAGGGGCTGACCGCGCAACTATTGGCGGCGCCGCCGCGTTTGGCGGACTTCGATGACTCGGGCTGGGAGATTTGCAGCAACATTCGTAACAGCATATCGAAGGGTTTTACCTTCGCTTGGTATCGCATCGCCGTCGAGCTGCCGGAGCAGGTGAACGGTGTGGCGCTGCAAGATTACCGGGTGTGGTTCGAAACCAACGTCGATAACTACGGCGAGATTTGGGTCGACGGCAAGCTCGAACGTCCCGCAGGGACCATCGTCGGCATCAACGCGCAGCAGCGCGTGGAAGTGAGCGCTAAAGCCCAGCCGGGCGCCAAGCATGTGATCGCTTGTTTAGTCGCCAACGGTCCGCTGGCGGAACCGCGCGGCGGCATCTTCATGCGTTACGCGACGCTGGCGTTCGAATTGTCGGACCGGGGCGAAACAAACTAATTCGGAAAAATTATTACGCGGCTATTTTCGCCGAACTCTGATGCGTCCGGGCGAGATGACCGTGAACGCTTTGGCAAATTGATGTCCGCGGTCATGAAACGCCTTGCTAACTAATTCGGCTTTCCGCTGGGATGAAAGGCCGGCGAGCCGTAGCAGCACTACGCCGCGCGTGCTGAGCAATTTCCGGCGAAAAACCAGCTCGCCGATGTCTTTGTCGGCGGTCAACAGCAGCGCTCGCGCCTCATGAGAAGGCGCTGATGCCGGCCTTCTTGCCGCTCAAATCGCTCGGCTGCTTGATCTCCGGTCGGGCCATCAGATGGAACGGCGAGACGAGACTCATGCAGCCGATGATCACCGAGTCGCTGCCCGACGCGGTTGCGGCCATGCTGGCGGGCGCGCTGGCGTGGATGATCGGGCGGTGCCCCCGAGCATGGCGGCGACGATCCGGCTGCTGCCGCCGACGCGAATCAGCTCGATGTCCAGACCTTCGGCAGCGAAATAACCCGCCTCCTTGGCGATCCAGCTTGCAGCGAACGTACCGCTCGACGAATTCAAATTTTCGCATTTGCTCCTCCGACAATACCGTGGTCTCGACACCTTTAAGGATTTTATCTCCGCCCGGAGCCCGACGAAGTTGTCGCTCTGCGATGCTCGTGGCCTAGCCTGAGACCCTACTCGGCCGGCAAATATTCATTTTCAGCACTCATCACCGGCGGAGCAGCCGCGCTTGTTGGTGTCGGGCAAAAATAGTACAAGGTTGGTAAAAGGAGCGAGAGTAAATGGCAACCTCAAAGAATCTGAAGGAGCAGGAACCGGGAGAAGAACAGTTGGCTGCTCAAGAGCGAGTGTTTTACAAAAATCGAGCACGTTTGCTACAGCGCTACCAGGGCCAATTTGTTGCTCTCTATCAAGGCCGCGTGGCCGGCCACGGGACAAACGATGAAGACTTGGCCCGGCAAATGTTTGAAAAATTCGGAGATGCGCCGTTCTTTATCCAAAGAGTTGAGAAAGAACCTACCGTTTATGAGGTGCCCTCTCCAGAAGTGGTGCGCTGACTGTGCCCGCTTACGACCGCGCCTTTAATCCGCCGGCTCCCGTCGTAGACGTAACCGTCGCAAATCCGGTGACAACAAATAAACGTGCCAACCTTCGGGGCAAGATGGATACGGGCGCTGATATCACCGTTATTCCAGAAAGGCTTGTTGTACCGCTCGGAATCAGTCCTAAGGGCCGCGTTTGGACACGCGGATACGACGGCACTTACGCACAACGTCCGGTTTATTTTCGGCTCACCTTGGAAGGTTTTGTCCTCGCAACCGTGCGCTGCATTGCAGCAAACCGCTCCGACGTCCTCCTGGGCCGAAATGTCCTGAACCGCTTTCTCATCATCCTCGACGGTAAAAACCTGACGTTTGAGTTGACAGATCCTTAGCTAGACAGTCGGCCCTTCTTTGGCGAACCAGAAGGGTCGATTTTTAGATTGCACAATCACCTGATCACCCTGTCCGCTCGTACCAATACATTCGGTGGAATCGTCACGCCGATCTGCTT
>CAYZJE010000169.1:0-18484 GCA_964478485.1 uncultured Syntrophobacter sp. | reverse complement strand
GCGCTTTGCGCGCCAGCGCGACAACTAAGGGCTCGATTTTTCCGCCTGACTTGCTGCCGTAAGCACCGCCGACGAAGTTTACGTGAACGCGGACATTGGAGAGCGGCGCGTGAAACACCTCGGCGACTTCCTGGCGCACGCCGAAGGGATGGCCCGTCGAGGTCCAAATCGTGATGCCGTCGCCGTCGCCGTCGAATTGGGCGATCGCCGTGTGCGGTTCCATCGCATAGTGATAGATCATCGGAAAGTCGAACTGGTCCTCGACGATCAGGTCCGCCTCGGCGAAACCTTTTTCCACGTCGCCCTTGACCAATTCATGATGCGCGCAGACGTTCCGCTCCGCGAAATCATGCAAACGCGGCGCGCCATCGGCCATCGCCTCTTCGACGCTGATCACCGCCGGCAACTCGTCGTATACGACGTGAATTTTCGCCAACGCTTCCTCCGCTGTGGCGCGGTCCAGTGCCGCCACGGCCGCCACCGGCTGCCCGGCAAAGATCACCCGGTCGATGGCGATGATCGGTTGGTCTTTGTTCTTGCCGCGCCCCATGTAGGGGCCGATATCGGTCAAGTCTTTGCTCGTCAGCACCGCCACCACACCGGGCATCGCTTCGGCATCCCGCGTATCGATCGAAACAATCCGCGCATGAGGGTACGGGCTGCGTAAAAACTTACCCTCGATCATACCTGGAATGAGCAAGTCGGCAACATACTTTGCTCTGCCGGTAACTTTGTCAACGCCGTCGACGCGCGGCACCGACTGGCCGACGATGGAAAAGTGATTCGCGGATGGAGTATTGCTGTTTGCGGCCACGGAACGGTCCTTTCCTCTGATCAGTGAGACGAGTGTTCAGTTGTGCGGACTCCCTTCCCGTACAACGGTCCGCTCGTGAGTGTCAAGCTAATATCGGCTCTAGCAGGTTGCTGAAAAAAGGTTCGGAATGCTTCGAGTGCCTCAGCATGAACGGAAAATCCTCAATGATATCAAAATCCCTCCGTTCGTCCTGAGCACCGTCGAAGGACTCCGACAGAGTTTTTCATCAACCTGTCTAGCGCGGCGACTAGCTTCGGCGTTAAGATGCAGCGCAGCAAAACTCATTGGAGAGATGACCTAAATGGCAGACGAACAGGAAATGCAAATTTTTTCCGCCGACTATTTGCGCGGCTTCACAACCCACGTGTTCATGCACTTCGGCGTGCCGAAAGCCGATGCCGAACAGGCGGCGGACGTCTTGGCGAAGAGCGATCTGCGCGGCATCGATTCCCACGGCGTGGCCCGGCTGCACAGTTATTTTGAAATGTTGGAGCTGGGGCGAATCAATCCCCGACCAAAAATCAAAATCGTCCGCGAGAAAGCCAGCGTCGCCACGGTCGATGGCGATAATGGCCTAGGATTAGTCGTCGGGCCGAAGGCGAACCAGATCGCCATGGACAAAGCCGAGCAGCATGGCTCCGGTTGGGTCAGCGTGTGCAACACTAACCACTTCGGCATCGCCGGCTACTATCCATTGAAAGCGCTCGAAAGAGATCTTATCGGTTGGGCGATGACCAACACAACGAAACTGGTCGCGCCGTTGTGGGGCGCGGAGAGAATGTTGGGCACCAATCCCATCGCCATCGCCTTCCCCGGCTATAAAGAACCGCCGATTGTAATCGACATGGCGACCAGCGCCGTCGCTTATGGAAAAATTGAGATCGCTTTGCGCAAGCAAGAACCGGTGCCCAAAGGCTGGATCGTCGACAAACATGGCCGCGAGACCAGCAATCCGCAAGACATGATCGACGGCGGCGCCCAGTTGCCGCTCGGGTCGGAAAGAGAAATGGGCGGACACAAAGGCTACGGCCTGGCGTCGATGGTCGACATCCTTTGCTGTGTCCTCAGCGGCGCCAACTGGGGCCCCTTCGCTCCGCCCTTCGCGCTGCGCCAAGAAATCCCCGCACGCAGCGTCGGCAAAGGCATCGGCCATTTCTTCGGCGCCATGCAAATCGACGGCTTCATCGACAAAGACGAGTTCAAAAAACAGATCGACGACTGGATTCACGTGTTTCGTAACACGAAACCCGCTCCCGGAACTGACGGCCCGCTCATCCCCGGCGACCCGGAAAGGGAAGCGGAAGCGATTAGAAGCAAGGAAGGAATACCGCTGCTCAAACCGGTGGTCGATGATTTGATCGATATTTCAAAAAAGACAGCGATTCCTTTCAAAGTGCAAAATACCTGACAAGGCGACGGAGAGCGGATAGCTTCTATGTCAACCCCGTCTCTTGAGGCGGCACAAAATTGATTTCTCTGTCTCGGAAATTCGCTGGGTTCGAATCGAATCTTGCGTTCAACTTGTCTTGACAGCTCTTCGGTGTGTGATATTTGTGCGCTCGTACTAAGCCTCCCCGGTCATTTATAAGCTACCTGCGTGGTGTGCGGCCAAACCGGAAAAACTTAAACCGGTCTTCGGAGCGGCAATGAACAGAAGAGTTTGAAGCCAGCCGCATCGACGAAAGGAAACGAAACATGCCTGTGTATATGGATCGTCATTACGTCGAAGGAGCAACTCGACATGCCCTCGCAGATGCGCACCAGCGCGATATGGCGCTGCAAGATAAGTATCACGTTAAATTTCTCACCTACTGGTTTGATGAGATGCGCTGTACCGCGTTTTGTCTCATCGAGGCACCGAATCGAGAAACGATTGAGCGCGCCCATAACGAAGCGCACGGCTCAGTCCCCAATGAAGTTCTTGAGGTCGATCCCAACGTGGTGGAGGTCTTCCTGGGTAGGATCAAGGATCCTGCGCCAGTGGAAACGTCACCAGGAACGGCAGAGGAGATTCCCATCGATCCGGGTTTCCGCGCCATCATGTTCACGGATTTAAAAGATTCGACACTAATGACCACGCTGCATGGAGACGCTAAGGCTCTGCACTTGCTTCATATCCACAATGCGCTGACGCGCAACTCCCTCAAGGCGCACCGCGGGCGCGAGGTCAAACACACGGGTGATGGAATCATGGCCTCCTTTGCTTCCGTAACGGATGCCGTCGAATGCGCCGTTGACATCCAGAAAGCGTTTGCTGCGTATAACAAGGAAAACATGGAAACGCCGCTGAATTTACGCATCGGTCTAAGCGCCGGCGAACCCATTGAGGAACATGGCGATCTGTTTGGCAAGGCGGTCCAACTGGCGGCGCGCCTTTGTGCCCATGCTGAACCCGGCCGGATTTTGGTCGCTCAGGTGGTGCTCGATCAATGCGAACGCAAAGAATTGCCGTTCCTGGATTTGGGGGAAGTAACGCCCAAAGGGTTCGATCAGGCCGTCCGCGTCTATGAACTCAAGTGGGAGGAGGCGTAAAGTGTGCGGCGGGCTGAGCCCCCTTGCATCCGCCCATTCGCGCCCGCACACAAGCCGCGTTCGCACCCGCCATCTCGGCAGGCGCTTTGTTAGGAAGGGAGGTAATCATGCCTGGACTACAAATTAGAAGCCGCACCAACGGAGAAATTACTCTGCAGGAAGACGCCGTCCGGAAATTCAAGGAGAGTCTGCGCGGTGAGCTCATCCGAATGGACGATGCCGGCTACGACGATGCGCGCTCCATCTGGAACGCCATGATCGATCGCCGGCCCGCGCTCATCGCGCGCTGCCTTGGCGTTGCCGATGTTGTAACCTGCGTTAACTTCGCACGGGCGCACGGCGTCATGTTGTCTATTAAAGGCGGCGGCCACAACATCGCCGGACTTGCCGTGTGCGAGGGAGGACTGATGCTCGATATGTCGCGCATGCGCGGCGTGTGGGTGGACCCGACCACGCGCACGGCCCACGCCCAAGCCGGCTGCCTTCTGGGCGACGTGGACCGGGAGACTCAAGTCCATGGTCTTGCTGCGGTGCTCGGCTTTGTCTCGAACACAGGCATCGCCGGTCTCACGCTTGGAGGCGGGTTCGGTTACCTCACGCGCCGGTTTGGCTGGACTTCTGACAACGTCTTGTCTATGGGGGTCATCACTGCGGACGGACGCGTGGTGCGCGCCAGCGAAAAAGACAATGCCGATCTGTTCTGGGGCCTGCGCGGCGGCGGCGGCAACTTCGGGGTCGTGACTGGATTTGAGTATAAGCTCCATGCGGTGGGTCCGGAAATTATCGCTGGTGCAATCGCCTGGCGTGCCGAGGCTGCTCCTGAGGTACTTGACATGTTCCGCACTCTTGCCGCACAAGCTCCACCGGAGCTCACCTGCGTTGCGGCGCTGCGCATGGCTCCGCCGGCGCCATGGCTTCCCAAGGATGTCCACGGCAAGCCCATAGTCGCGCTCTTCGTCTGTCACACGGGGGAGGTGCACGAGGGCGAAAAACTGGTCGCTCCAATCAAGGCCTTCGGCTCTCCTGTAGGCGACATTATTCAGCGGCGACCCTATGTCTCACAGCAAAGCCTCCTCGACGCGACCCAGCCGAAAGGTCGGCGCTACTACTGGAAATCCGAATACTTGGCTGAACTCAAGCCAGAGCTACTCGCTGTGGTGATTAAGCACGCCGAAGCTATCGCCTCGCCCCATTCAGCGATACTGCTCTTTCCGGTTAACGGAGCGCTCAACCGCCTCCCCAACGATCACTCCGCAGTAGGCAACCGGGAGGTCGGCTACGCCCCCAACATCGCGGCTTCGTGGGAGAAGGCCGAGGACGACAAGACGAACATCGATTGGGCACGTTCTGCATGGCGCGACATGCGCAGCTTTTCCACGGGAGCGACGTATGTAAACTTCCTGACGGAAGAGGAGGGCGACGAGCGCATCCAAGCGGCCTACGGAACCAACTACGAGAGGCTTGTCGAGATTAAAACTAAATGGGACCCGGGGAACCTGTTTCAGATGAACAAGAACATTGCTCCGAGTGGAACATAACGTGGGAGCGTCAAGAGCGGTCCACCGTTGCGCGTTCAAAATTGGCGCAACACATCGGTTTGACTAGCTCAGAAAAGTTCAGCAGATATTAAAGCGCAGCGTCGGCAAAGGCATCGGCCACTTCTTCGGTGCGATAAGGCTTAATGGTGGAAAGGAGGCGTGCGATGAAAACCGTGAAACTATTTGTGACGTTGGTTATACTTGCGCTTTTCAGTGCTGCCGCTGTACCGGCGCAGGAAAAGGCTTCCGAAAAACTCGGCAAGGTCGACTTCCCGGTTTCTTGCAGCCCAGAGGCTCAGGCGCAGTTCAATCGCGCCGTCGCCATGCTGCATTCTTTCTGGTTCCCGCAGGCGCCGAAGGCTTTCACCGCAATCATCGAGACGGACCCCGACTGCGCCATGGCTCACTGGGGCATCGCGATCAGCCAGCGCGCCAATCCGCTGGTCGGCCCTCCCGACGCTGGAGCCTTGACGCGAGGTTTGGCGTCTGTTGAAAAGGCCAAGGCGATCGGCGCCAAGACTCAACGAGAGAGAGACTACATCGCCGCCATCGAGCTTTTTTACAAGGACTCTGACAAGCTCGATCACCGCACGCGAGTCCTGGCGTACGAAAAAGCGTTGGAACAGCTCTACCTCGCCTATTCGCAAGACATCGAAGCGGCGATTTTCTACGCCCTGGCGTTGAATGAAGCGATCGATTACGAGGACAAAACCTACGCGCGGCAATTTAAAGCCGCCAGGATTCTTGACAAGGTCTATGCGAAACAGCCGGACCATCCCGGCGTGCTCCATTATCTCCTCCATAGCTATGACTTCCCGCCGCTGGCGGCCAGAGGTCGAGCAGGCAAAAACTTATTTGGCCAAGAACTAAAGCAATATCACTCGGTGGAGGAAGTTAGGGAAGCTGTTGACTTGTCCATGTAGACAACAGCGTCCCTTATTTGCGCGCTACGTGAAAGAGCGAGGCGTCCGCTTCCTGAAGACCATTATTCCAAGCCGGAAAGCAACGAAGGAGTATTTGGGATGAGCCGCAATCCATTAAAATTGGACGAAGAAGAATTGCAAATCCTTGGTGATTTTGAACGTGGCGAGTTCGAGAGCATTCAGAATTTCCGAGCAGAAAAGCGCAGTTTGGAAGCAGCTGCTAGAAGAACCCTCAAGAAGGATAAACGCATTAACATTCGCATTTCTTCCCGCGACCTGGAAAAATTGCAAAAGCGGGCCGTCATGGACGGAATTCCGTATCAGACCCTCATTGCCAGCACCTTGCATAAGTTTGTGACCGGAAAGCTCAAGGAAGCCGTCTAACTCCGCGCTGCACTCGCATGCCTGCCCCGGGCGGATACTGTTGGACCCGAAAAGCTGCGGCTCGGGCAGGCAGCGGTGAGCATGCGCGTTCGGCGCACCCGCATGATCGTGTCCCACGTGCACATGGAGGCGAGAAATGGCTACTGATAGGCGATTGGAGCTATGAAGCTTCGCATAAGAAGGTGAGCGGATGACAACAGCAGCAGATCTTTCTGTAGCCGACCGTCTTCTACAGGTGCTCGACCATCTGGGGATCGAGCGAGCGCATTTTGCGGCTTCCATGCTGGCGGATGTGACAGGCTTCGCGCAGGCGCATCTGGAACGGATCACATCGCTGACGCTCGTCTGTCCACCCCGACTTGATCCGAGTACTCTCCGTGCGCTGGGCGACCGGCTCGTGATCATTGCGGGCGACCAGGGTCGCCCGGCGGCCATGGTGCGTGACGCTGTGACGAGCCTCCCAGAGGCTACGGTGGTCTGGCTTCCCGGGTATTTCAGTCCGCCGTGGGCGGATGTCGTCACCGATTGTAGCGCAGAAGTCGAAACCGCTTTGCTCAACGCCGTCTCTAGAGACGAGCCGCGCAAAGACAGAGCTGTATCCGGCGACTCTCAGGGCGCCGTCGCAGGCATTACTTACCATACTCAAGGCGAAGGCACGCCTCTGGTGCTGTTGCCGCTGGGTTTGGCATCCTCTCAATGGGACCCGCTGCTGTCTCGTCTCAGCACGCGGTGTCAGACAGTCACGCTTGGCGGCCCGGCCCTGGGATTTCTAGCCATGTTGGAATCGCGTGGCCAATCGGCCGGCTATCTCGGTGCGGTGCAGCGAGTCATTGATACTGTGCACCTACAACCTGGCGAAGTTATCCTGGAGGTGGGATGTGGGTCAGGCGTGCTGGATCGCTGGCTCGCCCGGTACACTTCGCGGGCTAATCGCATCATTGGCGTCGACGTCAACCGATATCTTCTCCGCGAGGCCAAGGCCCTCGCGATGCAAGAGGGTCTTGCAGGTGTCATCGTGTTTCAGGAAGGAGACGCGGAAGCCCTCCCGTTTCCCGACAACCATGTGGGTGTGGCGCTGTCACTTACGGTGCTGGAAGAGGGAAATGCCGACCGCATGCTCACCGAGTTGGTCCGGGTCGCGAAACCCGGCGGACGCGTGGCCGTGATGGTGCGGGCCATCGATATTCCATGGGTAGTGAATGTCCCACTCCGTCCCGAGTTGAAAACCAAAGCACAAACACCCCGTGGGTTCGTTAGCGCGCAAGGGTGTGCCGATGCCACTCTGTACCGGCGTCTTCGTCAGGCAGGACTGACGCACGTGCAAATGTTGCCGCAGTTTGCCGCGCTTGCGGAGCCCGATACGCCACACGCGCAGTTTGCGCACGGCGCTATTCTCGGCGCTCTCACAGCCGAAGAAACCCAGGAATGGCACACAGGCACGGCGCAAGCAGTGGCGGACGGGACCTATTTTATTGCGCAGCCGTTTCATTGCGCCGTCGGAACAAAGCCCGAGACGGCGGGGATTGTGCCGAACTCGTAAGAGTGAGGGGTGAAGCGGTAAGGCGTAAGGCAAACTGAAACCGAGCTAGTCTGACGGAGCGCCCCTCGATACAGCCCTTTGGGCTTACTCGGGGAGCCGGTCATCCTGAGTAGCGCAGGGCGCGTATCGAAGGATTGAACGGAGATTCTAAGTAGCCGCGTTTTTATTAACTGAGCATGGGTGATCCGCGGTAGGAGGGAAGAATGGCCAGCAACGAAAGTGATCCCAATTATTCGGTCGCGAATTGGACATCTTGAAACCACCAAGGCACGCCGTTTCCACTATCACTTTTTCGCCGGATCGTAGCCAAGAATCGGCGACAGCCAGCGTTCCACTTCAGCTACTCTCATCCCCTTGCGTGCGGCGTAGGACTCGACTTGATCCTTGCCGATCGAACTGACGGCGAAGTAGTGGGCGTCTTTGTGCGCAAAGTAGAGACCGCACACCGACGCCGCCGGATACATGGCGAAACTTTCGGTGAGCGTTATGCCGGTAGCCTCGCCGGCTTGCAGCAAATCGAAGACCAATGGCTTCTCCGTGTGATCCGGTTGAGACGGATAACCTGGCGCCGGCCGGATGCCGCGATACTTCTCCGCGATGAGATCCTCGTGGCTAAGCTTTTCATCTTTGCCGTAGCCCCACTGGCCGCGCACTCGCTTGTGCAGACACTCGGCGAAGGCCTCCGCCAGTCGGTCGGCCAAAGCCTTGGCCATGATTGAATTGTACTGGTCTTGTTCCTTGTCGAATTTCTCCGCCAGCTCCTGCGCGCCTTGCCCCGTGGTCAGAGCGAAGGCGCCAATATAATCGACCCGGCCGCTGTCCCGCGGCGCGATGAAGTCGGCCAACGCCAACTGCGGTTTGCCGCGCTGGTTGTCCTTTTGCTGGCGCAGCGTGTGCAAGCGCGTGAGTTCTTGAGTGCGAGTGACATCCGAATAAATGACAATATCGTCGCCGTCGCTGTTCGCCGGATAGAAGCCGTGCACGGCATGAGCACTGAACAGTTTCTCGTCGACAATTTTGTTGAGCAGCTCTTGCGCGTTGGCGAACAGCTCGCGCGCCGCTGGCCCGCGCGCCGGATCATTGAGCAATTCGGGATAACGCCCGCGCAATTCCCAGGTATGGAAAAACGGCGACCAATCGATGAACGGCACCAACGCAGCGAGTGGAAACTCTTTCAGCACGCGCCGCCCGGTGAACTCTGGCACGGCGATATGATGCTCGTCCCACTCGGTATGGAGCCGGTGCCGCACGGTTTCTTCGTAGGTCAGCAACTGCGTACCCGCGCGGTTCTCGAATTGCTCGCGAATCTCCGCTTGCTCTCGGCGATTCTGTTGGTCGAGCGCCTGGCGAGTTTGGGGCTTAATCAGCGCGCCGACTACCGGCACCGCGCGCGTCGCGTCGATGACGTGGATCGTTTCATGCTTGTAGGACGGCGCGATCTTCACCGCCGTGTGGCGCTTGCTCGTCGTCGCGCCGCCGATGAGCAAAGGTATTTTCAAGCCACGCCGCGTCATCTCGCTGGCGACATGGGTCATCTCATCGAGCGACGGCGTGATCAAACCGCTGAGACCGATAATATCGGCCTTTTCTTCGATCGCCGTGTCGATAATTTTTTCCGCGGGCACCATGACGCCGAGATCGATGACATCGTAGTTATTGCAACTGAGGACGACGCCGACGATGTTCTTGCCGATGTCGTGAACATCGCCTTTGACCGTGGCGAAGACCAACTTGGTGCGCTTGGAGGTATCCTGCGCTTTGTGCTTTTCCGCCTCGAGAAATGGCGTCAGATACGCCACTGCTTTCTTCATCACCCGCGCGCTCTTCACCACTTGGGGTAGGAACATTTTACCGGAACCGAACAAATCGCCGACGATGTTCATACCGTCCATTAGCGGCCCTTCGATGACGTGAAGCGGCTTGCTGTACTTTTGCCGCGCTTCTTCAACGTCGTGATCGATGAAATCGGTCAACCCCTTGACCAGCGCGTGGGACAGCCGCTCTTCCACCGTGCCGTCGCGCCAGGAATCGTCTTTGACCGCGACCTTGCCTTTTTCCTTCACGGTCTCGGCAAAGGCGACCAAACGCTCGGTGGCATCGGCGCGCCGGTTGAGCAACACGTCTTCGACCAATTCGAGCAGCTCGGCGGGAATCTCCTCGTAAACCGCCAGCATGCCGGGATTGACGATGCCCATGTCCATGCCGGCCTTGATGGCGTGATAGAGAAACGCCGAGTGCATCGCCTCGCGCACCGGATTGTTGCCGCGAAATGAAAACGAAACGTTGCTCACGCCGCCCGATACTTTGGCCAACGGCAGATTCTCTTTAATCCAGCGCGTCGCCTCGATGAAGTTAACCGCGTAACTGTTATGTTCCTCGATGCCCGTGCCGACGGTTAAAATATTCGGGTCGAAAATGATGTCCTGGGGCGGGAAGCCGACCCTTTCGGTCAGTACTTTGTAGGAGCGCGCGCAGACTTCGATTTTTCGCTCCAAAGTGTCCGCCTGACCGCGTTCGTCGAAAGCCATGACGATCACCGCCGCGCCGTATCGGCGGATCAGATTCGCCTGCGCGATGAACTTTTCTTCGCCTTCTTTCATGCTGATCGAATTGACGATGCCCTTGCCCTGCAGACATCGAAGTCCCGCCTCGATGACTTCCCATTTCGAGCTATCGACCATCACCGGCACCCGAGCGATCTCCGACTCACCGGCGATCAATCGTAAAAATCGTTCCATCGCGGCTTTCGAATCGAGCATGCCTTCATCCATGTTGACATCGATGATCTGCGCGCCGCCCTCGACCTGCTGGCGCGCCACGCTCACCGCTTTTTCGAAATCACCGGCGAGGATCATTTTGGCGAAGACCGGCGAGCCGGTCACGTTGGTTCGTTCGCCGATGTTGACGAAGTTCGATTCCGGACGAACCGTCGCGCTTTCGAGACCGCTCAAGCGCAAAAATGGCTCGACCTCGGGCAGCCGCCGCGGCGCCGATCCCTTGACGGCTTCGGCAAGCTGTTGAATATGCGCTGGCGTCGTGCCGCAACAACCGCCGACGATATTGAGCCAACCGTTGTCGACCCACTCGCTCAATTGCGGCGCCAGTGACTCCGGTGTTTCGGGAAAACCGGTGGGCAAGAGCGGGTCAGGCAGCCCGGCATTCGGATGGGTGCTGATGTAGACCGGCGCGATTTGCGCCAGCTCTTCGATCAGCGGGCGCATTTCTTTCGGCCCGAGCGCGCAGTTCATGCCGACGCTCAACAGCGGCAGGTGGGAAATGGAATTCCAGAACGCCTCCACGGTCTGCCCTGTGACACCGCGGTTGCTGCCCGGCTGAATGAAGGTGACGGAAGCCATCAGCGGCAATTGAATTTTTCGCTCTTCGAAGAGCATGGCGATGGCAAAGAATGCGGCTTTCGAGTTGAGCGTGTCGAAGATCGTTTCCACCAAGAGAATATCGGCGCCGCCGTCAACTAGACCGCGCGCCTGCGAGTGATAGGCATCGACCAACTCTTCAAAAGTCACGCCGCGGGTCGCGGCGCTGTTTACGTCCGTCGAAATCGAACAGGTGCGATTGGTCGGACCGATGGCGCCGGCGACGAAGCAAATTCGCGATGGATCTTTCGTCATGACCCGTTCGGCGGCGGTTTTCGCCGCTCGCGCGCCAGCGACATTCATCTCATAGACGAAAGGCTCTAAGCGATAGTCGACCATCGAGATCGAAGTCGAGTTAAACGTATTGGTCTCGATAATATCCGCGCCGGCTTCGAGGTATTGAACATGGATCTCGGTGATCAGCTCCGGCTGAGTCAGACACAACAGATCGTTACAGCCCTTGAGATCTCTGGAATGATTGGCGAAGCGCTCGCCGCGAAAAGCTTTCTCGTCAAGCTTGTGCGCTTGGATCATCGTCCCCATGGCGCCGTCGAGCAGCACGATACGCTCGGACAAAATTTTTCTGAGTGTTTGTTCGGTTCGGTTCATTAGTTTGTCTTTCTCGCTGTCTGACTTTGGATGAGAACGCTCGCAACCCGGCCAATTATCCGACGAACCGCATGTACAACCCAAGAGGGCGGGTTTCAAACCCGCCCCTACAATTCGGATTTTTTTTTTGCGCCCTTTGCGCTCTTTGCGGTTAATCTTCCGTTTGCGAGCCTCTTTGGTGGCGGCTCTGCCGGCAAGCTAGCCCGCGCGACGAATATTTCCACCGGCCGATTGCCGTTGCGCGCCATTTTTTCTCCGGCAAACGAACCCGTCAGATCGTAATCCAGGTTGGTCACCCCCGCGTCACGAAACCACCGTTCAATCGATGTGCGCTCGAAACCGAGCCACTGGTGTGCCATCTGTGCGCGCATCCATTCCTGCTTGTGCTGCACCAGGTCGACGAGAATAACCGAACCGCCCGGCCGAACGACGCGGCACAATCCAGTGACGGCGCGCGCCGGATCGGCCAGAAAGTGCAGCACCATGACGCAAAATGCCGCGTCCACGCTGCGCGAATTCAACGGCAACTTGAGCGCGTCGCCATGCCGAAACTCGACGTTGTGAAGCTGTCGTTCTTTGGCGACGGCGCGGGCGCGCCGAAGCATTTCCGTCGATAAGTCGACGCCGATCACCTTGTGCGCGAAGCGCGCCAGCTCGAAGGTCAGGCTGCCCGTGCCGCAGCCGATATCGGCCAAGGTCAAATCGCCGGGCAAGAGTTTCTCGATGGCCAATGAAGTCACGCGATCGTCGAAATAGCTCTTGCGAATTCGCTCCCAATCCCCGGCCACGGATTCGAAATAACTTTCGGAGCGACGCACTTTTCGCCGGCGGCACTGCGCCAAGCGCGCCCGATCTCTCCTGACCTCCGGGATCTCGGCAAAGCGCGCTTGCAACGACTTGAACAGCTCGCGGGCGGGCGCCGCCATATCCGGACGCACCGAAAAATACACGTTGGTGCCGGCCTTGCGATCCCGCACGAAGCCAGCTTCGCGCAACAGCGCCAAATTGCGCGACACCGACGATTGCACCGAAGCCACCACCTCTTGGACTTCCCCGACGGTCAACTCTTCTTCGGCCACCGCGGCAAGCACCCGCAGGCGCAAAGGATCGGCCAAAGCCTTGAGTGTGCGAACGAAATCCATAATTCGGCTCTTAGTCAATCATTATATGCGAATATTGTGATATTAACAACTTTGGGTCTTCAGGCTTCGGTGTGAAGCGGGGCTAGGAGATTTCACCGCCGAGGCGCGTCCTTCGACTAAGGCTCAGGATGTGCGGCTTTCCTCCGTTCGTGGTGAGCCTGTCGAACTCTGTGAACTCTGTGCCTCTGCGGTGAATGTTTCTTCACAGGAAACCCTGAATAGCCACAACTTTAGCTGTCATCGCCGTCACTCCAACCGGGCCGGCGCGAATGGGCAACGAGCCTAAGCCGTGTAGGTCAACTGGCGGTCCATCACGGAGCGAAAGACGGCAAGAAGATTGGCATGAGGTTGCAAGAATGAAGCTTGTTGATCGCGCCGAGGCGCCAACAGTTCGATCACCTGATGGATCGCTTCGATGGTCGAATAACACTGCGGCCGGGGTTCCCGGCGAATCCGATAAGCCGACGGTGTCGGCGGATCGAAACAGATCATCGGCAGACGCGCCAGGTTCTTGCTCAAACGGAGCATTTTGCGCACGCTTTTCCAGGTTCCATCCAAAACCAAGACGACGGGTTTGCGGTGGTTAGGAAACAGCGCCTGTCGCCCGCTCCACGGTAGCTGCGATAGGTTAATCGAGGCCGGGCTTAGATAAAGCAAAGCGGGACCATTGGCTGGGTCGTCAATCTCGCGATTCAGGCGCTTGTCAGCGGAAAAATCTACGCCTTCGAAGAGTAGCGAGTTAGCGAGACAGAGATGAGCCATCCGTCCCGTGCCGAGCCGGTGTTTGGCCTCCCTCGGTTGAGTGAGAACGATAAAACGCGGCTCGGATTCGAACGGCGAAATCAAAGAACAGTAGCAGCCGCTGCGCGGCCGGCGGCAGCGGCAGCAGAAAAGCCGATATTCGCTTCGGTCAAGCCAGGGAGCCGAGCGATGAGCAATCATTTCAGCGCCAAGCATCGTTATCGCCGTACGGCAAAATTCGATTTCGTTCTCACGCAATCCTCTGCGCCAAGATTCCCGCGCGATAGGACGCTTCGCCGCCTTCACTGAATTGCCCCTCGCGATAGTAAAGCACTCGGAAATCTTGGAAGTGTTCCAGCAACTCATTGTGGCGCAGCAGATAATCCGGATTTTTCGGATGACCCATCGCCATTTGATCGATCAGATAGGTTTCGCAGATGACGTGACCGCCAGTCCTCACCGCTCGCTTGATCTGCCGAATCAGCGAACGCTGTAAGTAGTTGAAGTTGACGATAAGATCGAACTCAGCTTCGTCGAATTGAACAGCTTCGAGATCGCCCTGGCGCCAGTCGATGCTGAGCTGCTTCGCCTCAGCGCGCGCTTGACCTTCCACCAAAGCCACCGAGGATATATCCATGGCCACGACCTTAAAGCCGCGCTCGGCAAGGTACAAAGAATTTCTCCCCTTGCCGCAGGCGAGGTCCAACGCTCGCCCGTACGGCAAACTCCACGCCCGCGATTCGAGAATCTCCCGTAAGAATCCCGCCGGGGCCGCTGTCCCGCTGGACTGGGCGTACTGCTTATCCCATCTGGCTTGATCGTCCGTCGCCAATAGCCGTTCTCCGGTCGATTCAGTAAACCGCGCGGGCGAGCGTGAGCACGTAAACTTCTTTTGCGCCGGCTCTTTTCAAAGTCCGGCTACATTCATTGACGGTCGCGCCCGAGGTGTAAACATCGTCAACCAGCAAGACCGTTTTATCTTTCACTGATTTGTCAGGATGAAGCGCAAAGGCGCCGCGCACGTTGCGCCGCCGGTCCTCTTCCGTAAGTTGCGTTTGCGCGGTCGTTTCCTTTCGGCGTTGGAGCGCGAACGGATCGATCGGCACACCGTAGATTCGGCTGACTTGGCGCGCCAGCAGCAGCGATTGATTGAAGCCGCGCCAGCGCAGCCTCTTGGCATGGAGCGGCACCGGAACAATCAAGTCAGCGCGAAATTCACTGAGAAACTCCTCGCAGCCGCGCGCCATCAACCGGCCGAGTGGCTTTCCCAGTGATACTTTGCGGCCGTACTTATATTTCTGCACCACTTGCCGCAGTGGATGCGCCGCCTGCTCTTCGCGCGGGTAGCAGGCCCAAGCGCGCGCGGCGGCGAATCGCGGCGCTCTCTCAAGACAGACACCGCAGGCATGATCGTCGCCGCTGGCATCGGCAAACGGCCGGCCACACAGCTTGCACAGCGGATGCGAAACCAGTTGAATCTGTGCCCGGCAGGGCGCGCAGAAATATTCCGAATCCCGCCCATTAATCCGTCCCGCGCAAGCGCGGCAGCGCGGCGGATAAAGCCAATCGACCAGCCAGTCGAAACGATCTGAAAAATTTTGCGTCCGAGCCAGTTCCATCACGCACAGGAATTTATCAAATCCGCGCTCCAACTGGCAAAGCAAAAAATCTGCGCATCAAAGACGTTCCGAACATGCTTCCCGTGTGTCGCAATACCGTTCATGGTTCGAGAGCCTCACCACGAACGGTATTGCTCGATCGCGAATTAAACGAGTTATCCGTTCGCCCTGAGCGTGCCTGTCCTGAGCAAGGTCGAAGGGTCGAAGGGCTCCGATTGCATTGCGACTCAGTCTCTTAGAAAGATGGAAGCGAAGAGAATTTCCTTTCGCTACGCTTCGACTATCAAGGAATGCCCCGTCATCTCCGCTGGCTGTGGCAAGCCGAGCAATTGCATCACCGTCGGCGCCACATCGATGGCCGTCCCTTGGTTGAGCCGGCACTTCCGATGCGCTTCGTCGATGAGAATTACCGGCACGAGATTAAGCGTATGCGCCGTGTGCGGCATGCCGGTGTCGTAGTCGATCAACTGTTCGATGTTGCCATGGTCGGCGGTGATGATCATCTTGCCTTTTTTGCCGAGCACCAGGTCGACTACTTTGCCGAGACATTCGTCGATCACTTCGACGGCCTTCACCGACGCCGCAAAATTTCCCGTGTGGCCGACCATGTCGGCGTTGGCGTAGTTGGCGATCACCAGGCCGGCGTCCTGCTCGCGCAGGTATTTTACCAGTGCTTCTGTCACCGGACGCGCGCTCATCTCGGGCTTTAAATCGTAAGTCGCGACATCCTTCGGCGATGGAATGAGAATGCGCTCTTCGCCGGGAAATTTGCTTTCCTCGCCGCCGTTGAAGAAGTAAGTCACATGCGCATACTTCTCCGTCTCGGCGATGCGTAGCTGTTTGATGCCCGCCTGGCTCGCCACTTCGCCGAGGATTTTTCGAATCTCGCGGGGCCGGTAAGCGACGGGATGACTGAACGTTTGATCGTATTGCGTCATCGTCGTGTAGCTTGAGAATTCGATGCGCCGCCGCCGTGAAAATTCTTTGAAGTCCCGGTCGGTCAGTGCGCGGGTCAATTCGCGCGCCCGGTCGGCGCGAAAGTTAAAAAAGATCGCGCCGTCGCCGTCGCGAATCAAACCATCGGGGACGACGCCCTGGATGGTCGTCGGCAAAACGAACTCGTCGGTTATTTTTTTCTGGTGGCTATCGCGAATCGCTTCGAGCGCTGAAGCGGCATGATTGCCGATCCCTTCCGTCAGGCAAACGTAAGCCTTCTCGACCCGATCCCACCGTTTGTCCCGGTCCATGGCATAGTAGCGCCCGCCCACGGTGGCGATTTTTACGGCCGGAAAGGCTTTCAGTTTCTCGTTCAGGTCGAGCATGAACTGTTCGGCGCTGTTGGGCGGCGTATCGCGTCCGTCGAGAAACAGGTGAAGATAAATCTGGCCGACCGTTTCCCGCTTGGCCATCTCGATGATCGCTTCCATGTGCCGCTGATGGCTGTGCACGCCACCGTCACCGAGAAGACCCATTAAGTGCAGCCGGCCGCCCTTCGCTTTGGTCTTGCGTATGGCCTCGAGCAGAGCCTTGTTTTGGTAAAAAGTTCCTTCGTCGATGTCTTTGTGAATAAGCGTCAAATCTTGATAGACAATGCGGCCCGCGCCGAGAATCATGTGGCCAACTTCCGAGTTGCCCATCTGTCCCGCCGGCAAACCGACATCGACGCCCGACATGGACAGCTTTGAATTCGGATAGTCGCGTAGCAACCCGTCCAGATTGGGCGTCGAGGCATTGGCAATCGCGTTGTATTCCTTGCGCGGGTTGATGCCGAAGCCGTCCAAGATGATCAGAACCACCGGCTGAGTCATGCTAAAGGGGAATTCCTTTCCAGTTTGGTTTTCCCGCTCCGGAGTGAAACCAGCGGAAAACCTCGTTTAAGAGAATAATCGTTCGTCGACGATCTGAAACTGCTCGATCAGTTTAACATAGGCGTCGGGCAACTTCGCGCGCGGTGCGTGGCCCCACAGGCCATCGAGGTCGTAGAACTGGCGCACCGGGTGGTAGAATATGTGCACGATGACATCGGAAAAATCCATCAACGCCCAGTGGCCGCGCTGGGTCCCTTCGACGGCGAAGGGCTTAACCCCCTCCTCCGCTGCATCCTCTTCCAAACCTTGGGCAATGCTTTGTACCTGTCGGTCGGAGCGGCCCGAACAGACGATGAAATAGTCGGCGATGGAGGTGTGTTCGTGCACGTCCAATACGACCAAGTCGCAGGCTTTCTTTTCGAGCGCGGCTTGGGTCAGCAGGAGAGCCTTATCCCAGGAACTGATATCTTTCAAAGTTTCACCGCTCGCTGCGCCGGCTGCGGTAGAGCCCATGCCGCTTGATGTAACTTTCCACAGACGATGGAGCTAAGTAACGAATCGATTCTCCTTGCCGGACCAAGGCGCGAATTTCTGAAGCCGAGATGGCGATATCCGTCAGTTCGATGAAGTATATGCGTGTGCCGCTCCGGTGGCGATAGTTTTTACGCTTGGAATCATAACAAAAGAGCTTTTTGACGGCAACGCCAGTGCCTTTGAGCGGATCGTTCTCCTTGCTCCCCGGACGAGAGGTGACAATGAAATTACAGAGCGCAAAAATTTCCTGATAATCTTTCCACGTCTCGATCTCGCGAAACGCGTCCAAGCCGATGATGAAATAGAGCGAATCGCCCTTTTTCAATTTGCCGGCGAACTGACGAATCGTATCGATGGAATAGGATAAGCCGGGGCGAGCCAATTCCACGGTCGACACCGCGAAGCGCGGATTACGCGCCACCGCCAGGCGGACCATCCGCACGCGGTCGCGCGCCGGTGTCGTCGTCTGTCCGCGTTTGTGCGGTGGGATCGACGCGGGGATGAAATAGACGCGGTCGAGCCGATAAGTTTCGCCGACCTCTTCGGCGCTGCGCAGATGGCCCCAATGGATCGGGTCGAAGGTGCCGCCGAAGATGCCGATCTTCATCAGAAGCCGGGGCGGCCTTTCGGCGTCTGACAAAAAATACCGATTGAATCCCGACTAACTGTCGCGTTGAAGCTCGAATGGTTTCGAGTTCCGAGTTTCGAGTTTCGCGTTAACTCGAAACCCGAAACCCGTAACCCGTAACCGGTAGGGGCGGGGTGTTTTCTGCGGCGCGGCCCGGTCATTCGCGGACCTGACCGTCGCCGAAAACAATGAACTTGGTCGTCGTCAGCTCCTCTAACCCCATCGGCCCAAAGGCGTGAATCTTGCTCGTGCTGATGCCGATTTCGGCGCCCAAGCCCAGCTCGCCGCCGTCATTAAA
>CAYZJE010000168.1:0-25405 GCA_964478485.1 uncultured Syntrophobacter sp. | reverse complement strand
CAAACAAAGCCGTCCGTAGGCCGGGTTACGCGCGATTCACGCGTCAAACATTCGTTGGATAACAGTGAAAACTAGAAGATTTTTGGCGGAGAGGGAGGGATTCGAACCCCCGGTACGGTTCCCCGTACACTTGATTTCGAGTCAAGCGCCTTCAACCGGGCTCGGCCACCTCTCCGCTTTTTGGGAATCCCGCTTGCGCTCCCGCAGACGTTGAAAAAAACCAGCGAGCATCGCCGCCGCCTCGCTCGCGAGCACGCCGCCGGTGGCAGGCAGTTGGTGATTGAGCCGTTGATCCTCACATAAACGATAGAGAGATTCAACCGCGCCGGCTTTGGCATCGAGGCAGCCGAAAACCAACCGGCTGAGCCGTGCCTGGAGTATCGCGCCCATGCACATTATGCACGGCTCCAAGGTGACGTAGATAGTGCATTGGTTCAGACGCCAACTACCGAAATGGCGCGACGCCTGGTCGATGGCGGCGATTTCGGCGTGACCCAATGGGCTTTGACTTATTTCGCGCCGGTTGTAGCCCGTGCCAACCACGGCTCCCGCGCATACCACGACAGCACCAACCGGAACCTCTCCCAGCTTGGCGGCTTGCTGCGCAGCCGCCAAGGCGAGCTGCATATATGAAACGTCTTGTGATGGCATTCGGCGCCCGCGCTAGCCGGGAGACCGTAAGATTAGCACAACTGATCGGTCGAACAAATATCCGCGGCCCGGCGCGGGGACATCGCTGTTCCCGAGCCGCGATGTCGGTATGTATCAAGGCACGCTGGCAAGGTTACGGATGCATATATTCAATGGGCGGCGGCTCGATGTCCGTGGTGACTTCTGTCACGCTCGTCACGCCTTTGGCGATGCGCAGGATCTCCTTTTCCAAATCGGGATCGGCCAGAATACCCGAGATATTGACCCGCCCGCCGTCGCTCTTAACGTTGAGCACGACGTTGCGAGTTTTGGCCGAGGTAATCAATGCGGCTTGCACGCGCGCGGTGGTGGTTAAATCTTGGAAGGCTTTAATAGACTCCGCGCTCGGTTGGAACTCCTCGCGCCCGACCGCCTCGACGATCAGCGACACCGCGTTCTCTGAGTTAATGCGCGCGCTATTGAGCACGAGGTCGTAGCCCAACGGATCTTGCCAATCCTCGTTGAACAAGGCGCGGAAGCGCCGGCTACGCACGCGATCCAACTCACGGAGAAACTGCCGCGCACTCTCAACGTCCATGCCCTTTTGCGCCCGCACCTGGCCGATTCGATAGTCCTCCGGCGCTACGATCATAACTCTCAAAACATGGCGGATATTAGGCAAAAGTTGCTGGCCGGCACGGCCATGGTAAACTAGTTTCCCGCCTTGAGCCATTTCACACATCGCCGCCTGGAGCGTGATTCGATAGAGCCTCAGGCTCTCGTGCCAGCGTTCCCACCAATGGCCCTTCGCTTCCAGGATTTCGGCATATTTGGCTTCTGGAATCCCGTAGCGGTTGCTCGCTTCGATGAGCACCTCGCGGTCAACGGACCGATACCCTAATCGAGTGGCGACCAGATCGGCAATTGCCCCTCCGCCACTGTGAGCGGCGTGGGCTAGGGTTACGATCGACATGACGGCATCCCCCTTTCGAGACTGAGCCAATTCATGAAACCAAAATTCAATGAATGAATCTTCCCAGCCAAATTTGACCGGTCTCCTACGCGACTTACTAAACCTTTTTCCGGCCGGCGACAAGCCCTATTTTTTGCCCTGATTTTCGCCCTAAAAATTTCGTTCCATTCGGCAAGCAGTTTGGCTAGCCTCAGATCTCCAATCGGTTGAGACGGAGCGCATTGCTAATCGCTGAAACTGAGCTAAACGTCATCGCAGCGCCGGCGATCATCGGGTTCAGAAGAACGCCGAAGACCGGATAGAGGATGCCGGCGAGATATTTCGCGGCATCGGTCTGAAATAATTTCTGGCAGTGTCGGTCTCCGCCCTTCGCGTCTTTGCATCTTTGCGCGCGTGAGGGCGATCGGCCGGTCGCCCCTACCTTCATTTCTACGCCAACACAACTTTCTGCTGAAACTTGGCAATTTCGACATTCCATTTGAGCCGTTGGCGAATCACGTCGGCTAACGCATTCGCTCCAGCGGCCTCGCCGTGCACGATATAAGTGGTCTTCGGCGCCTTCGGGAACGTGCCTAACCAGCGCATGATCTCACCTTGATCGGCATGCGCCGAAAAGCCATCTAGCACTTTTACTTGAGCCCGCACGGGAATGACTTCGCCGAGCATTTTGATTTCCTTGGCGCCGTCCTGAAGTGAGCGGCCGCGGGTACCCTCAGCCTGATAGCCGGCGAGCAACACCGTGGTGTCCGGATTAGGCAAACGGTGCTTCAAATGGTGCAACACCCGTCCGCCGGTCGCCATGCCGCTGGCGGAAATAATAATCAGCGGCCCTTTCATGTCGTTGATCGCTTTGGACTGCTCCGGCGATTTCGCCACGACCATGCGGCGCGAACGGAGCGGATTGCGCTCATGGTTGTTCAGCGCCGCCATTTCGAAATCATGCTCTTCGATGTGGCGCGAGTAAATTTCCGTCGCTTCGATTCCCATGGGACTGTCGACATAGACCGGAATCGCCGGGATCTCGCCGGCGTCTTCCATCTTACGAATCGTGTAGACCAACTCTTGAGTGCGGCCGATGGCAAATGCGGGAATGATCAGGCAACGCCGCTGTTCGGCGGTCTCTTTGATCACCGTGCGCAATGCAGATTCAGAGTCCTTCGGATGAATGCGGTTACCGTAAGTCGATTCGATCAACAGCCAGTCGGCGGTTCCGCCGGGCTCCGGATCTTTTAGAATCGGCCGGTCATAGCGGCCCAGGTCGCCGGAGTCGAGCAGAGTTTTTTTCTGCCCATTCACTGCAAAAACCAAGCGCGCCGAGCCCGCGCCAAGGATATGGCCCACGCGTCCGAAGCCGACATCTACGCCCTTGGCTGCTTCGATTTTCTCGCCAGCTCGCACCGGCCGCAAAAGCTTCAAGGCCGCTTCGGCGTCCTCAACGGTGTAAAGCGGCAGCGCCGGCGCATGCTTCGAATAGCCTTTACGGTTGGCATAGCGCGCTTCTTCTTCCTGCAAGTGCGCCGCGTCGGGAAGCATCACGCGCAAAAGGTCGCAGGTTCCCGGCGTGGCGAATACCGGCCCCTTAAAACCTTTGGCGACGACTCGTGGCAAGTAGCCGGAATGATCGATATGCGCGTGGGTAAGGATCACCGCGCGCAGCCGGGCTAGATCGATGGGCACCGGCGCCCAGTTGCGCTCGCGCAGCTCTTTTAGTCCCTGGAATAAGCCACAATCGATCAAGACCTGGTCTGAATTGATCGATAACAAAAACTTCGAGCCGGTCACACCGCCGGCGGCTCCGAGAAACTGTAACGTCGGTGCAGAAGAGTTAGCCATCGAATTTCATCCTCTCGCGAATGTGCCGCTAATAGCTAAACAGAGCCAAACCCGACGCGCAAGCGACGACTCTTCACGCGCGATCCGCCATCCTCGATCCTCGACCGAGCGCGGCAATCTTTTTATGATGGCGGAGGGGGCGAGATTCGAACTCGCGGTCCACGAAGTGGACGCCGGTTTTCAAGACCGGTGGTTTCAACCGCTCACCCACCCCTCCGGGATTTGGCAATGGCAGGACAGTCGGGCCAACAAGGTAAATCGACAACCGTGCGCTAGAATAACGATTAGGAAATGAGGTTACAAGATCGATAATAGAATTTGCTCTCATGAAATTATGCTCAACCTGAGGCTTGACAGTATAGCCGCTATCTAGTCATATTATGGTCATGAATATCGTAAATGTAGCCACCTTAAAAGAGAAACTGAGCTACTATCTAGGCTTGGTTAAGAAGGGGCAGCAAGTTGTGGTCACGTCACATCGCCATCCAGTTGCCCGCATATTGCCCTCTGACGCTCCGACCACGCGTATTTTGGAACCAAGCCGGCCGGTCAAGGATCTTTTGAAAATCAAAGGCGTAAAACGGCGACGCTCGGTTGCCGCTGTGGAAACACTGCTAAGCGATCGCCGACGCCGATGAACGTCTACCTGGATACGTCCGTCGTCCTACGCGTCCTATTTGGAGAACCCAATCCAATAGACTTTTGGGGGCGATGGGATCGCGCGTATAGTAGCGCACTTTGGCGCATCGACGCGCTACGTACGGTAGATCGTTTGCGCTTGCTGCATGAAATCACCGATGTCGAGGTCGCTGACCTGGTGCGAGATATTCAAATCACTCACGAGACCTTTGCGATCTGCCGGCTAGATGAGCGAATCTTGCAACGGGCGAGCGAGACTTTCCCGACCGTCGTTGGCACGCTTGACGCGATCCACCTGGCTACCGCCATCTCTATACGCGAGTCTGACAAAGTTGATTTTCTCCTTACCCATGATTCTCAGCTCGGCACAGCGGCCCGAAGTGTTGGCTTTCACGTCAGGGGAGCAACGTAATCAACGCAAGTTCGATCAGGAATGCTACCTCGCGCTGACGAAATCAGTATCCATGCTCTCTACTCCTTTCCGCCCGTGCCCCTGGAAAATCGTCGACTGTAACGGGTGGCAACGTCGTCGGGGCGGTGGCGCGCAATTCAGTTACTGTTGAAGTTTGCTGAACCGCGTCGCTCTCGGAAAGCCGGCAAAATCTATCGCCGTAATTTTTCTCTCAGCAGTATTCATGAACTCAGACAGCTTCGATACGAGTTGGGGATTTAGACCCTGTGCTACTGCAACAGACGTGGTGGCGGTTGGGTGACTTCGACGGGCAACGATCCGATGTGACTCCCGTCGCTGTGGATGGCAAATTCATAAGCCCCTGGACCCGGGATCGTTAGATGTTCCAAGCGCAGGTTAATGTTGGCGTGGTAGAGACCGGTGCTGCTGTTGATGCCAATAGCGTGGTGTTTGATCTCCGCATGAAACACCGATTCGCCTTCGACGCGCCGAAGTTCGATGGCGAGCGTATGCTCGCCCTCGCTGTCGCATCCGATTAACGCGAAGAGCCAGAACGTCGGCAGCACGGCGCGAAAATCGGCGACCAGGAAGCGATCGAAAAGCCCCATCAGGCTGAACTTCCCAGTCTTCTCTTCCCGAACGTCATCGCACAAGGTCGCCAGTAATAGTCTAGCCATGTCACTTCGATTCCATGCGCGCGGCTTTCATGACCGGCGCATTCACATTTCTTTCAAATCGCCTGCGAAAATCATTGGCGTGATTGATCAACCGCTAGCTGATGCGCGTCACTCCGCCCATATAGGGTCGCAGGACTTCCGGGATCACGACGCTACCATCTTGCTGCTGGTAATTCTCCAGCACCGCGACAAAGGTACGGCCCACCGCGAGACCGGAACCGTTCAGTGTATGGACAAAAAGCGGTCTTCCCTTCTTCTCTTTGCGGTAACGAATATTCGCCCGGCGCGCCTGAAAATCTTCACAATTGGAGCAAGAGCTGATTTCTCGATAACAGTTTTGCCCTGGCAGCCAGACTTCCAAATCGTAAGTTTTCGCCGACTGAAAACCCATGTCTCCGGTGCAGAGTTCTATCACGCGGTAAGGCAGCTTGAGCCGCTTGAGAACTTCTTCGGCGTTGCGCACCAGGGCCTCCAGTTCATCGTAGGAAGTCTCCGGCTCGCAAAACTTCACCATCTCTACCTTGTTAAACTGATGCTGGCGAATCAAGCCGCGCACGTCTTTACCATGGGAGCCGGCTTCGCTACGAAAACAGGGCGTGTAGGCGACGTATTTTATCGGTAATGCGTCGCGATCGAGGATCTCTTCGCGATGCAGGTTCGTCAGCGGCACTTCGGCGGTAGGGATGAGAAAATAATCCCCCGGCGCCAAATGAAACAATTGATCTTCGAACTTGGGCAAATTACCGGTGCCGACCAAAGCAGCTCGGTTCACCAACGCCGGCGGCAGCATCTCTTGGTAGCCATTTTCGCCGGTGTGCAAATCCAGCATGAAATTAATCAGCGCACGCTCCAACTTGGCGCCGGAGCCGCGATAAACGGTAAATCTTGCGCCCGCTATTTTCGCGGCCCGTTCGAAGTCGAGGATCGCCAGCTCCTCGCCAATATCCCAGTGGTTCTTCGGTTCGAAATCGAACTTGGGCAACTCGCCCCAGCGGCGAACTTCACGATTATCATGCTCGCTCTTGCCGATCTTAACTGTCGGACTCGGCAAATTCGGAATAGTGAGCATGAATTGTTCGAAGCGCGATTCGACGTCCGCCAGCGGCGCTTCGCCGTCGCGGATCGCCGCGCTCACTGCTTCCACTGCGCGCATCTGTGCCGCCGCATCGCCGCCGCTTTTCTTGAGCTTGCCGATCTCGCCGGACAGTCGGTTTTTCTTTTCCTTGAGCCGCTCGATGTTCGCCAGGGCATCGCGCCGCTCGCGGTCGAGGGCGACGAATTCATCCCAATCGACCGCCGCCCCGCGCGTCGCCATGCGTTCTTTCACGCGCGCGAGATCTTCGCGCAGTAATTTTACGTCCAACATGCAGATCCCCTAAGAAACTTCGAAGGCATTTTCGATATGCTCTATCACAGGCTTGCCGCCTGGCCAGGAGACGCCGACAACGTCAAACCGCGCGTCGCGTTGGTGCAGCTTGTGCTGGTGCAAAAAAACCCGCGCCGCCTGAATCATCTTGCGCTGTTTGCGCGCCTCCACCGCTTCGAACGGAGAGCCGAAGCTATGGTCGGTGCGGGTCTTCACTTCGACGAAAACGATCACTTTGCGGTCGAGCACGATCAAATCCACCTCGCCGGTTTTACAGCGATAGTTACGCTCGACCAACTTGTAGCCTTTTTTCATGAGAAATCCCTCGGCGATCTCCTCGCCTTCTTGTCCGAGGCGCTTTCTAAAGAGACTCACGGCTCTTCACCAGATAGTCAAACTCGGGTTATTCCTCGCGCGTCGCTTCAATGAGATCGCGAACCGGCGCAAAGCTCTTTCTATGGATCGGCGACGGCCCGTAACGGCGCAAGGCTTCTAGATGCGCCGCGCTGCCGTAGCCCTTATGGCCGGCGAAACCATAGTGAGGAAATTCCGTGTCGTAGCCGACCATCATTTCGTCGCGCGCCACCTTGGCGACAATCGACGCCGCCGCAATCGAGAGACAGAGTCGATCGCCTTTGACGATGGTCTTTTGATACGGCGGCGAGTTCGCCGACCACCGACTCTCGTGCAGCAGTTTGGCGGGAATCGCTTGATTGCCGTCGATCAGCAGACAGTCTGGCTTTCTCGCCAAGGCATCGAGCGCCTGCATCATCGCCAACAAACTGGCTTGAAGAATATTGATGCGGTCGATGTCCGCCACTCCGACGACGCCAAGCCCCCAGCATTCGGCACTTTCTCGAATCAGCGGCGCCAGCTTTTCGCGCTGCTTGGGCGAGAGCAGTTTTGAATCCTTGATCTCCGGATGGGAAAAGCCGCGCGGCAATATGACCGCGGCCGCGACCACCGGACCGGCGAGCGGACCGCGCCCCACTTCATCGACACCGGCGATCGAATCGAACCCGCGCGCATAACTTTCCTCTTCAAAGGCGCGAAACTCGGATGTTTTCTCCCTCCCCACCGCCAATGCTATCCGCGCGCCCGCCATTTTCATCCGCATCACGTTTCATATTTAGCCAAAAGGTTCTCTGACTGCAAATAAAACTTATGGTCGTGACGGCGCGGTAATGTGCAGTGCGTTTACCGTTGACCACGCTGCCAGCAGCGTGAAACCTTCAAATGGGGTTTCCAAAGGGGGCGAGCATCCCCTTTGGTCAAGCGCAGGGTCAATACCCCGCGCGCGAAGTGACTTCGTTTATTGGAATAAGCTCTGCCGTATGTTAAAAATTTCCCATGAAACTTACCCGCGCCGACGTCCAGCGTGTCGCCGTGCTCGCCCGTCTTCGTCTAACCGAAGACGAAGAAAGCGAACTCACCGCCCAGCTCGACGCCATTTTGGCCTACATGGACAAGCTCAACGAGATCGACACGTCCAACGTCACGCCGTTCAGCCACGCCACGGATACAACTAATGCCTTTCGCGACGATAAAATCACTAATCAGCCCAATGCCGACGCCTTACTAGCTAATGCGCCGGACCGCGACGGCACTTTTTTCAAGGTTCCTAAAATCATCGAATGAATCTCGCCGCCCTCACCTTACACCAAGCCAGCGACAAACTGCGCCGGCGCGAGATCTCGTCGCGCGAACTCACCGAAGCGGTGTTTGAGCGCATCTTGGCAACCGACCAAACCGTTCACGCCTATTTGACCCTGGCGCGAGATGCCGCACTGGAACAAGCCCGGCAGGCCGACGAGCGGCTTAAGCAGAATGAGGCTGTGACACCGCTCCTGGGCATTCCAATCGCGCTCAAAGATAATTTTCTCACCCGCGGTCTGCGAACCACCTGCGCGTCGAAAATTCTCGGCGACTTCATGCCCCCGTACGACGCCACGGCGGTGGCAAAATTGCGCGCCGCCGGCGCTGTGATCGTTGGCAAAACTAACTTAGATGAATTCGCCATGGGCTCTTCGGCGGAAAATTCGGCGTTCTTTCCAACCCGCAATCCGTGGAACCCTGAGCGCATACCGGGCGGCTCTTCTGGCGGTTCCGCCGCCGCAGTGGCCGCCGATCAATGCATCGCCGCCCTCGGCACCGACACCGGCGGCTCGATCCGTCAACCGGCCGCCTGCTGCGGCGTCGTCGGCTTCAAACCGACCTATGGCCGGGTCAGCCGTTACGGCGTGATCGCCTTCGCATCGTCAATGGATCAAGTCGGCCCGCTGACGAAAGACGTGCGCGACTCGTCGCTGCTGCTCCAAGCGATCGCCGGACATGATCCGGCGGACTCCACGTCGGCGACTCATGCCGTGCCAAACTACCGCGACGCGCTCGACGGCGACGTAAAAGGTCTTCGCTTGGGCGTGCCCAAAGAATACTTCGTCAGTGGCATGCAGCCGGAAGTCGAGCAAGCGGTTCGAACCGGCATCGACACATTGGCTAAGAACGGCGCGACGATCGAAGACATTTCGCTTGCGCATACGGAGTATGCCGTAGCCGTCTACTACATCGTCGCCACCGCCGAAGCGAGCTCGAATCTGGCGCGCTACGACGGCATGCGCTTCGGCCATCGCGCCGACGCGAAGGATCTTACGCAAACCTACATGATCAGCCGCGATGAAGGGTTCGGCGCCGAGGTCAAGCGCCGCATCATGCTCGGCACCTACGTCTTGTCGGCGGGCTATTACGACGCTTACTACCTCAAAGCCCAGCGCGTGCGCACTCTGATCAAAAAGGATTTCGCCGAAGCCTTCAAACAGTGCGATGCGATCCTCACGCCGACCGCACCGACGAGCGCATTCAAAATCGGCGAGAAAATCCAAGACCCGCTGCAAATGTATTTGTCGGATATTTACACGATCTCGATTAACTTGGCCGGTTTGCCGGCGCTATCGTTGCCTTGTGGCTTTGATAGCGCCGGAATGCCCATCGGCCTGCAAATCATCGGCAACCATTTTGACGAATCGACCGTGCTGCGAACCGCGCACGCCTATGAACAAGCGACCGAATGGCATAAGAAGAAACCTCCACTGAAGAATGCAAAATGAATATTGCAGAATGCAAAATGCAAAATGAAAGACCTTCGGGAGCCGATCTGTCTCCGACATTCTGCATTCTGCATTCTGCAATCTGCAATCTGCATTATCCCTTTCGGAGTCCGCGACGATGAAATACGAACCCGTCATCGGCCTCGAAGTTCACGCCCAGCTGCTGACAGAGTCTAAAATCTTTTGCGGCTGTTCGACACAATTTGGCCGCGCGCCCAATGCCAACACCTGCCCAGTATGTAGCGGTTTTCCTGGCGTGCTGCCGGTACTGAACCACAAGGTCGTTGAATTCGCCATCAAAGTGGGCTTGGCTACTCAATGTAAAATCGCCCGGTCGAGCGTGCTGGCGCGCAAGAATTATTTTTATCCCGACCTGCCCAAGGGCTATCAAATCAGCCAATACGAGCTGCCGATTTGTGCCGGCGGTTATGTCGATGTCGACGGCGATGACCAGAGCGCGCCCAAGCGAGTTCGCCTCACGCGCATTCACATGGAGGAAGACGCGGGGAAAAACATCCACGACGCGCACGGCGACTCAAGCCTGGTCGATCTCAACCGCGCCGGCGTGCCGCTTTTGGAAATCGTCAGCGAGCCTGATATCCGCTCGGCGGCGCAAGCCGGCGCCTATTTGAGAACGCTCAGAGCCATGCTTCAGTATCTTGGCGTCTGCGACGGTAACATGGAGGAAGGCAGCTTCCGATGCGACGCCAATGTTTCGGTGCGGCCGGAAGGAACGGCGGCCTTGGGCACAAAGATCGAAATTAAAAATCTAAATTCCTTCAAAGCGGTCGAGCGCGCCATTGAATTCGAGATCGAGCGGCAAAGCGATACGCTGACCGACGGTGGCAAGTTGGTTCAAGAAACCCGTCTGTGGGACGAGCAGCGCGAAGCGACGCGCTCTATGCGTTCGAAAGAGTCCGCCCATGACTATCGCTACTTCCCCGATCCCGATCTGCTGCCGCTGGTGATCGACGAGCGCTGGATCGATTCCGTGCGCGCCTCGCTGCCGGAGCTGCCCGGTGCGCGCCGGAGCCGGTTCATTTCCGGCTACGGTCTGTCGGCCTATGACGCTGAATTGTTAACCAGTAGAAAAGATGTCGCCGATTATTTTGAAAGCGCGGTGAAAACCCACGGCAATCCAAAAGCGCTGGGCAACTGGATTGTCGGCGATCTGTTTCGCGTATTAAAGGAGCGCAAGCTCGATGAACAGCCCAATATTTCCAACTGGCCCGTCCCGCCCGAGCACTTAGCGCAACTGGTCAAGCTCATCGATCAGGACAAGATCAGCGGCAAGATCGCCAAAACGGTTTTCGCAGCGATGTTGGATTCGGGCAAAGCGCCGCTGGCGATCGTCAGCGAAAAAGGCCTCGAACAAGTTTCTGACTCAGAAAGTATCGTGGCGGCGGTCGAGCAAATCCTCGCGGCAAACGGCAAGCAGGTCGAACAGTACAAATCGGGCAATGAAAAAGTCTACGGTTTTCTCGTCGGTCAAGTCATGAAAGCTACCCAGGGCAAAGCCAATCCGCAGAAGGTCAACGAAATCCTGCGCGCCAAACTGACTGGGAGCGTTTGATTCTTATGATAACCCCGCCTGCGAAATGGCTTCGTTTAATTTGCCGATTAGGGCACCGACGTGAGCGCCTCGGGTCGAAACGCTTGCGGCAGGCTGATGACGATGCCATTCAACCCGTCTTGTTTGAAGGTCCGCAACTGCCGCTCGGCCTCGCCACGGGCGGTAAAATTGCCCAAGCGCACTCGCAGCGAGCCTTCGCTACCGGTTTCGGTAAGCGAAACCGCGAAACCACGCTGCACCATCGACTCGGCCCAACGCTGGGCCTTTTCCTTGTCATTGAACGCTAGCTGAACGATAAACCCTTCTAACGGTTTAGCAGCCGGACGCACAGCAGTGGGTTTTTCCTGAGCAACGTCGGCCAGACTTTTCGTTTCGATCGGCTGCGCCGGCTCAAAGCTTTTTAGCGACGCTGGAGGCAACGTGACCGGCTCTGGAAGCTTCACGGTTTTCGCCCCCCCAAGCAATGCGACTGGCGCGCGGCCTTCAGCCTTTTGATTAAGTGCGACTTGCTCAGTCCCCGTGACTTGACTGGACTTCTCCGGTCCCGCGCTTTTGGCCGCCGCTGCGGGGGATCGCGGCGGGTTCGCAGCGGAGGCCAAATTGTCCTCTTTAATCGCCGCTCGAACATCAGGCTTGGATTCTTGCGGCCGATAGGACACGAGGGTAAGCGGCCCATCCTCTGCGACCGCGAAGATCACCGCGTCGCTGAGCAATTCGTTCGGGTTGAGATCTTGTCGTAAAAGACTGCGCACCTTCTCCTTGGGAAAATAGATAATCGCCCGTTCCAACGTTACCCGGTTACCGGCTGGTTCGGTGACGACGTTGCGCCAGGCCAAATTCAAGCCATAACCGCTCATCTCGCGGTCTTGGTAGATGTCATTGTCGCCGCTGACGATGGCCAACAGCTCCACGCCGTAGCGCGCGAACAATCGGTGCATTTTCTCGATGAACTCACCCTTGACTTCGAAGGTCTCCGGCGTGGCTAGGACGACTTCAAGAAAACGCTCATCGGCGGTCTTAGTGGCGGAGTGAGTAAAAAAACCTATGCCTCCCACCGATGAAATATTATTGGCGAACTGAAGCGTCGCGGTTTTGGGATTACGGGTAATACGCTCCACTAAACGGTCTAAATTATCTTTGTATCGCGCGCCCAAATATCTAGCCTTGGCGGTGCTGTAATAGGTTGGCGGCGTGGTAATTAGGCCATTGGACTCAGGCTTTTTCGGCGCCATGTCGTCAAACAGCGCACAACCAGCCGTCAACGATCCCGATAGCAGGAAAAATACTTTAATAATGCGATAAATGCTCATTCGCCCTTTCGTACCTCCGCCACCTCAGAAAACCAACCGAGGAAAACTTTTCTTGACAGATGAACTCGATCCCCTATAATGAAACAGTTTTATGCCGGTTATACCGAGAATATAATTGCTAGCCGCGGCAAAGGCAACCAAATTCTAGAAAATGTGAGTCATCTCGATGGCGATTGGTGAACTTTTACTAGCGAAAGGTATTATTAACGAGGAGCAACTACAATTAGTGCTCCATCAACAGAAGATCGCCGGCGGCCGGCTCGGCGATAATTTGGTCGCTCTCGGCTATCTCACCCGCGGCGAACTCGAAGCGATCCTGCAAGAACCCCCGCCCGTAGCTAAGAGTGTCGAAGCTACCGGTTTAGATGCCAACTTCCTCCTGAACAGCCTGCTCCGAACCATGTTCGTGTCGGTGTTGCAGACTATTCCCGATCTCTCCGAGGATCTCAAACTGACCCGCGCTATCGTCGAGGAGCTGTTAAACAACGCAAAAAAAGAAGCTCTGGTTGAGGTTCGGGGTCCGTCCGAGAAAAACTCCAACATCATGCGCTACGCGCTCACCGGCGCGGGCAAGGACAGGGCGAACGAGGCATTGCGCCGATGCGAATACATTGGCCCCATGCCGATCCCGCTCGATGAATATCAAACCCAAGTCCAGAAACAAACGATCACCAACGAAGTGGTTAGCGTCGAGAAGCTCCAGCGGGCGATGTCCCATTTGGTGCTGTCGCCGGATATCGTCCGACGCCTTGGTCCAGCCTCCAACTCGGGCCGAGCAATTCTAATCTACGGCGCGGCGGGAAACGGCAAGACTTCCATCGCCGAGGCACTGGTCAGCGCCTTCGAGCAACCGGTATACATTCCCTACTGCATCGAAGCCGATGGGCAGATCATCAAGATTTACGATCCATCCGTGCACGTGGCTTTCCCGACCAGCAATAGAGACAACTACTCAAATCCGATTTTCCTGCCCCATCTTGAACATGATCCGCGCTGGGTGCGCTGCAAGCGGCCTTACATCATCTCCGGCGGTGAGCTGACACTGGAAATGCTCGACCTTGATTTTGACGTTCACTCAAAATTCTACGAAGCGCCGTTGCAGATGAAGGCGATCGGCGGCATTTTTGTCATCGACGATTTTGGCCGCCAAAGGGTGCGGCCGCACGAGTTGCTAAACCGCTGGATTTTCCCCTTGGAACGTAAGATCGACTATCTCACCCTGCACACCGGTAAGAAGTTCTCGGTGCTGTTCGATCAACTGGTAATCTTCGCAACCAATTTTCCGCCGGAAGAACTGATGGACCCCGCCCAGTTGCGGCGGGTTCATTACAAGATGAAGATCAATCCGCCGACCGAAGAAGAGTACCGAGAGATCTTCCAACGCATTTGCGAGTCCTACGGGCTGACATTTAACGACGAGATCATGTCTTACCTGCTGCGCTCGTTTTATCGCAAACACAAAGTGCCGTTTGCTGGCTTTCATCCCAAATTCATCGCCGAGCATGTGGTAGCCGCATGCAATTATCTTGGCGTGGAGCCGGAAATTTCTCAGCAGCTCGTAGTAGACTCGCTGGAAGACATGGTCATTCTGCCACAATCAGCAACCAACCCTGAGTAATCGACGATGGCCAAACCGCTCGCTCTGATCATTCAGGCTAACGAGGCGTCGCTCGCGAGCATCGCCAAGTTTGCCGAAGCGCGCGGCTGCTCGGTTCACGTCAGCCGGTCGATCGACGAGGCGCGCCGCGTGCTGACGGCATTTCCGCTTGATCAGCAAAAGTTCATCTTTATCGATCTTGCGTTGTGCCAAGGTCCGGGCTGGGACGAATTCATCGAGTGGTTGCGGGCAAATACCGAGCAACACACTTTGATTTGTCACGACCCCCATGACATTCACACCCTCTACGGCCTGCTGGGCCATGCCAATCAAGCACCATCGGAGCCAAGCCTACCCCACACGGTCACCGCGCCATCGATGATTGGCGATACGCCCCAGTTCTACGAAGTCGTAAACCTCGCCAACCGTTATGCCATGCACGACATTACCGTGCTCATCACCGGTGAAACCGGCACCGGCAAGGAAGTCATGGCGCAATACATTCACTGCCACGGCCCGCGCGCCGACAAGCCGTTTGTTGGCTGCAACATGACGGCGATCCCGGAAACCCTCGTGGAAAGCGAACTGTTCGGCTACGTGAAAGGTGCGTTCACCGGCGCCGAACGAAACAAAAAAGGCTTTATCGAAGCGGCCGAGGGCGGCACCCTATTTTTAGATGAGATTGGTGAGTTAGTGCCATCGATTCAACTCAAATTGTTACGTTTCTTGGAGACGCGCCAATACTACCGTGTCGGCGAGTCGACGCCCAAGAATAGCGACGTTCGAATTATTGCCGCAACCAACAAAGAACTCGAAGAAGCGATTCACGGGCCCAGCTTCCGCAAGGATCTTTATTTCCGTCTCAACGGTGCCCGGATCATCCTGCCGTCCCTGCGCGAGCGCCCCGAAGACATCATTTTGCTGATCGCCAATTTCATCTACCAGGCCTGTGGCCAATTTAAGCGACCGCTTAAGAAACTCAGTAGCTCGGCTAAAGCACTTTTCCTCGAGTATCCATGGCCGGGCAACATTCGTGAGTTAAAAAGCGTCATCGAAAGCGCGGTGATGATGGCGGACAACGAATATATTACGATCAGCGATCTGCCGATGAATTTGCAGCATTTCGCCACCGGCCATCGTGACGAGATCGGCAGTAAAGCGATCCGCAACATCGAAGAAGGCGAACGCAGCGTCATCGAAGATGCGCTGCGCCAAACCAACGGCAACAAAGCCAAAGCCGCAGAGGCCCTGGGCATCTCCACCCGTACGCTCTACCGCAAACTCGAAAAATTCGCTCCAGCCAATTGACTTTTCCACGAAGTGGTTCATGAGCTTACGCTCGCCCACAGATCATGAAAATGGAGGAATTTCCCTCCGCAGGATTCTCCCCTCGACTCGTCATTCCCGCGCACGCGGGAATCCAGGTTGGGTCTCTGCCGAATTAGCCTGGATACCCGCTCCCCGATCAAAGTCGGGGACAAGCTTCGCGGGTATGACGGAACCCGGGCGGCTTCTTCGTTCTGCAGATTATCCCCGCACGGGTATTTTCGAAGGAGTCGAAGTGGCCGGACGATGCTTCTCGCCGGGCTGCGACAATTCTCCGTGATCCGACGGACCAACTTCAGTGTCAGCCGTGCGGATGGAATCGCCTGCTTCTAGCCCGATTTCGAGTTGGAATGAGTTTCCCAAACGCCTCTTGAGATTCACACCGGAATAGTTCCCGAGGCTCGTTTCTGTAAGAATTCCAAAAACATAGAGGCAATTTTCCACGTACAATTTTGTTCGCGCCGAACAGAATTGGGGGAATTATACGGCAGTTTCTGGACAAATCGGTCTTTGAGCTGCCCAAAGTGCTTAGCTTTCTATCGAAGCGATAGTGGCAACTGTTTTGCTTGTTTGAGGACGAGCGCTGAAGTCGCAAATTTTGCTTTCAGTTTCGGCCCAGCGCACTCCATGCTATCAGTGAAAATACCAGATACAGAACCAGACGATGCCAAGCCCTCGACGGCAGGCGGTTTTGGCAAAGTTCTAGGTTCGATGCAAGGTTTGCAACAACGGCTTGGCGATTTTTCTTACGGTGAAATTTCCATCGCTGAAGCCAAAGTCAAAATGTTGGTTAAGCAGCTGGCCTTGTTACGAGACAGACTCAATAACCTGGTTCAGCTCAAACTTTCGGTCAGCGAAATCAATCGCTACGTAAGCGAGATTCCGCAGGCAAGTCACGATCAGGTCAACCTGGATAGCTTGGAGAAACATCCGCAGCTGCACGCGATCCTCCAGGCCAGCAAGCTAGCTCGATTCCAAAGCCTCATGAAGGGCAATCGCGTCGGTGCGGATGCCGTCTCGCTCAAGACGGTAACCGCCGAGCCGCCCGACCAGGCTTTGGCCGCAAAAGAAGCCGGAACAAAATCGCCAGATGAGCAACCCCAGAGCATCGATAAGCAACAAGCTAGCGAAGCAATCGGCTCAATGACAAGAGCCAGTGGCGATGCTCGGGTTGGCGATCTCAGTCCCGTCGCCGAACACCCGGTCGCGCCACGGGCTCATGACAAGTTTACGACACAAGCAAAGCCGCGGTCGTTGACGATCCCAAACGAAACGATCACCGCTTCCCGGGACGATCAGGGCGGTGGTCAAGCCAAGGACTGGAGCTTCGATCTTGACGAAACGGTGCTTACTTCTTCCGAGCTCTTCACCACGCCGATAAATTTCGAGTTTCCTCCGGAGACTTTGGACGATCCAGAACCTGTCGCCAAGAACGTCTCGAAGTCGAAACTGCCGCCCACTGCGACTATCACAAAAACACCAGCTAATAAAACCAAGGTGATCGAAGCCAGAGCAGCGGTTACGGCGCAAGCTATCCCGGGGCAGCCAGCGCCCAAGAATGCCGAGGCAGAACTTGACGAATCGAAAGCATTGGTGCCAGCCAACCATGTCTTCGATCAACGGTTGCTAGAAGACGTGATCAAAAATTACGGCGATTTTGCCGGCGCAGCCAACCTGCCGGCAACTATCGACACAGCCACGAATATAGTTGCCGTGACGGACACGCCGGCAAAGCCGGCGACAGCAGAATTCGCCCAACCGACCGCTGCCGAACGCAAAATTCTCAACGTCCAAAAATCTGGCGACCTCGATCGTCAGCTCAAGAAAATTATCAAGGACTATGGCGAAAACGACATTTACCAGAGCAAACCCGTAGTCAGCTTCAAGACCGGAGGGATCATCGCTTTCGCGGTGCTGGGCGTGGTTCTTGGCGTGCTCTATCTGTTCAAGGCACCGGCCGCGGCGCCAACTCCACAAACCGGATCGGTGACCCAGCCGCAGGTCGCGGATCGGCTAAACTCACCTGAAGCGGTTAAGAGCCCCCCCGCCACAGAGCACGGCATCGGTCCGGATGCGGCGAACGCCAGCTCCAGTCCGTTGACGGATGGCAAACAAAAACCCTGAGGGAAGGTTGGAAAAATCGATGAAGAACGAATTACAAAATCTCACCGAAGACATTTCGCGTCTTTACGAGGACATCACCCAGAAAACCGAGTCGCTTGGCCAAATCGATAGCATCACCAAGCTTTATGACGACCTCCAGACCCAGCTCCAAGGCATCTCGACGGAGGAGATTGAGCTGTTACAAAGCCAGATCAAATCGACGCTCGAACAGATGGTCGGCATCAGCAAGAGCCTTGCGGTAATCAAGACGTTAAAGGTGACTTTGAACAGTCACGACGATATCGCCGACCTGGCAAAAAAGAGCGGCAACGGCAAAGACCCGCGGCGCATATGGGAGGATCGCTAAAGCATCTGATTGCTGACGGTCGCACGCCATGCAAGGAAACCTGCGTCAAATCGGCTTGAATGACCTGCTTTTGCTCGCCACCAACGGCAAAAAAAGCGGCGTGTTGAAACTCGCCCGCGGCAAAGAAACCGTCGAAGTCTTTTTCAACGCCGGAGTCATCGTTCATGCGACCTGTCCGATCGGTGACGGGGAGAAGGCTCTGCTTTACCCAGTGACCTGGACCGATGGCACATTCAGCCTCGAGCCTGAGGGCACGGCCACCACGACCTCGATCCAAAAATCAGCCGTCGAGATCCTTAGCGAGATCGAGTCGGTAACCCACGAATGGAAAACCATCCTGGACGTCATTCCGTCTAGTAAAGCGGTTTTTCGCCTGGCCGATTTGAACGACGATCAATCCGGCCCGATTACCGTGCCCCAGGTCGGCTGGCGCGTGCTGAGCAAGCTCGATGGGGTGCGGACTATTGACGAAATCGCCGATCTGCTGCGCATCCCGTTCGCCTACGTCGCTAAAGTTATTTTTAACCTGTATAAATCAGGTCTCGTCGAAGCCGCGACAGCGGCTCCGCAACCAATCGTCGACTTGGTGCCCGAGGCGCTTTTGAATCGCCTGACGAGCATTTTGATGGAAATCATCGGACCGATGGCACCGTTAGTTTTACGCGACCAGCTTAAGGCTCTCGGGGCTACAGCCAACAACCTCCCGGAAGCCAAACTCGACGACCTAATCATGCTCGTCGGCCTGGAGATCGCCGACAGCAAGCTTAAGAAAAAATTCGAAGAGACCATGGCTCGAGAGATCGCCAATTTCAAACGATTTTAACTCCGCCAATATTGTCTTTCGGAGGGCTATCCGATGGCTCAGCAGAGCGCGACCGTAGAAAGCTCTAAATTCGTCAAATCAGAAACCGCCAAGCCTCGCCGCGGCGGACTGCGCTGGAAGATCGCTTACACCTTCAGCGGCTTGATTTTGCTCCTGGGACTGCTGGTTATTGGCATCGTCTACCATTTCACCAACAACGCGTTACAGAAACAGGTCGATCTTCGCGCCGCGGCCATCGCCACCAATCTCGCCGATGCCGCCACGGGATTGGTGTCGCGTAAGAGTACTCTGGAACTCGATGCTCTGATCGCCAAGTACGGCCGTCTCGATGGCGTCGCCTACGCCTTCGTGCAAGACCCCAGAGGCGAAATTCTTGGCAGCAGCGTGCGCCCCTTCCCCACCGAACTCAAAGACAGCGGCGCCGCCGTTGCAATGTCGAGACTCACTTCTGTGCGCGGCAAAGATGTCTATGAAACGCGTTCGGCGATGCTCGATGGTCAGCTCGGCAGCGCGCGCGTCGGTCTATGGGCGGAAACCGTTAAGGATGACATGCACTCGACGCTGTTGCCGATCATCGGTTTGATCGGCGCCTGCGTCGCCTTGAGCATTGCGCTCTCGGTCATGCTAGCGAGCAAAACCGTCCGTCCGATATTAGACCTTAAAGCGATCGCTGACGATATCAGCCGCGGCCGCCTCGACACCGCCGTGCCGATTCAGAGCGACGATGAGATCGGTGAGTTGGGCCGCTCCCTGGAACGCATGCGCGCCAGTTTACGCGCCGCGATGATTCGCTTGAACCGTGAGTAGTTATTCCGTACGAACACCGGCATTAAGGAGGAATTCGATGAAAAACGAAATACCCGCCAAGAGTCGGAGAAAAATCGTCCTGGCTATACTGGTCCTATTGATCCTCGTCGCGGCGTTGCCGAACGGCACCGCGCGCGCCGCTGACCGAGCATTGCAAAAGATCAACGTTGCCTACAGTTCAATCTCGGGAAATGTTTCTCCCCTTTGGGTTACCCAAGACAAAGGGTTCTTCCGCAAGTATGGCCTAGAGGTCCAGGCGATTCTGATCGAGTCAGGCACAACCACGGCGCAGGCATTGGTTGCCGGTGACATTAGCTTCGCTTCGGTGGCCGGGCCGGCAGCCATTCAAAGCAATCTGCGCGGCGCGGACGTCGTCATCATCGCCGGGGTGATCAACACTCTGACCTTTCAACTCTACACCGAGAAGGGCATCGCACGACCGGATCAATTCAAAGGCAAATCCTTAGGCGTAACCCGTTTCGGTTCAGCCACGGACTTCGCCATGCGTTACGCCATTGAGAAGTACGGCCTGGACGCCAGCAAAGATGTGAGCATTTTGCAATTGGGCAACCAGCCGGCTCAACTCGCGGCCCTCGAAGCGGGCCGGATCCAAGGCGTCATGCTCTCCGCGCCGACTTCGTTGAGAGCCAAGAAGCTTGGCTTTCCGATGCTGGCCGATTTACAGATGCTGGGCCTTGAGTACCAGCACACCAGCATCGCCACCAGCCGTGCCTTGATCAAATCGAAGCCGGATATGGTCCGGGATTTCATGCGGGCGTACATCGAAGGCATTCAGTACGCCAAGACTCATCGCAAAGAAACCTTGGACATCCTCGCCAAGTATCTGCGCACTGACGATAATGAAGTGTTGGACGACACCTACGAATCGATCATCACGACACTGATACCTGAAAAGCCCTATCCAACGCTAAAGGGCGTGCAGATCATCTTGCGCGAATTCGGTCAAAAAGACGCTGCGGCCCGCGCCGCGCGCCCGGAACAATTCGTCGATCTCTCGATCATCAAGGATCTCGACAGCTCCGGTTTTATCGACAAGCTGTACAAACCGGCGGCGGTTGCTAAAGCCGCAGCGCGCCCGCAACCTGTAGTTAGCGCGTCACCGAGTAAGGAAAAGCCGCCGGTTCAAATCGCGGCGGAGAGCAAGACCAAGCTAGTGGCTAGCGAAGAGAAGGCTAAGCCGGTAGTCAAACAAATTTCCGCGGCTAGTGAGAAAACGCTGGCGCCGATTCAAAAAGGCGGCCAACAGCAGTACACGGTCAAAGCCGGCGACACACTCAGCAAAATCGCCGAACAGTTTTATAGCGCTACCGGCAAATGGGAGAAAATCTTCGAGGCCAATCGAGAATCGCTTAAGAATCCCAATTATATCTACGTGGGCATGAAACTGGTCATCCCGGCGGACAGCTAAAGTGCAATCGCGAGAATAAATCTCATTGGCTACCGAAACAGAGCCGAGCGTCAAACCGACGCTCGGCTCTTTGCGTTTCAGTTAACCCCATAAACTAACCGACCAACTTTTTAAGCTCGGCGAAGGCCTCGATGACGCGAAAATCCTGTTGGTGACGTTCAACCGGCTCGCCGATCTGCTCAATCTGTTGGTAACCGAGATTGCCGAGAAACTCCCCAGCCATTTCGAGATATTTGACCTTGCGCGGTTCGATTTGCATCAGCCGCGCCGCGGTCGCATCGACGGCGACGAGATCGGCGCCGAAAACCAGCACGCCGGCTTTTTTCGCTTGCCCTTGCAACGGCCCATTGCCGTCCATGCCAACGATGCCGTCGACGATGGCGAAGCGCGGTAACGGCAGCGAGCTGTTGATGTCGACAATGCTGCCGTTGATTCCCGCCCAGTGGAGCGCATTCTTGGGCCAACCGTAAACCGATCCAGGGATGACACCAAACATATTTTTAAGCGATAGGGTCACACCGGCCCAATGATGGGTCTTGAGTTTGGGCATCGAGACCAGCAGGTCGGCGTTATACAACGTCTCCGGTAAATACAGTTGCTTCAGGTTGGAAAAACCACTCTTGAGCGTGGTCAGACGCAGGTCATCATTATTCAGATCGACGTAGCGAATGCGATGTTCCTTGACCACGTCATAGAGACCCGACGCGCTCAACAAATACTCGTTATCACGCCGGTGGCCGGGTCCTTCCGCGACGATCACTTCGCGGGCGCCCAAGGTTTTAAACGCATCGACCGCCGCCTCGATCACCGCCGGATGGGTATTGATCACGCCATTGGGATCAAATTCCACCAAGTTGGGTTTGAGCACCACCCGTTTGTTAACGACGGCCAAACCGCACAGTTTGATCCCTCGTTGAATAATGTCACGCAGCGCTTTGCCGTACTGGTCAGCGGCGAGAACCGCTACCTTGGAGAGCTTCGGGCGAATGTAAGCGTCACGCTGCCAACGCGGCGCCGCATCGCACGCGTTGAGCAGCGGCGACAGCGATACCGCGGCTGAAGTTTTGAGGAAATCGCGCCGGTTCATAAGCCGCCCCTAGACCCGAAAGTGGCGCGCCCCGTCGCCAATCGCGAGGATCGCCAACGCCAATGTTTTGCTCTCGCCGAGAAACTGAGTCTTGGCAAATCTTTCGGCCAACAATTTTTTCAAAGCTGCGTCATCCTGGCCGTAAAGGTTATAACAAACACACGCCCAACTGAGCGCCAAACCCGAGTCGGCTTTGCGCGCCAAGTCTTTCAACAGGCGCAGGCTCAGTTGGTTGTCTTGCCGCTCACGGTGATCCTGGGTGGCGATCAGCGCCAGCGCCGTGGTGTCGGGATAAGGCCACAGCTTCTCGCCGTAAACCTCACTATTGCCATAGTTCCAACCGCCACCGTCACACATGCGATCATAGATCATCAGCTCCGCCTGGGCTATTCGTTGCTGTACCCTATCGGCCGGCAGCTGTTGTTTTAGCTTCTTGAGCGCCATCAGGCAGTAACTGGTAGGCTCGATCCAGCTGAAATTATCGGTCGTCCATGGCCAGCCGATCAAGTCTTGATTGAGTCGGACCACCCGCTTCTGGCGCGTGACGAAAAGTACCAACTGGGCCAGTAGTCCAGGTTTACCGCCCTCCTGCTCAAGTACCCAACTGCCGGCTTTGACGACCCGATCGCGTTGCTTCGCTGACTCGCTCAGGGCAATAATCCCTAGCGCGGTTGCCCATGATGGGCCTTTCGCGCTGTCATTGAGCGGCCAGCTCCCGTCCGGATTCTGGCGTTTGATCAGCCAGCTCTTGGCTTTTGCGAAATTCATGGCGCTCGCTGGGTTCGACTGCAAAGCCAGCGCCGCCAGTGCCGTCACTTCGGTGTTGCTTTGTTTGCCAGCGACCGCGCCAAAGCCTCCGTCGCTATTCTGATTGGCCAATAACAGGCTTAGTGCTTGCTCTAACATGAGCCCTAGTTTAACTAGCTGCTCGCTTGGCGTTCGGCGTAACTGTCCAAGGGGGGATAGGAATAGAGAAAAGGATGCTTGATTTGCCGTGGCGGGATCCATGCCGACCCAAGCCTACTTCGCCTGGCCGAGTTCCTCGTCGATGATCGCGGCAAACGCCTCCAACGGCTGGGCGCCGGTCAGTTCCCGGCCGTTTATAAAAAAAACCGGTGTGCCGTTGAGGCCGAGCTGCGCGCCTTCCAACAAATCTTTCTGCACTGCGCCTTTGAATTTGCCGGCGGCGAAGCACTTGTCGAATCCGTCGACGTTCAAACCCACTTCCTTGGCAGTGGTCTTCAATTCCTCGGCACTGAGCTTGGTGCCATTGGCGTAAAGCCTGTCATGATAGTCCCAAAATTTCCCCTGCTCGCCGGCACAGCGCGCGGCTTCCGCCGCCGGGCGCGCCTGAGGGTGAATCGCATCGAGGGGAAGGTCTTTGTGGACGACGCGGATCTTGCCGTCATAACGCTTGAGCAGTTCGTTAAACGTCGGCTGCACGGTCTTGCAGTACGGACACTGAAAGTCCTCAAACTTGACGATCGTAACCTTGGCCTTTTCCGAACCCCTCACCGCCGCGCCGGTGATCGACACTTGAGCCCGCAATATCGGCGGAGCTTTGAGATAGCTGGTAACTTTGGCCTTGGCGCGCAGCGATTTAAGATAATCATTCTTTTGCGCTTCGAGCTTTTGCTCGCGCAGATAATCGCGGATTTGATCGTGAACTTTATCCAGGCCGACCGGAATGCGGGCTTTGTTCTGATTGTAAAAAGCCTCGATCTCGGCTTCCGAGGCCGGCGCCACTTTGCCGTTCACTTCCTGCTCCAAGAGAGTCGTCACTGACACGCCTTTACTCGTGGCTTCGCGGGTCAACAGCGTTGCGCCGACAAACTCGTCGAGCTTCTGCCGCTCCATGTTGTAGAGCTGCTGGCGCAGGCTCGACAGCGGCTTGCCGCCGTTCTTATCCAACTCCGCGCGAGTAATGACAACTCCGTCGACGTCGGCAACCTTCTCGGACTGGTTCGCCGAGCGGCAAGCCCAATTCTGCGCCAATATTAACCCAAACAGACTAAAAGCAATGATTTTGAGCATGAAATTCGTCGGCTCTAAAAAAACCGGATCGGCCGTCATCCTACCCTGCTTGATGACGGCCGATCCCCAATCTTTGACGTTAGTTTAGCGGCGAGTCCTAGGAAAGTAAATGATTCCCCTACATTCCCGACTTGGTATCGCGCACCAACTGGGTGGTATAGCAGCTGGTCGCGCCCATCTGGCCGAGTTTCCAATCGCAGATTAAATCGCCGACGAGCCATTTGTCATTGCCGGATTTAACAACGTTTCTAATACCAAACTTGGCCATGTTGAGCACCGGTTCACATCCATTAAAGTTGCCGATGTCCTTCCTCACCACCGGTATGATTCCCCAATCTTCGGCGGGGATTGGGTTTGGATTGGCACTGGTCCAATCGCCAACAAAAGGTTCTTTCTTACCATTCTTACTATAGACGTCGTCAAACTCGCCCAAAACCGGAGTTATTTGACCGTTGTTGAGGAAAATGCACCCACTGCCAATATTAACCGGAGGAATATTACCGCAGGTAGAGTTGTTACGCACCAGTGCTTTAATCGACGGCGCATTAGCGGAAGGCGTACCAAAGGTGGTCCAACCGGAATCTTGGTACTTGGGCGTGTCGACGATTTGTCCGTTGCCGTTGTTGGCGCTGCTGACCTGCAATAATTTGCAATTTCTAAATGGAGCGCCGGGACTGCCGTCACCTACACCTGCTTCGCAGTCCGCACTCGACGGCCTACAATCCGCTTTGCACCCACTCTTTATATTACTAGGATCATTTAGCTCGCACCCGCCGATCGCTACTGGCATACTCGGAATCGCCGCCAACACCGCCACCGCGCTCACGCTCACATTCTGCGTGCCTTTGGTATTCTGACCCATTAAATTGAGCAAGGGGGTAAGAAACAAAGGCGACTTCATCGGCGTCGCCGCCGCGGCCCCGTCGTAAGGGTTGCTGCTTTCGAGGGCGACGCGCACCCCGTTGGCACTGGCGATCGATGCCGCCGCGGTAATGGTGCCCGTGGCACCATCGTAATTGATCAGCGTAATGTTGTTTGCGCCGATGAGATTGCTGGGACTATTGAGATAATTGTTACCGCCGGGGTTGCTGCCGCTGTTATAGTTCAATTCCGCCGCTCGGTTGTTGACTTCGTTAATATCAAGAGTGGGAAGCGCGTTGACGGCCGCCAGAGCGGCCGCGTCGACCGCCGGTTGGCCTTGGGATCGGACATAGGCGAGGTGGCCGGTATCCAAACCCAATCCGACCATGACAAACAGCAAGACCATCATAAGGGTCACGAAAACCAGCACGCTACCTCGTTCATTTTTGCTTCG
>CAYZJE010000167.1:0-10790 GCA_964478485.1 uncultured Syntrophobacter sp. | reverse complement strand
GGCAATTAATTTGCCTTTCCATTTCGGATCGGCAAAATCGTCGAACTGCTTGGGCTCGTCCTCCTTCTTGACCAACGAGGTATTCCACGAGCCGATGATGATGACTAAGTCGGCCGCCAACCAGTTTGCCCCCTTGAGGTTCGCCGGGTAGGCCGCGGCTTCGGGGGGCAGCCGGTCGACCACGAGCTTTTGCTCGATTACTTGTAAAACGTTTTCCAAGGCCATTTGGAAGAAGTCGGCGATCACCCGGCCGCCGCGCGCCTCAGTAATTGCCCGCGCCGCGAGCTTATCCGCCGTAGCATCGACATGATTCACCTTGATGCCGGGAAAACGTTTTTCAAATACCGGCAATATTTTCTCGGCATTGATCTGCGCAAGGGTGCCGTAGAAATTGAGCGTGCCGCCTTCTTTGAGCGCCAGCTTATGCAGCTCGTCGAGTGACTGCGCACCGACGCGGGACGCCGAGATCATGACTATCATTAAGGAAAGCCCGAAGACGGTTAACTTGCCATGCATTTTCATTGACTCCTCCATTTGCTAAAAGCTGCTCACTATCGGAGTTGAAAAACTTCCTTCCATATCTTTTCGAACTTGCCGTACTGTTTGAGATCCTCCACACCGACCGGATAGATTGCTTTCGGCCGGATATTCTCCGTGGGTTCCACCTTCGGGTGGGCTGGAGTGCGCCCGCCTTGAGCGTAAACTTTCTGACCTTCCTCAGACGCAGCCCAGCGATTAAACAGCCATGCCGTATTGGGATGGGGCGCGTTTTTCATTACGGCTACGCTAATGATGCCGGCGGCGCCTTCGGTCAACATGTAATCGACCGGCGCACCTTTTCGTTTACGAGATGGATAATGGTGCGAATAACAGGTGAAACACGCCGCAGCCTGTCCTGCGACGATGAGTTCGGCCAATTGCGAGTGCCCACGGTGAAACTCAACGTTGTTGGCGGCGATTCGGGCAAGCACAGCACGCGCCTTTTCCAGGCTACCGTGCTTGTGGTTGAGCGCGATCAGAATCTCATAGTCTCTCGGTTCGGCAATCAGACGGCCCTTCCAGCGCGGATCGCCAAAGTCATCTAGAAATTTCGGTTCTTCGTCCTTCTTAACCTTGTCAGTATTCCAGGCACCGACGAAAAAAATTAGATTATTGGCGGTCCAATAGGGTCCCCTTAAGTTTGCCGGATAGGCGGCCGCCTCGGGTGGCACTCTTTCTAGCAATAAGCCTTGATCGAAAATCTTGTTGATGTCTTCGAGGCCGAACTCGACCACGTCCGCGATGGTTTTGCCGCCGCGGGCCTCGGTAATCGCCCGCGCCGCGAGCCTATCCGAGGTGGCATCTACGTGGTTGATCTTGATTCCCGGAAAGCGTTTCTCGAACAGCGGATAAATGATCTCCGCGTTGACCTGCGCCAGCGAGCAGTAGCAATTGAGAACACCTCCTTCCTTAAGCGCTTTCTTATAAAGTTCCTCGATCGTTTCCGTCTGAGCCAAAACCGCTGACGGTCCGATACTCATGAGGACAACCAACGTTGCGAATAGCCAGGCAACGCTTCTCAACATTTGAAACCCCCTTTTTGTTTGACCACAGAACGAATTTTAAACTGACGTCATTTTTTCACTGGTGTTTTTACCACATTGGCAATAGCGTCTGAGGATCGAGCCAATTTTACAGAGCTACACTCAATCTCGGCTGCACCAAACGCGACTTCGGTGCAGGAGCCAGCTTCTTAATGCGCACGTACACCACTGCTTGATCCTTTTCCCGATGTCGCCGAGCTAAGGAAAGATTTTTCCGGCAAAGGGTGGAGTCGTCGTCTGGCAAAATCACCACCAAAGCATTGTCCGGAATCTTTTCCGTGACTTCAGGATGCTCAACCAGGTATTTATTGAATTCCGTGTTCAGCACTATGTTCTTATACGCGCTACTCATCTTGTTCACTCTTCTACCTCCGAAAGTATCGACCTTTATATCGTTCCCAGTTGGCCTTAACGTCCTCCTCGGCGTATGAAAGTGCGTCATTATAGTTTGGCAAGTGAAGCAATCTCTTTTCCGTGGTTCCGTCAGGATTCATAATGTCTGTGTGCGGGCTGCCGTGAGCCGTATCATATCGAATCACAGGGTGCCATTCGCCCCCCACTTGTGATTCATGTTTTCGACAAACTCTGTAATTCTTCCTCTTTCCTTTGTGAACCGGACCCGAATCCGGTCATTTGCAGTGATCATTTGTACGTACGATCTTTCCACTGCTGTGTCCAATTATCACAAGGCTTCATTATCGCATTCTTGATCTATCGTCACCTCTTCACCGGCGTCTTCAAAACCGTCTGCAGCTTATTCTTAAGATCGCTTGGCATGCCGAGAAACTCGGTCACTAGCTTGGTGATCGTGCTGCCGATCAGCGGATCGATTTCGAGTTTGCCTTTATTCGCGTCGGCGAGCAGTTCTTTGTCTTTGAAAACCTTCGCGAAAGCCGTTTCGAGCGCCTGCGCGCGATCGGCCGGCACGCCGAGAGGCAATACATAAACTTTGCCGAATTCGTTCGGCGTGCTAGTGCCAAACTTTAGCAACAATCTTTGCTCTTCGGATCGCACGATCTGTTGAATGGTCGGCACGTTGGGCACGATCAAATCTTTCATCGGAGTCTCGGTCAACTGCGCCAACAGCACCCACTCACCACTCTTGACCTTATCGAATGAAGTAATTTTTGACGATGTCCAGGTATTAAAGAAGCCGTCAACTTCGCCGCTATCGAGAGCCAAACGCACGTCGGCGGTGCCTTTATAGCCGGAAACGATCTTGAGATTGATATTGAGCGCCTCTTTGACCATGATCGGCGCGTGCTCGACGGTGGAGCCGGGGATCGCTCCCATGGTTACTTGTTTGCCCTTGTCGCCGCGTAGCTCGTCGAACTTCGTGATGCCAGTTCTCTTATGAACGATCATCAAGTAACTCTCGCTCACCGGCACCGCGAGATAGCGGAATTTGCCCATATCGTACTGCACCGCTGGATTGCCAAAGAGCTGCTCCAAGACGATCGGACCGGAAAGGTTTCCGACAATCGTGCCGTCCTTGGGCGCGGCGTTGTACATGTGATTGGCGGCGATCATGGTGCCGGCACCCGCCATGTTGTCGACTAACACGTTGGGGTTTCCAGGGATATGACGCGACAGATGGCGCCCGATGAGCCGAGAGTATTGGTCGTAGCCGCCGCCGGCGGAGAAGCCGACGACGATACGCACGGTCTTGCCGCGGTAGAAATCGGCTACGGCCTTTTCGTCGAAACCGGCTTTGGGCGCGGCGGGCTGGGCGGCGAAAATGGGAACGGCGAAGAGCGTAATTACGGCAGTTAGGAACCAACTTCTCATGCGCATCGTTTTGGCCTCCGTGTCACCAAGTCTAGCGGATGTCTGGTTAAATTGTTAGACGCTGTCTGGGATGCGTCCTTCAGTGCTTCGACTAAAGGTTTTCGAGCTTTTTCAGGGTCGCTCCATAGTCCTCCACCGCACGATCGATCGGGTACTCGGGCTCATAGCCAAGTTGCTCCTTGGCACGGGAAAAGTCGCTGGACAGGCGCGATTCGGGATAAGGCATGGGATTGTTGGCTTTAACCAGCTCGACATTGGCTCCTGGAAATTTCTTCCGGACGGCGGCAACGATGTCGTCGCCGCTCAACAAATCGCCGTTGCCGATGTGAAATAGTGTGTCTTTGAATTTGTCTTTCATCACCGCCAATACGGTTCCCTTGGCGGCGTCCTTGCCGTAGAGAATCTCCGCCGGACCGTAAGGCCAACCTATTTTTGCAGATTCTCCCTTTACCGCGGCGCGAATCATCTGCTGGATGGCGATTTCACGAGTCGCCTTGAGCGCCGCAGGGGACGGGCCATAGAGACCGCCGGTGTAACGCAGGCAGATGAATTCAAAGCCGTAGCGTTTGGCGTAGGCGCGCCCCATGAACTCGCAGCTCGCCTTGGTCGCGGCATAAACCGACGGCGGATTCATCGGGATGCTTTCGTCGATTTGTTTCAACCCTTCGCCGAGGGAGCCCAGGTAAACCGTCCCGGAGCTGGGGAAGATCACTCGCGCGACCTTTTCCAATCGGGCGGCTTCGAAGACGTTGACCGTGCCCATGAAATTTAGATTCACGCCACTGTAGGGTCGGCGCTGGACTTCTTCACCAAGGAAAGCGGCCAAATGGATAATCCGGTCGCAATCGTTTTCGCGGATCGCGGAGATAATCGCCGGCATGTCCATCATATCGCCGCGGATCATGGTGATCTTGCTGGTATCAACGCCGACGGCATTGAGCAACCGCTCGTTTAGCGCAACATCAAAAACCACCGGCCGCTCACCGCGCTCAAGCAGCATGTTGACCGCGTAAGCGCCGACCAAGCCAGAACCGCCGGTGATTAAAATTCCTTTATTCGCCATAAATTTGCGCCTCCCGCTCATGCCCGCGTTGAGCGAGACCAATAATATACCGAGTCAATGTAGTCGAACAATAGCTGGTCGATCATTTGTTGATCTGGCGCCGAACAGGGTATAACTACTCTCATCTAACGTTCAGGAGGATCGCGCAATGAACAAGGTGTTCTACGCTCTTACCGTCATTCTTGTGATAGCGGCACAGCTACCTTCAGCCCTCGCCCAGGAAAGATTACGCTTGGCCTGGGCGGGCGCCAGCCCGACCAACAGTCCGATCTGGGTAATGGAAGACCGTAAGCTCTTGCAGAAACAAGGCGTGACGCCGGAAATCATCGCGATCAATGCCAGCCCGACCGTGCTGCAAGCGCTTCTGGCCAATGAAATCGAAGCGGCCAGTATCTCGGTGACGACCCTCACCAGCTCGCGTCTCGCCGGCGCCGACACCGTGATGATTCTCGGCGTGGTGCCGACCTTCGTCGACCATATCGTTTCGATTGGCGGCATCACCAAGATCGAACAGCTCAAAGGAAAAATCGGCGGGGTTAACCGGCTCGGCAGCACATCCGACTTAGGATTGCGCTTGGCGCTGAGAAAACTTGGTATCGATCCGGAGAAAGACGTGACGATCATTCCCGCCGGCGGCAACCCGGAACGATTCGCCGCGCTTTCCAAGGGGCTGACGCAGTTCACGATCATGCCCGAGCCATTTCTGACTCAGGCCGAGAAACTCGGCTTTCGCAATCTTTACAACGTCACCGATCTCAAGATTCCCTTCTGGTGGAACGGCATCTTGAGCCGTGAAGCGATCGTCAAAGCCAAACGGCCCCTGCTGCTCAAGCTTACCCGCGCCATGATCGAGGCGATCCACATCATCAAGACCGAGAAAGAATACGCCAAGGCGCTGTTCAAAAAGAATCTCGGCGTCGCCGATCCCGAAGGACTTGAGCGGGCTTACAGAGACTATTCGAACGTCTTCCCCGAAGTCCCCTACCCGACCCCGGAGGGTGTGAAAACCATGCTCGACGATCTCGCCCCGCGCAATCCCAAGGCCGCGACGGCGGATGCCAAGAGTTACGTTGATATGAGCTTAGTAGCGGAGCTGGAGAAGTCGGGATTTATTAAGCAGCTGTATCGTAGGTGATATGAGAGGGTCGAGGATAGACGATAGAAGATGGAGGATGGCAAAACCTAAGTCTCGACGCTCAGCGACTGGCGGTGCGGCAAAAATCGTCTGCGCGTTGGATCATCCGATTTAACATCGCGCCAATGCGCTGCCAGCCATCGTCCAGAGCGCGGTGTTGACTTTGATTGATGTACTCTGCATCCAACGCGTGATCTAACCAAGCTTGGGTTTCCATCGCCTCGCCCATCGCTTCATTGAGCTTGTTGATAAACGCAGCTGGATACATCCTTCGTGCCCAAGCTTCCGCGATCATCGCGTTCACGGCGCGAGATGAACGCCGGATCTGGTCAGTCAGCGAGAATCGTTCTTCCCTTGGAAACGACTTACTGGTAACAAAGACTTTCTTGGCTTGCTCACGCGCCTGAGAATAAACGTCCAGATCACGGAAACTTCTGATACGCGCCATTTTTTCTCCCGACCTCGACTCTCCCTATACTACTCCGAGAAGCCATCCTCAATCGTCGATCCTCCATTTCGGATTTGATCGGACGCCATCCTCAATCCTCTATCCTCCATCCTCGACCCTCGTAACTCGCCAACGGTTGAAATCCCGCACCACCCTGGGATAAGTGAAGCTCTGAATTCACACACAGGAACCAGGAGGCAAACCCCATGGCAGAGATCATTCTCAAGGACGAACATGCGATGCTCCGGCCCGGACTTGGGCGGCTGAAGGGCAAAGTGGCGATCATCACCGGCGCTAATAGCGGTATCGGCCGCGCGACGGCGCGGCTGTTTGCGCGCGAGGGGGCAAAGGTGGTTTGCTGCGATATTCAGGAAACCATCTCGCCGCGCATCGATCAGCTGATAAAAGATAAAGAAGGTGGCGAGGCGATTTTCGCCAACTGCGACGTCACCAAGCAGGAAGATTTAGATCGAGCGGTGAAAACGGCGGTCGATTCGTTCGGCCGGGTCGATATTCTCTACAACAACGCCGGCGCCGGTATTCGCAAGAAAATCCACGAACACACCGACGAGGAATGGAACTTCGTGTTGAATACCAATCTGAACGCCATGTATCGCGGCGCCCGCGCGGTGATGCCGCAGTTTATCAAGCAAGCTAGCGGCAACATGGTGACCACCGCGTCTACTTTTGGTCTGCTGGCTTCCGCGGAGTATCCCGGCTATTGCGCCACCAAAGCAGCGATCATTAATTTAACTCGCGAGATGGCGATTGACTACGGCCCGATGGGGATTCGTATCAACTGTGTCTGTCCCGGCGCCATCGAGACGCCGCGTTTCAGAGGCTTTCCACCACGTCCGACGCTCGGCGAAGGCACGACCGACGAGCAAAGAAAAAGGATGAGCGCCAGCAACAAAGCCCTACTTCGAATGGGCCGCCCGGAAGAAATTGCCTACGGCGTGCTCTTCTTAGTTTCCGACGAAGCGTCCTTCGTCACCGGCCACGCCCTGGTCGTTGATGGCGGACAAACCATAGCGGTGTGAGGGGGATTGGGGAAATGGAGTACTGGAGTGATGGAGTATTGGGGTGCGGAGCCCTGTAACGGAGAGCTCGCGCGGGGATCACTTCGGCTCCGCCATTTTGTCGGACAGTTTTTTAAGAAAGTCCGACGGAAAAGATTCGGCGCGAAGTTCTCGCACCCGCTTCACTCTCGCCCACGCCTCCGAATAACGCTCTTGCTGGTACAGGGAAATTGCCCATTCACGCCAGCCTCCGGCAAAATTTGGATCGTTTTCCAAGCACTCGGTAAAGCGGTTGTTAGCGACGACAAAGCGCTGAGCGCGCTCTAATTGCTGGCTCACCGGTAGGCTCGCGGCATATTCGGAATGCAGCGTGGCAAGATCGGCAAGCAGCGCGCTGCGCTGAGCCGGCTCATCGAGCAACTCGCGGGCGTTTTCAAGCTGTTCGAGCGCTTCGGCCAATTGGCCCCTGATACTGAGCACTGCGCCGAAGCCCCAAAACGCGCCGTAGTTTTTGGCATTGAGTAGCCAGGCCTGGTTAAAATTCAACATCGCCACGTCTAACTGTTTGGCTCTGAGCGCATTCCAGCCCTGGGTCGCAAAGGCGACGCTAGCGGCCGGCCGGGTCTTGTAACGTAAAGTGTTATCGCGAATGAAAGCTTCATCGGCTTTTTGTAGGTTTTCTGGCCTGGGTGTTTTCGGCGCGCCAAACATCGGTAAGCTGTCTGGATTGACCCTCGACTCGGCTGCGGCGGCGATCGAGCACAGGGAAACCGTCACAGCGAACGCCGTGACGAGAATTAATTTTCGACTAAAGCTCACGACACTTTTCATTCAATAAACCGCCTTTAACGCGACATAATCCAGGTTTTTTTTATTAGACGCAAATGATCGCCTTGACAGGCAAAAACTTATAGGGGTATTTTGGCGACAATCTTAAACTGAGGGAGCAACGGCATGATTCAAGGACTCAAAGACAAAGTAGTCATCGTTACCGGCGGCGGGCATGGCATCGGGCGGGCCTATTGCCACGGCTTCGCCGAAGCGGGGGCTAAGGTCATAGTCGCCGATATCGACGCGCCGGCGGCGGAGAAAGTCGCCGGCGAAGTCGTCAAACAGTTCGACGGCAAAGCGCTCGCCGCCAAGGTCGACGTCGCCAACGAGCAATCGACCAAGGACATGGCGCAACTAACCCTAGACAAATTCAGCCGTATCGACGTGCTGGTGAACAATGCCGCGATCTTCTCGACCATTCCGATGAACCGCGGTGGCATCGATACCATCGATCCGGCCGAATGGGACCGCATGATGACGGTCAATCTTAAAGGGCTGTTCTTTTGCAGCCGCGCCGTGCTGCCGACCATGCGCCAACAGAAATCCGGCAAGATTATCAATATCTCTTCCGGCACCGCGCTAAACGGCAGCGCCGGACGGATACACTACGTGACGTCGAAAGCCGGCGTTATCGGTTTCACCCGTACACTCGCGCGGGAGGTCGGCGACGATAACATTAATGTCAACGCCATCGCGCCGGGCTCGACACTGTCCGAAGAGAATCCCACCGAAGAAGTGCTCAAAATGCGCGGCGCCAGGCTGGCCGATCGCGCTTTGAAGCGGGTGCAACTGCCGAAAGATTTGGTCGGCACCATGCTGTTTCTCGCTTCGCCGCTAAGCGACTTCATGACCGGCCAAACCGTCTGCGTCGACGGCGGCGTGGCGTTTCTATGAGAAAGTACAAAGAAGTAGGAATCGGATTGTCTCCCGCAAAGGCGCAAAGCCGCAAAGTTTCGGAATCGTTTTGCTTTTTACTTAGCGCCTTTGCGCCTTCGCGGGAAATATCTTCTCTTTGACCGATGGCTGCTTATCAACACCGCACGATTCTTGTCGGCGATATCAAAACTCACTTCTTGGAAGCCGGCAGTGGGCCAGATCTACTCCTGCTCCACGGCGGCGAGTTTGGCGCGTCGGCGGAAATTACCTGGCGCCACAACATCGACGCGCTGGCACAGCGGTTCCACGTCGTCGCGCCAGATATTTTGGGCTGGGGCCAGACCGACAAACTCTACAGCTTCACCGACCCAGCTGGACTCAGAATCAAACACCTTCAGCGATTTCTCGAAACTTTGGGCATCGGCAAGGCATTTTTCGTCGGCAACTCCGCCGGCGGCGGCTTGGTCCTGCGCGCCTCGGTGCGCAACCCAGCGCCGTTACAGATTCAAAAAATGGTCACCATCTGCGGCAACGCCAGCGTGTTCAAGACTAACTCTCAAGCCGACCTGGAAAACTACACGCCGTCTTTGGAGAACATGAAAAAGATCGTCGCGCTACTCTATCACGACACGAAATGGCGAAGCGAAATAAATGTCCGCGAGCGCTTCGAGAGCTCGATCATTCCCGGCGCCTGGGAGACGCTGTCGGCGGCGCGTTTGCGCAGTCCGGTGCACCAAGTGAGGTCGACAACCGAGGACTTCGTCAAACAGTTATCGCAATTGACCATCCCCTTGCTGATCATGTCCTGCGACCACGACCCGCTTAATCAGAGCGATTGGGACGTGAACTTTCAAAAGATAGTGCCGGGTTCCCAGGTTTACCGTTTCAAACACTCGGCCCACGAGCCGCAGATCGAAGAGACCGAGGAGTTCAACCGCGTGCTAACCGAGTTTTTGCTGAGTGAGGGGGAAAGATGATGAAGATCGGCCGGATCAGTCGGATCGGACCGATCGGTCTGATCATCAGCGCGTTAGTGAGCAGCTTGCTTCCCGGCACCGCCCACGCCCAACTCACCCGCTTAAAGACTTCCTACAGCGCGCTCACCGCCAATATGGCGGCTTATTGGTTGGCGAAAGAAGCCAAGATTTTCGAGAAACATGGCCTGAGCGTCGATGTCGTCCTGATCGAAAGCGGCGTCACTACGGTGCAGGCGCTCACAGCCGGCGAAACCCAGATTGCCATGGGCGGCGGCACCGTCGCCGTCAGTAGCAACCTGGCGGGCAGCGATATCGTGTCGATCTCCAGCATCGAAAGCCGCATGCCCTACGCGCTACTGGCGCAGAAGGAAACCAAAACCATCGATCAACTCAAGGGCAAACGGTTGGCGGTTTCCCGTTTCGGCAGCGCGTCCGATCTCGCCGCGCGATTGATCCTTCAACGTTACGGCCTCACGCCTGACAAAGACGTGACGCTTCTGCAAACCGGCGGCACCAGCACCCGACTCTCGGCCTTGAGCAAGCGCAGCGTTGATTCGACGGTTTTGACTCCGGAGTTTTTCAGCCTCGCCAAAAAGGCTGGCTTCTCCATACTGGTCGACCCAACACAATACGATATTCCCTTTCCCCAACTCGAAGTCATCACCACCCGGGCGTTTCTCAAAGCTCAACCGGACATCGCCACCCGCTACATGCGCGCGATCATCGAAGGCATCTACATGGTGAAGAATAATCCCGAGCCGTCGATCAGCGCGCTCAGAAAATATTTGAAGATCGACGACCGCGACGCCCTCGAAGAAGTCTATAAGCTTTACAAAGAACTCTACCAGCCGGTGCCCCATGTCTCGCCCGCCGCGATCCAAACCCAACTCACCTGGATGGCCGAGCGCGATCCACGCGCCAAAAACGCCAAGCCCGAGCAGTTTATCGACGGGACCATTTTGCAGGAGATCGAGAAGAGCGGTTTTGTCACTCGGCTTTATCAAAGATAACCGCCGCACGATCGCGCAAGGGAAAGAAGAGCTCGCGTTATTTACCCAAGTGGTTAACCA
>CAYZJE010000166.1:0-15038 GCA_964478485.1 uncultured Syntrophobacter sp. | reverse complement strand
CCCGCTCATGACCAAAGGGGATGCTCGCCCCCTTTGGCAACCCCTTGTGCCCGCCTCAAGAGGCGGCGTTTAATGGAATTTTTTGCGATGTTCGATCGAGATCGCGCAACCGGGACAGACGGCGAGCCGGGTATCTTGCATGGGTTCAAATCCGCCCTGGCGGTTTTGAGTTCGATGCTGTATACCCGGCTCGATCTATTGGCGGCCGAGCTGGAAGAAGAGCGCGAGCGGCTCAAGCAGACCCTGGTGCTGACGCTGCTACTGTTCTTCGGCCTCAGCTTGGGCTCCATATTGCTGACGATCTTTATCGTCGCGCTGTTTTGGGACAAGGGCTGGATCGCCGCCATCGGCTGTCTAAGCGCGGTTTATCTCGGCGTCGGCATCGCCGCCGCCATGAAACTGCGCAGCGCCTTTCTTACCCGCCCCGGACTGTTTCCAGCCACACTGGGGGAACTCGGCAAAGACCGCGACTGTTTGAGGGCTTCGTCCCGTGAGTAGCCGGCTCGAAGAAATCGCCCGGCGCAAACAAGCATTGGTTGATAAGGCCGGGCGCGAACGCGCCGAGCTGGCCGCGGCTTGCGACAAAATCCGCGCCCCCTTCGACGTAACTTCGACCTTGCTCGGCATTGGCCGGACGCTCAAAACCCACCCCATCATCGCCGCGGGCATTTCAAGTTTCTTAGTCAGCGGCTACGCCGGCAAGCTTTTGAAATCCAGTGGCGAGCTGCTGAAACTATGGAAACTCGCCCTACCGATCTGGGGATGGTGGCGGAAGAGAAGAAGTAAATAGTAAGGAGTAAGTAGTAAGGAGATTGAGAAGTCCCGATTCCGAACTCCTGACTCCTGACTCCTTACTACTCACTAATTCCCGACTTCTACTCCGTTCTTGCCCGTTCGACTTTTCTCGGATCGGCGACGCCGTTCATCGTCCTTCCGTCCCACGTGATCGCTTGCACGGTTCCGAGGGCGGTTTGCTCGCGCATGACGTGGCCGCGCTGCTCCAACGACTTTTTTGGCTCGGTTTCGATGCTCGTTTCGACGCTCAGCCGTTCTGGTATCCATTGATGATGAATACGCGCCGAGTCCACTGCCTGCTTTACCGGCATCTTGAAATCGAGCACGTTAAGAATTGTCTGCAGCGTCGCGTTGATGATCCGCGGTCCGCCGGCGGCGCCGATCACCAGCTCTGGCCGGCTGCCGTTCAAGATAATCGTCGGCGACATGCTGCTCAGCGGCCGCTTCTTCGGTTGCAATGAATTGGCCTGATTGCCGATCAAGCCGTAAGCGTTGCCGGTCTCCGGATGGATCGCGAAATCGTCGATCTCGTTGTTGAGCACGATACCGGTCGGCGCCGAGAGCAGCTTTGAACCAAAACGCGTGTTGACCGACTGCGTGCAAGCGACGGCGTTGCCAAAACGGTCGATCACGCTGAAATGGGTCGTGCCGCCTTTTTCCGCATCGTAGCTGTAATAGCCATAAAAATTCACCGGCCGGGTTTTATCGGGAGCGATTCGGTGACGAATCCAAGCGGCGTATTCTTTGGCGGTCAGCTTGCGAATCGGCACATGGACAAAATCCGGATCGCCTAGATACGCCGCCCGGTCGGCGAAGGCATGTTTCATCGCCTCCGCCAGCAAGTGAAGATAGAAAGCCGAGTTGTGCTTGAACTCGTCGAGCTTGTAGCCTTCGAGAATGTTGAGCATTTCGATGAGCGCCACGCCGCCCGAGCTGGGCGGCGGCATGGTGACAACCGTGCGGCCGCGGTACGAACCGATCAGCGGCTCGCGCCAAACCGCACGATAGTTTGTCAAATCATCGAGGGTCATCACGCCGCCGGCTTTCTTAACCGTCTCGACGATCGCCTGGCCGATCCAGCCTTGATAGAAAACCCGCGAGCCTTGTTGCGCGATCGCTTTGAGGGTTTGCGCCAACTCCGTCTGGCGAATCAGATCGCCATCTTTTGGCACTTCGCCCTTCGGCATGTAGATTCGCCCCAGATCGGGAAACAGCTTCATGTTCTGCTGCATGCGATCGACGGCGACGCGCATCGCCGGATCGATGGGAAATCCTTCGCTGGCGAGCTTAATCGCCGGCGCCGTCAGGATGGCGAGCGGGAGCGTGCCGAACTTTTTGTGCGCTTCGACCAAGCCGGCGACCTCTCCCGGCACGCCGACGGCCAAGGCGCCGTTGAGACTTAATGACGGCGCCGGTTTGCCGTCCTTCATATAAAGCTCGCGGCGCGACCCCTCGGGCGCGGTCTCGCGAAAATCCAACGCGAAAGATTTCTTGTCTTGCGCCCGGTAGATCACCATGAAGCCGCCGCCGCCAAGTCCCGATGACGCCTGATCGACGACGGATAACGCCAAGGCCGTGGCGATCGCCGCGTCGACCGCATTGCCGCCGCGCTTGAGAATCTCCATACCCGCTTGACTCGCCAGCTCGCTATCGGCAACGACGAGACCCGCCGTGGACTCTACAGATCGCGCACTAGCGTCTGCGGCAAGAAAACTAACGAGAAAGCAAAGTGAAACGAGGATTCTAAGCTTTTTGAATGTTCGCATAAGTTGGTTGATGGTTTAATTCTTTGCCGGCGCTTTTGCAAATTGACTCAATCTTCTTTGCGTGCTTTGCTATCCGAAATTTGCGCGGCTTGCGCAAATTTTCCGATGCGCCAAATCCCAGAGGGCGGGTTTTAAACCCGCCCCTACGAATCCCTATTCTTTTTTTGCGCCCTTTGCGCTCTTTGCGGCTAATTTCCGAATCCGATTCTTCATTCCATAGACCCTTTGTGGCGTGATCTTTCGACCTTTCTTTCTCTTGCCAATCCTCACACCCTATTTCATAGTGAGCCAGCAAATCGTAATCGCCAGCGCAAACCAATCATGCGAACCATCCTCGGTCCATTTCATCCCGATCTCGAAAACGCCCTCGTCGATGAAATCTCGCGTTTCAAGCGATCCGACCCGATGACGCCGCTCTTGGTTCTCGTCCCCGCCGATCTCATGCGGCGCCGCTTGAAAATACTCTTGAGCCGGGAGCGCGGTTTGTCTTTGCTGAATGTTCAGCTGCTAACCTTCTACCAATTGTCGCTTCGGCTCCAGGCCGAGCGTAGCGGCTCTCCCCTTGAGCTTCAGGACGACCTGTTTCTCGAAGAGGCGCTTCGGCAAATTATCCGCACCCGCCAGCCCGGCGCCGAACCCTTCGCCGGCATCGAAGATCGTGCCGGCGGCTGCGCCGCGCTCTGGCAAACGTTGCGCGACCTGCGTGACGGCCTCGTCGATCCCACCGTCGCGCTCGAAGCTTTGGGCGAAGGACACTTCAGCCAGCGCGCTAGCGAACGGACATCGCAGTTACTGGTTCTGTTCCGAACTCTTCAGCGGTTCTGCCGTGAGCAAGATATTGTCGATCAAGCCAATTTAGCTCGCTACGCCACCGAACAGGCGCCGTCATCTCAGTTTCTCGCCCAGTTCGCCCAGGTTATCTACTATGGCTTTTACGATCTGACCCAAATCCAGATAGACTTTTTTCAAGCCGTGACGCGCCACTATCCGACGACACTGTTTTTTCCTCTGGTAGCCGCCAAGCCCAGCCATGAAGCATGGCGCTTCGCCGAGAACTTTTACGAGCGTTACATCCTGGGCCACATCACCGAAGCGCCAGTCGGCGTGGCGCCCGAAACGCCGCTACCAGCCAGCGCGCGCCTCTTCGACGACCAGAAGGATAGAATCTACGCTAGGTTTCCCACTCACTGGCGCTGTCAAATCACAACCACATTTGGCATCCACGATGAAGTTTCGGCGGCGGCAAAACAAATCTTGCGGCTGATCGACGACGATCGGATGCAATTTCATGAGATCGGCGTCATTGCGCGCAGTCTCGAATCATACGGCAGCGTCGTCAAAGACATCTTCCACCGACATCTCATCCCGCTCGCCGGCGCCATCGAAGAAGCTCTCGTCCAGTGTCCTCTAAGCAAAGCCGTGATTCTGCTGTTAAACTTACCGGCGAAGGATTTTCTGCGCAGCCAGGTGATCGATCTGGTTTCCTCGCCGTATTTTAAATCGCAAGACAGCGCCAAAGACGATTCCCTGCCACGCCCGGATCTTTGGGACCTCGCCACCCGTGAGCTCGCTATCTGCAAAGGTGCCGCACAGTGGCGCCGGCTGAGAAACTACCACCATCGTGATTTGCTGCTGTCAGAAATCTCCGACGATGATGAACCGCGCGTCATTCGCATCCCTGCGGCACAGTTGGTTAAATTAGCCGATACTGTCGAGGCGCTGGTGGCCGATCTCGTCAGTTTGCCAATTCAAGCGTCGTGGAAAACTTTCGCCGAGGCATGGAAGAAGATGCTGGAAAAATATCTTGGCATCGTGCCCAGCGACGACATCGCGATGCCTGGCGCCGAAGCAGCACCAGCGACGATTAATGACGAGATTCTCGCGGTCTTGGAGCGGCTCGCCGGTCTCGACGCGCTCCAAGAATGCGTCACGCTCGGAGATTTTAGCCACACTTTTCAGCATTGGCTCGAGCGTTCGACGGTCAGCGAGGATCGGCGCAACCGCGACGGCGTCATGGTGCTGAGCGCCACCGCCGCGCGCGGCTTGTCGTTCCGCGCGCTGTTTTTGCTGGGAATGAATGAAGGGGTCTTTCCACGGACGATCCGAGAAGACGCATTTCTACGCGACCATGACCGGGAAGTTTTGGAACGCGACCTGGGCTACAAGGTCAATCCGAAACTCACGGCGTTCGATGAAGAAAAACTGCTTTTCGCGCTCCTGGTAGCCGCCCCACGCGAGCGGCTCTACTGCTCGTTCCAAAGAGCGGACGACAGTGGCAGAGCGCTGGCGCCGTCTTGGTATGTGGACGAGCTTAAGCGCGCCGTTGAAAGCGCCGGTCACAAAGTTGAGATGGTAACGATCCCGCGCAGCATCACTGAAAAGGCCGCCACGGCGCCATTCGATCGCCAAGAATTTTTACTGCCAACCGAGCTCGCGGTTCGCCTCACGCTCGAAGGCCAAGACCCCACCGCACTGATCGAAGCCTTGGCGCCGCTGCCGGCGCTTTACCAACAAGGGCGGAAAGTCGTCGCCGCGCTCGACCAATCGAGCGAGCGCCTGCTTGCCTACGACGGCATGGTCGGCAAATTTGATCACTACTGGAAGCGTTTCTCGGAGCGTGGCCTGTCGCCGACGGCGCTCGAGACCTACGCACGCTGCCCGTTTCAATTTTTCGCGCGCCACGTGCTTGGCCTGGCAACGCTTGACCGCCCCGAAGAAATCCTCGGCCCAAGTCCCGCCGAATTCGGCGAACTTGGTCATGAAATTTTAAATTCTTTGTATCGCGAGCTCATGGAACGCGGCCATTTTGCTGGCAACACTTCGGCCGACATCGACGCGGCGCTAAAATCCGTCGCTAACCGCGCTTTCCACCACTACGAGAGCGAAAATCCCGTGGGCTACCCGCTGACCTGGGAAACCTTCAAAGAGAGAGTGGTGCAGTTGCTCCGCCAGGTCGTTACGGAAGACTTCGACGAACTGGCCAAATCCGGTTTCACGCCGCTGTGCTTGGAAAAGGATGTCCTAGCGAGCTTGCCTACAGATTGGCCTGAGCCGCTCAAGAACCTTGCCATCCGCGGCCGCATGGATCGAATCGATGGCCGCGATGGCGCGCTGCGGGTGATCGATTATAAATTCAAGTTCGGCGCCGCGCCGAAGACCGAAGACAAAAATCTCTTGCTTGCCGCGCTGCGCGGCCAACGGTTGCAACCACCCTTTTACATTTTGCTCGCGGCCAAGTGGGCGCGTGAAAGCGCCGGCATAGCGAAAGCGCCGAGCATCGAAGCAGATTTTTATTACATCGCTCAGCACTGGGCCGGAGGCCCGCTGCTGCGAATAGCCTACGGCAGCGATAGTTTGGCGGACAAGGCCGGCGCCGCCACCCAACAAACCATCGCCTACTTGGTCGACGGCGTGCGCCAGGGAAATTTTTTCTTAAACCGCGCCGAGCACTGCGGCCGCTGCGACGTGGCAACCATCTGCCGCAAGAATCATCCGCCCAGTCTGTGGCGCGCCGAAAACGATCCGCTAACCGAGGCTCATCGAGCCCTGGGCGGAAAGGATCCGAAGAAGCTATGAGCGCGACGCAAGCCAATCTCGAGCTTCCCGATGCCGACGACCGCCAAGTCGCCGTCACCACCTTCGACCGCAATCTCGTCGTCACTGCCGGCGCGGGCACCGGCAAGACAACCTTGCTTGTCGACCGTCTGGTGCACTTGATTTTGCGCAATCCCCAACCGCTGAAAATTACCGAGATCGTCGCGCTGACCTTTACCAACAAAGCCGCCGATGAAATGAAGTTGCGCCTGCGCGAGCGTTTGCAGGCGTATTTAGCCGTCGAGCTCGACCGCGAACCAGCGAGCGAGACAGCAAAGAAAACATTTCACGCCGCCGAAGATTTAATCGCGCTCTACCAACTCTCCAAAGACAACATGGATCGACGCATCCGCGACGCGCTGCGAAATCTTGAGCGCAGCGACATCGGCACGATTCATAGCTTCGCCGCCAATTTATTACGGCTCTATCCCATCGAAGCCGGAGTCGACCCGCAGTTTCGCGAGGATGATGGCACAGAATTTGATCGATTATTTGACGAGCAATGGGACGCCTGGCTCGATCAGGAACTGGCACTGGCCAGCCCCCGCGCCGATGATTGGCGCAAAGTTCTCGCCCACTGCCAGCTCGATCAAATCAAAGCACTGACCCGATCGCTCGCCACGGAAACCGTGGACCTCAACCAAGATCCAGCGAAGACAAAAGAAATCGCCGCGCCGCTACGCGAGTGGCTCGGTAAATTAGCCGCCCAAGCCGCCGCCTTGGACGCACGCCATCCCGAAGACCGGATGAATGAAAAACTCGTGCGCGCTGCCCACGCGGTGATCTACGAGTTTGGAACATCCAGCCGGCGCTCAGAAGAATTGGCCGAGTGCTACACGCTGTTGTCGGAAAAATCCGTCAGCCGCACTTTGAAGGGCTGGTCAGCCGAAGACATCGCGGCGGCGCAAGAACTCGTGCGCGCGGCCAAAGGCTTGGCCGGTGTCGAGGACGACTTCACTGCGCTCATCTGGCATCTGCTGGCGCCCTACGCCGCTGCATTTCGCGAACGCTTCCTACGTGATGGCCATATCTCGTTCGACGGACTCTTGGTACGGGCGCGCAATCTCGTGCGCGATCAGCGCCATGTGCGCGCCGAGCTCAAACGGCGCTACAGGACAATTCTCATCGACGAGTTTCAGGATACCGATCCGATTCAGTACGAAATTCTCCTCTACCTGGCCGAACAGTCTGGCCAGACGGCAACGGACTGGCGCCAAGTCAAAGTAGAGCCCGGAAAAATCTTCGTCGTTGGCGACCCCAAACAATCGATCTACGCCTTTCGCCGCGCCGATATCGAGGCCTATCTGGAAGTCGTCGAGAAAATAATTAAAGCGCAGAACGGCGTGGAATGCCGCCTGACGACCAATTTTCGCAGCGACGCGGCGATCCTTGACGCCGTCAACGGAGTTTTTGAAACCTTGATTCAAGCCCAAGACGGCGTGCAACCGCCCTACATCGCCATCCATCCGGCGCCTGGACGACCGTCGACGACGAGCGGAAATCTTGCCAAAATCGCCGTCCGAAAAATCGTCGCCGACAAAGAAGTCAATGCCGAGACCGCGCGCCGCCTCGAAGGCGAAAGCCTGGCGCGCTGGTTAAAATCGACCGTGTTGGGTAAGACGGCACTTCTTAACGCCCGCGGTGAAAGCGTCCTGGCCCAGCCGAAAGACATTGCGATTCTGTTTCGCAAGCTCACCGACATCCACGATTATCTGGAACCGTTTCGCCGCCACGCCATTCGCTACGTCGTCGAAGGCGAGCGCCATTTCTACGCCGCCAAAGAAATCGTCGACGCGGTGAATCTCTTGCGCGCCGTGGAAAATCCTTTCGATCGCTTGGCGTTAGTCGGCGTGCTCCGTTCGCCCTTGGGCGGGCTCACCGATCACGAGATTTATGAGCTGCACCGGCAAAACTTGCTCGACTACCGCGCCGCCGCGAAGCTCGACAAAAAGAATTTTCCACCGACCCTCGCCCAACTTTATCAAGCTCTGGCACAGCTCAATGTCGAGACTCGCGCCATGCCGATCGGCGCCGCGGTCGCGCATGTGTTCGTGGTGCTGCCGGTGGAGTTGCTCGCTGCCTGCCATTTCCACGGCGAGCAGGCAGTGGCGAATTTGGCAAAGCTCAAAGAGCAAGCCGAACAGCTCGGCGCTCACGGCTTGACCACGCTCAAAGAAGCGATCCGCCAACTGGAACGGCGGGTGCTCGAAGTTAAAGAAGAAGGCGAGAGTGTTCTCGCCGAGGAAAACCTCGACGCCGTGCGCATCATGAGCATCCACAAAGCCAAAGGGTTGGAGTTCCCCATCGTCATACTGGCCGGCTGCCAATCCGGCACCGAGGGCCGACACAGCAGCGATACGCAGTCGCTGTTCGACTGGTCGTCGGGGCTGACGGGACTACGTATCGGCCAAATCACCGACCTCGCCGGACTCTACATCGGTGAAAAATCTCGACTCAGAAACGCCGAGGAGCAAAAGAGACTGCTCTACGTCGCCATGACCCGGGCGAGAGAGAATTTAGTCATCTCCTGCGCGCCCGCCAACCGTCGCTCGAGCGGCAGCTTCCTCGCTATGCTCGACGAGACGTTGAACGATAGCATCGCCACTGCCGAGGCGACAAAAAGCGTTGCCATCGGTAAAGGCAATATAGAGATCGAAGTCGTCAGCGAAACTCTCAGCGCGCCGAGCCGGTCTAAAAGCAAATCCAAGCGCGCCAAGAAAAAACCCAACTGGCAACCATTCATAGACACTTGGGCGCGCCGTGCGACGGCTAATGAAAAGGCGCAACAATCGGCGCCATTCTTAACGCCGACGAGTTTGAAACGGCAAGAAGTAACGGCGACCGAAGCGGGCGACACAGTTAGCCGCCACATCGATCGGCCAACCCCCGCGCTTGTCGTTGGAGACCTAGCGCATCGATTTTTGCAGAATTGGCAGTTCGCCGAAGAAACGAACAACTTCCGGGAACAATTACAGAAGTTCATCGACCACGCGCTGCCGCAGGAATTCCACACCGCGCGTAAAGAGATTGAATCGGAACTCCAAGACATTCTCGGCACCTTCTTTCGCTCCAAAGCCTATGCTGAACTCAAACAGTCACGCATCCTCGGCCGCGAAGTGCCGCTCTTGATGCCGTGGAACGGCCAAATAATGGAAGGCGTGATCGACGTGATCTACGAAAAAAACGGCTTGCTTTACCTGGCCGACTATAAGACAGATAGAGTCGCCAAGAATGAATTGGCCGCGAGCGCTGAACGCTATCGTCAGCAAGCGGAAATTTATACGCGGGCCGCGACCCAAAGCCTGCGCCGCGCGGTCACGGCTTTCAAAGTAATCTTTCTGCGAGCTGGCGAAGCGGTCGAGATCGTCAGCGACAAGAATAAAGAGTTGACGCTTTTCTAGGGGTTACTGAAAAAAGGGGTTCGCGCTTGTACAGTCTCGGCACGAACGGATATTCAGTTCTCCGCTCGCCCTGAGCCTGTCGAAGGATTCCTAGACCCAGGGGTCCATCAACTTTCAGCAATAGTAGGATCGAACTATGAAGATTTTTTTTCTCGATATCGAAACCGTCCCAACGGACCAGGCGCTTAAGGATAACGGTCTGCTCGATCAGCAAATCAAACTCGACGAGGCCGAGCTAATCAAAAAACTAAGCCTGTCGGCCGCAACCGCGAAGATTATTTGCCTCTGTTACGCCGTCGAGCCGTCATTGATAAACAGCATCGAAGTCTTACAGGGGGAAGAAACCGAAATCATCAAAAACTTCTGGAAGCTCGCCGCCGATTGCAATCTCTTCGTCGGCCACAACGTTCTCGACTTCGATCTCCGCTTCATCTACCAGCGCTCGGTCATCCACCAGATCAAACCGTCCCGCGACATCCCCTTCACCCGTTTCCGCAACGCACCGATCTACGACACCATGCAAGAATGGAGCAAGTGGGGCCGCGAACATGTGAGCCTCGATAATCTGTCCAAAGCCCTAGGCATCCCCTCACCCAAAGAAAATCTCGACGGCTCGAAAGTCTACCCCTACTACCGTGCCGGCAAGCTTCCTGAGATCGTGGAATACTGCAAGCGCGACGTTGACTCGGTCAGGCAAGTGTACCATCGGTTGACGTTTGCGAAATAGCACCAAGTCCTGTGTAGGGGCGAGCGGCGCTCGCCCATCCGATGAAAGATTGTTTCCACCACAGAGCACACAGAGACCACAGAGGGTCTAGAAAACGATTTTCTCTGTGCCCTCTGTGGTGAATTATCTTTAGCATTTCCAGACGAAATCCCTCACATCCGTTCAGCATGAAAGCCCTATCGGGAAAAAACAGGTCAAGAGAAGAGCGCGCACAAGCGCGAAACGCGAAAACCGTTGTTGGTGGGTGACGAAACCACGCGCGGCGCAAGCGAGCGAGCGCGGGCCGAGATAGGCTGCGGGTCGTTAAGGAGGCCGCTTATCGCGGCGGTGTTTGCCGCCCCGCAGAATGTTGACAAGTCGGAGCAGCTGGCGGATATTGCAAACGATTTGGATTTAATTGGTTGACCCGTGTTAGGAGATAGGCCGACCGGCATTTTTCGCCGCTCAATGCGGGTCACTTAATTGTTGACAAATCCCGTGGCAAGAATCGCGGTAAGATGCACGACGGATGGACTTCGAGATCCTCGGCCAAATCAAGAACATCGACCCAATCGCCGTTGGTCGCGGTGTACATGATCGTACTCGCTTAAACAAATTCCATGGCAAAGGTCGGTGGAGAAAGCTGAAGGGATTCGCTACTGTTCGGCTTCCCGATGATACGATTCATAGAGCGGAACTCCATTGGTACGAAGCCCACGGCATTGGTCGCCGAGAGTTCAAACTGAAATTGCCTCTGCTTGATTAAACCATGACTAAGAAATCAAAACGCCCTACAACTTTTGCCGTTTGTATCGACAATACCGGGTACCCCGCATCGTTGGAAGCGGGCAAACTATACCAAGTCGTTCCTGATGCACCGGCGTCCAAACATGGCCTTATTCGCGTCATCGATGAAAGTGGTGAAGACTACGGATACTCGGCTGAACGTTTCTTCATTCTGGCAGTTCCGCACACCCTGGAAAGAGTGCTCAAAGGAATCTCTGCGACAAGGCAACCAAACCCGACGCTGAAGCCGCCGAGCGGTGCGAGTACGTCGAAATCGAAACGCGTAGGCGTGCCGCGCCGTTCGCGGCTTAGCGTCTAGTCGTTTTAAAGTCTCTTCACACTACGCCAATATCAAATTCCAATGGATGAGTTGCATGCAAAGGCCTTGTCAATATTCTACCCCAGCATACAGAGCAAGGTGCGAGAATTAGACGAAGGTAACATTCTGTTCGTTCAGTACACTAGTGCTGATGCCGCGATGAGTATTATCAAGAATCAAGAGGTGTGGCTTAGAAACATTCAATGCATGAATGATTACATGGAAGCAGATCACGGGATTAATTGTCTCGTTGCCGCTTTCAAAAACGAAAGAGAAGGCAAGAATTTTAAAACCGTAATGGAAGAACTGTTTCCAGGCGTAATCCAAGAGATTACCAATCTTTTTGATGGCTGGCTGCCGTCTTTGCGGTCAAGTACTTACATCGCATGCTTATCCGAACACCCTCCAGAAGAAAATCGCTACGGCCGGCTTTCCATGTGGAGGGCGTATGGTGGCAAACGGACGGTGGCGTTGGTGCTAAAAAAAGATGCCTTTCGTTCAGAGACCGACGCGTTCGAAGCTTACACACATCCTGTTTCCTATCAAGATTCAGATAGTTTCAATATCGAATTTGGGAAACTTGCAGAGAGGATTGCAAAAGAAAAGGAGTTCGTAGCCGCATTGGGAAAGCAAACTGTCATAGCCTACCTATTTGAGCTTTTCAAAACCTACGCATTATGTGTGAAGCATCCCGGTTTCTTGGAAGAACGTGAATGGAGGATTGTTTACAATCCTGCGTTAAAAGCATCGAAGTATGTGTATTCCAGCATCGAGTCCATCGATGGCATTCCTCAAGAAGTCCACAAAATCCCCCTAAAAGATATTCCCGATAAGAATTTTTATGGCGCAACGATACCGGATCTCATAGATCGGATAATTATTGGCCCCAACGATCACCAATTGGTTCTTGCGCGTGCGTTCGAAAAATTGCTGAAAGCTGCTGGCTGCGAAGATGCAGCGTCAAGAATCCATTATTCAGGCATACCACTTCGATAGAAAAATCTCCTGGGCCTCTCCGAGGCCGAGTCTTGCAATCACACATTGGCGTAACGTAAGACGCGGCCCTAACGCCACAAGCGCGAAAAGCGAAACCCTGTGTCGGCGGGTGATGAAACCACGCGCGGCGCAAGCGAGCGCGGACCGAGATATGCCGCCGATCGTTAGGGAGCTAAGCGGCCGCTCCCGGTCGGCTTTTGGCGGAAAACTTAACGTTGACAAGCTGGGATAGCTGGTGGATATTGCAACCGATTTGGATTTGATTGGTGGTGCCGTCAACGAAGATAAGCCGACCGGCTTTTCTCGGAGCCTACGGCGGCTCACTCAATAGGGGATGCTATGCAAATGCGAATTGCGGTCATGGACGTCGTGACCAACACGTGTTTTCCCCTGCTCGCTGCAGAGGAGTTGGGATTTTTTAAGGCCGAAGGTCTGGATGCGCAGGTCGAATTGATTACCCCTGCGACTAAAGCCATTTCCGCGTTACGTGAAGGCGCCACCGACGCCTATGCGGGTGGTTCCGTCCATGCCGTCCTCAAGTCTTTTCCCTGCTGGAAAGGGGTTAAGCTTATTGCTGCACTCTCTCAAGGGATTCCCTGGCTTTTAGTGGTGCGTGCCGACCTCCGCGCAGAGCGCGGAGACATGAATGCCCTTAAGGGGTTGCGGATTGGTGCAGACCACGGACCAGATGCGGCGCTCAAGCAATTGTTGATCGCGTCCGGACTTGACGCTGAGCGTGACAAAGTGCAGATCGTGCCGGTTCCAGGTGCCGGGGAACCCGGTGTCTCCTTTGGTGTGGCTGCAGCCAAAGCACTTGAGGCAGGACAAATTGATGCCTTCTGGGCTAATGCCATGGCAACTGAGATTGCAATACGGCGTGGCGTAGGAAAAGTTTTGCTAGATGTTCGACGCGGCGATGGTCCGCCTGCCGCCCGGAATTTCACCTTCAGTGGTCTCGTGACCACCGACGCCTTAATCGATCGAGACCCGGAACGAATCGCGGCCACCGTGCGGGCTGTTGTCAAAACCCACAAAGCACTTCGGGCGGATCCAACACTAGCCGCTGAAGTCGGAAAGCGGCGTTTTCCCCCGGATGCCGCAGAACTGATTGCCGCAATCATTGAACGGGACTTGCCGTTCTACGATGCGGCCATATCTGAAGAGGCAGTAAATGGACTAAACCGTTTCGCTCAATCAATTGGCTTACTCCCTGAACCGGTGTCCTACGATCAGGTAGTAGCTGCTCGCTTCCGCGATCTCTGGCGGCTATGAGATCGTCAGACGGTGGGAGCCTAGATGTAAGGAGAGGCTTCAAAGGCGACGAAGTCATGTGGTGTTGATCGGTTCGCACGGGGTTATAGCGTGCTTCTTTCATAATCGCGGCGTAGACCCTAAGCCTTGGGTTGAGAAGGACGCCGAAAGATGCGCCTCTCACTCAAAACGTTAGACCGCACCGGCGGACTGATGGCTATGATAAGACCTTTTCTAACCGAGGCTACATTGGTGCCGCGATGTTCGAGCGTACGCTTGGCCGCTTCCGCTCCCTGATCCGTTCTGGCGAGTATCTCCTTTCGATTCATGCACTGGAAGAGATGGCCGAAGACGACGTCTTGACCGAAGACATAGAGAATGTGATCCTTACGGGCAGCATCGTTGAGCGTCAGATCGATCGGGCGACCCGAGAGCGGAAATACATCTTTCTCGGCGGAGATCTCACCGGCGATTCGCTAGGGCTAGTGGCCAAGATCGGTCCTGTAGGCAAGGCGGTGATCATAACGGTCTATCGAGAGGAAGAACCATGATTTGCGAAATCTGTGGCAAGAAGACCGCCTCGATCAAGCAGGTAACCAAGAGCTTCGGTCGCGGTCGCAGTCTTGTAGTGATTGAAGACATCCCGGTCCATTCCTGCACCAGCTGTCACGAGTCGTACATCACCGCGATCACTGCGCGCGCGATTGACCGCATACGCAAGAATCGCGTTGCCGTAGGCAAGGCGAAGCGGGTTCTTGTGGCGTCGTTCAACGAGAGTGCGGTTTAGTTCAACTACTGCGTGGAGCGGACGCAAAAACCGCGCTGCTCACGCTCGACGTGACACGGCATAGATTGCCAAGCCAACCTACCGTGAGCCGCTCGACGCGAATATTCATGATTGATCAGGGAAAGCATCTTTCCCGCCTCTCGGGGGTCAAGTATGGGGTCAGGTCCGCTCTTGGCTCTTAAGTAGACAAAGACCCGCTGATCTCTCACCGTTAATGCCCAGGATTTGATCCGCCGCTTCCTGCTCACGTCTTGTCTCAAGGCATCATGCACATTCCTCACTTCGGCTTGTTGGCTAACCGCGCCAAAAAACTGGCGCTTGCTCAATGCCGCAAACTCCTCGATATCGATCCGGCGTTGCCGCAATCTCCCATTCTCTCAGCCAAAGACTGGCTAGTGAAAATCACCGGCGTCGATCTTTCTCGCTGCCCCTGCTGCCGTGAGGGAACCATGATCACCATCGGTGATCTGCCGGCGCGGTCGAGCTTCCCTCGTTGCCCCCTATGTCAGGATAGATGTCGCATCAGGAAATAATGGAAAGCGGGGCGAGAGAGCAGGATAAGCAAGTGAGTCAGCAACGAACAGAAGAGTTTAAAAAAGCGGCGGTGGAGAAGTTTCACAGTCGAGGATCGCGGAGG
>CAYZJE010000165.1:0-39267 GCA_964478485.1 uncultured Syntrophobacter sp. | reverse complement strand
AGACTGTGTCGCAATTCACTCGGAGCCCTTCGACACGCTCAGGGCGAACGGATAAGTAGTTGAATTCGCGATCGAGCAATACCGTTCGTGGTGAGGTTCTCGAACCATGAACGGTATTGCGACACAGTCTCGTCGCGGGGGGAGGAAAGAGGTGGGGGGATTGAACGGCTTGAACTTTTTGAACGATTTGAACCTCCGCTAGACCCGTGGCTCCAAGATTTCCAACCCGTCATACCGATCCATCAGATAAAGCTTGCCGTCTTTATCGTGAAAGACGTCGTTGCTCATGACAACTTTCTGGTCTTTGCCGGGATTGGGGATGTAGTAGCCGACTTCCTTCGGTATGTACGGATTGGAAAAATCGACGGCGCGCAGGCCGCCGCCGAACCAGGTGACGTAGAGGGTGTTGCCGTAAACTTGTTCCGCCGGTTGGTGCGCGCCGAAGCGGAATTCTCCGGTCGACTTGCCGTCGAAGGGGACGATGAAAGTCGCCACCGGCAAGGGCAGTTCTTCCTTGGTGATATCGACGACCCAGAGAAAGGCGTTGTGGGTTTGGTTCAGTTTTTCGCCGACCTCTTCGTCGGTGACGATCAACCAGTCGCGCTCCATGATTTTGTTCAACATCGGCAACGTGGTGTGGGTCGGGCAAGGATAGGGCGGACTCCAGTCGAGCATGCTGACCGTTCTCGGTTTGCTCAAATTGGTGATGTCGACGATGGCGAAGCCGCCGTGCCAGTAGCTGATGTACAAACGATCGCCGCGCCGGATCGGATGGTGACAACGCGTGTCGGCGCCTTTAAAGTTCGGTGTCTCGCCGCCGGCAAGCCACTGTCCGGGCATCCACCAGCGCATGACCTCCTCCGGCTTCTCGGGGTTTTTCATGTCGAGCATCATGGCGATGTTGCCTTGATAGCCGTCGACGGTGGGCGAGATGTAGGCGTAGCGGCCGTCGTAGGTGAAACGGTGCACGCCTTTGCCCGGGGTTTTATACATGGCGATCTCGCGCGCTTTGGCGCGATTCGAAATGTCGAAGATCTTCAGTCCCGACTGCAGCTCTTGCTTGGCTTTGTAGCGCTCGTAGTTGACCAGCATGATGTCGCCGCTGACGCGCACCTTATGGGAGTGCAGCCCCTCGGCGATCTCGATGTGGGAGACCACTTTGGGATTTTTTGGATCTTTGACGTCGATGATCGAGGTGCCGTGCGGCGGGTCCATGTGGCCGACATAGGCGTAGCCGTTCTCGACCACCACCGAGCCGCCGCCAGGCAAATCCATGCGGCCGATCTGTTTAATGTTCTTGCTTACTCCGACGGGAGCTGTGTCGTTTGTTGGCATGGGTGACTCCTTGTTCTTGGTATCAATTTGTCATTGTCATATGCGGACTAGGAAATTTATCCCGCAAAGGCGCAAAGACGCTAAGTTCGGATTTGTTGTCATTTCGACCGGAGGGAGAAATCTTTCTTAGATCCCTCGCATTCGCTCGGGATGACGGGCTTCGGCCCGTCACCTTCGCGCCTTTGCGCCTTTGCGGGAGAACATCCGGGACTGACCAGTGCGCGAAGCGCACCCTACGAAACCCTTCGTGACCTTCGTGGTGAAAAAATCTTTCACATCACTTTCGCGCCTGCTCGATCATCTCGATGACCTGAGCCGTCGTGCGCACGCGCGCCATGCGTGGAAAAACGATTTCCATCAGCGTGTCGTGGGCGCGCTGGTCGTGCGAGGTGCCGCAGGCGTCGCTGACGACGATTTGGTTATAGTCCAAGTCGCGGCCGGCGTACATAGTTGAGGTGACGCCGACATCCGTCGAGCCGCCGGAAACGATGATGGTGTCGATGCCGCGGCTGCGCAGTGCAAGATCGAGATAGGTCTGAAAGAAGGCGCTCCAGCGGTATTTCACGATGTAATAGTCTTCTGACTTCGGCTCCAGGTCGGCGAGCACGTCGGAACTTTTGTCGCCGGCGATGACGTGCATTTTAGTTTTTGTCACCTCGCCCTTGGGCCAGGGCGTGAGCGAGTTATTGGCGTCGGTGATGGTCACCGCAGTGGTTGCGCCATCCGGGCGGTGATTGCCCTTGGCGAAAAACACCGGCAGTCCGGCGGCGCGCCCGGCCTTGCTGAGCTTCACCGCGTTTTGAATCCATGGCTTCAACACTCGCGGCTTGCCCGGCTCCGGTTGGGCCACGTAGCCGTTCAGGATATCGAAAAACAGCAAGCAAGTTTTTTTGAGATTGAAATCCGTGACGTTCATGAATTAATCTCCTATTGATTCTGCTGAAAAACTCGAGTTCACCCTTCGACAGGGCTCAGGGCGAACGGGGAGGGGATTGATAATCTTAAGAATTTTCCGTTCATGCTGAGCTTGTCGAAGCATTCCTAAGGGTTTTTCAGCAGAATCTCCTATCTGATCTTGATGCCCTTTTTTTCTTTGTCCTCGACGACCTTCCAGCCTTGGTTGGCGAACCATTCGATCTGGCGGAACATGCCGGTTAGGATTCTCACGTCTTTGTCCTCGAGGCCGGCGCGGCCATAGATACGCCGGAAGGCGAGCAACATATGCTCGGGATTCTCCGAGTCCAAAAAGCCGATCTTAAGGAGCGAATTGCGCATGATGTCGAACAGGCGCTCGATATCTTCGGCTTTTGCGCGTTCGAGGCCGTCAGCTTGCGCCGGCGCCAGCGAGGCGAGGTAGATTTCATAGAGACAGATCACCGCGGCTTGGGCGACGTTGAGCGATTGGTATTCCGGATGGGTCGGGATCGCGATCAGTTGCTGGCAATGTTCGAGATCCTTGTTGCTCAGACCATGATCTTCCGGACCGAATAGCAGCGCAACTTTGCCGGTTCTTGCCGCGCTTGCCAGCGAAGGCGCGACTTCGCGCGGCGTTTGGCTATGACTTCGATAAAGTCCGGCGCGGCAGGTCGTGCCGACGACCAAGGTGCAGTCGGCGATCGCGGCGCGGATGGACGGATAGCACTGGGCCGCGCCGAGAATATCGCGGCCATGGGCAGCCATCGCTCTAGCCCAAAAGCTTTGCGTGCGCGCGCTGCCGACGATCGCCAATTCTCTGGCGCCGACATTTTTCATCGCCCGCGCCACCGAGCCGATGTTGCCCGAGCCCTTCGGCCGGACCAGGACGATGCGGAGGTTGCTTAACATAAGGCACTAGGCACTAGGCAATAGGCATTAGGCAGTAGGCACTTGGCAATAGGCAATAACAAAGCACGGTCGGTCTGGCCGGCTTCAACCATTGCCTGTTGGCTATTGCCTACTGCCTATTCGTTTATTTGGCAAACGGACAGAGTCTATTCTTGCGGATCACCTCGCGATTTTTCCGGTCGAAATCGCTGCGGTAGGCAAAATCTTCGTGCATCAGCGAGTTGATGTCTTCGACATGCTCGGCGCCAAAGATATGGCCGAGCTCGTGGATCAGCGCGATGACGTCCAGCTCGGGCTCGGCGTTCATGCCGCGATAATTGAACACCTTGCTCACCGGCACGACGACGTAGCCGCCGAGCCCTTGGGCGCAGTTGCCGATGCGGTCGACGCGCGGCCGGCCGGCGACGAAGTAACGGCTGACGTTCTCGGCGGTGAAGGCGACGATCAAATCGTAGTCGGCGTTCTTTGCCTGGAGCGGAAATTCTTTTTGCATGCGCGCGAGCAGGGTTACGGTGGAATCGACTCGTTCTTTCTCCGGCCAGGAAGAAACGCTTTGGGTCAGCAGACGAAGGTCAAATTCGCGCTCGTAGAAATCCGACGCGGCTTCGATGAGACCGCGCGCTTCGGCGTCCCAGCGGGCATTTCGCGCGCGAAAGGGAACGTCGACGAGCACCTTTATGCGGACGGGCCGTTGCGGTATGTCCGGTCCGAAAAGCGCACAAGCGGAGAGCGAGAGCGCGCTAAGGATTGAGCAAATTATCCGTCGGCGCGTAGTCATCGGTTAGGATCGGCACGTCTTCGGGCAGTTGTCGGTCGAAGTAGGCCACGGCGATATCTTGAATGGGGTCGGGAAACAGCCCTTTATCGAGAGCGCTGGCGCGCTTGACGATCTCTTTGATGTCGACGCGCTGCTTGTCGCGGGTGGCGATGACGATGACGTTTTGAATCGTCTCGAGGCTCACGTTATCGGGCCGCCGTGCGGCGAAGATATAGGTTTGCGGATAGACCTGGCGCATGGTCCGGGCAAAGGCGCGGGCGATCTTGCCGCTCGGGCCGGTGACCGCGCTGATCAGATTCGCCACGACGATGCCATTGGGCGTGAGCTTTTTTTGCGCCAGTTCGAAAAACTGCTTGGTCGCCAAATGAAACGGCATGGCGTCGGTAAAATAAGCGTCGAGCATGATGATGTCGTATTGATTCTGGGTGCGTGTCAAAAACAACCTGCCGTCTTGGGCGTGCAGGCGCAGTTGCCTACTTTCCTTGATATTGAAGTGATCCTTGGCGATCCTGATCACTTCCGGGTCGAGCTCCACGGCGTCGATTTCCATGTTGGGGAACTCTTTATTGAGTTTTTTAGGAATGGAACCGCCGCCGAGGCCGATCAGCAGCATCTTTTTGGCGTCGGCGCGAAAAGTGAAACCGAGCGAGGTGTAGCGGGAGTAAATCAGCCTGAGCGCCGTCGGGTCCTTCAAAGTCATGGCGCTTTGCAAGGTGCGGTCGAAGTACATGTAGCGCGCTTCGTCGTCTTCCTCGATGCGGATACGGTGATAAAAAGTGTCTTTTTGCATCAGCGTCTTGGCCCAGGCGATGGGCGTCCAGCCCAAGCTGGCCCAACTCAACAGCAGCGAGACCGTAGCCACTGCCCGCGCCACGGACACGCGATTCAACCGGATCAAGGGTACTACCACCGCCGACAAACACACCAGAGTAATGCCCAGGGCATGAATGATATTGCTCACACCGAGGACCGGAATTAAATAGAACGCGGTCAGCAACGTGCCGACGATGCTGCCGCAGGTCGACACCGCGTAAAGCGTGCCGGCAGTGCTGCCGACAGTATGCAGCTGAGTCGCGGCCAGGCGAATGACGTAGGGTGAAATGGCGCCGATGAATATCCCGGGCAACAAAAACAGCAGGCTACAGGCGAGCAGCGGACTTAACCGAACGCCGAGATCCATGATGGCGATCCATTCGTTGATCGCTGGATAGACGAATGGCAGAAAGAAAATCACCACGCCGGGAATCACCAAGAGTAAGAGCAGCTTGGCGTAGGATGGTTCGCGCGCCGAGAGCCAGCCGCCCCAGTAGTAACCGATGCTGAGCGCGGTCATGACCACCGAGATCAAACTTCCCCAGACGAAGATCGAACTACCGAAGTAGGGCGCGAGCACGCGGCTGCCGACGATCTCGAGCGCCATCAAGACGGCACCGCTGACAAAAACGACGATGTAATGCAGAAGCTGCACCATGTTTAACTCTCCCAATTCCAATACGAACCTTCTGGCACCAGGGCTACCGGTTCGAGCATGCGTGACGACATGCCGTCGATGAACTGCGATGGCTGCGACAAAACCATGCGCAGGCTTTTGTCGAATACTCGGGTCGGGTAGCTGATAAAGAGATTTTGCTTAGCGCGGGTGGCGGCGACGTAGAGTAAGCGCCGTTCTTCCTCCAGCTCTTCCGCCGAGCCGGTATTGTAAAACGACGGGAAGCGCCCTTCCAAGGCCCAGATGATAAACACCGAGTGAAACTCCAAGCCCTTCGCCGAATGGATCGTCGACAGCACCAGCGGCCCTTCATCGGGGTCCACCGCCAGTACGCCGCCGATGCTGTCATTGGGCGGTTCGAGCGCCATGTCGCTCAGCAAACGACTCAGGTCTCGATAACGCTCGGTCATCCCCTGGAAATGTTCCATGTCCCTTAGACGCTTGGGATGATCGTCGGGATAATTCTGTTTCAAGATCGGCACATAATATTGCATCAGATACTGCGCCTGCTCCGACGGCAGTTCGGCACGCGCCGCTTCTTCCAACACTTGAGCCAGAGTTCTCAGCCCTTGGGCGGTTTTGCCTTTTGCGTTGTAGGAGCGCAACCGCTCCACCGCGTTGCCGCCTTCGAGCAGCCATTTGATAATTTTCTGGCTGGCGCCTAAGCCGATGCCTTCGAGCAGCATGAGCACTCGTTTCCACGAGATCGCGTCCTTTGGATTCGCCAGAATGCGCAGGTGGGCGAGCAGATCCTTGACGTGCGAGGCTTCCATGAACTGAAAGCCGCCGCGTTTGACGAACGGAATTTGCCGGCGCGCCAGCTCGATTTCCAGATCGAAGGAGTGAAAGCTCGAGCGAAACAACACGGCTATGTCCCATAGCGGGACGCCTTCTTCGCGCAGCTCCAAGATTTTCTGACAGACGAACTGCGACTGCATCTGTTCGCTGCCGGCCTGCACCAGCTTGGGCCGGCTGCCGACGCTTTTGCGCGTGAACAAGCGCTTGTCGTAGCCTTCGGTGGCGCGGGCGATGATTTCGTTGGTGAGATTCAGAATCGGCTGGGTGCTGCGGTAGTTTTCTTCCAGCTTGACGATGCGCGCGCCGGCGAACTGTTTGGGAAAATCCATGATGTTGCGGAAATCGGCGCCGCGAAACGAGTAAATGCTCTGGGCGTCGTCGCCGACCACGGCGACGTTGTCGTGGGTGGCGGCGAGCAGGCGGACGATCTCGGCTTGCAGGTGATTGGTATCCTGGTACTCGTCGACCATGATGAACCGATAGGTCTCGGACAAGCGGTTGCGCACGTCTTCGTGATCGGCCAACAGGTCGCGCAGTTTGATCAGCAGATCGTCGTAATCGATCAACGACTTGGTCTGTTTAAAGTCAGTATAGCGGCGCTGCATCTCGGCCAGTTCTTGATGGACATCGACAAGATGCGGATACTCCAGATCGAGCAGTTCGTTCAACGGGATATGCTTGTTGTGCGTCATGCTGAAAATTTCCGCCACCGTCTGTTTGCGCGGAAAGCGTTTTTCCTTGGTATTGAGACCCATGTCGCTGCGCAGGGTCTGAATCACGTCTTCGCTGTCCGGCCGGTCCATGATGGTGAACGACGGCGCCAGATTGACATGGCGGCCGTGCACGCGCAGCACCAGATTGGCAAACGAATGAAACGTGCCGCCGGAAACTTGGCTGCAACGGCCGTCGATCAATAAACTGGCGCGGCGTAGCATTTCTTCCGCGGCACGCCGGGTGAAGGTCATTAGCAGGATCGAGCGCGGGTCGATGCCCTGATCGATCAGATGAGCGACCCGATAGACCAGCGTGCGGGTTTTTCCCGTGCCCGCGCCGGCGACGATCAAGAGCGGCCCGCTTATTGTCGTCGCGGCGTCGTACTGCGCCTCGTTCAACTCCTTGCGGTAGTCGAGCCCTGAGCCATTGCGGACGGGTTGAGTCAGATCTTTGAGGATATAAGTGGTCGTCAAGAAAACTCCGGTTGCAGCGTAAATTACCGATTTTTCGCGAGTGGAGCAAGCGATGGCGCCAGATTCGGCCACGGAATGTTTAACCGCAAAGTACCTAGCGCGGCAGAGCCGCAACCAAATCTCGGAATATCTCTCGCAAAGGCGCTAAGGCGCAAAGGTTTTAAGAAATAAAGTCTTTTCCGAACTTGGCGTCTTTGCGCCCCTTCGACAAAGCTCAGGACATGCTTTGCGGGAGCAATATCCGAATCCGAAAGTTTTTGCCTTTCGGGAAATTTTGCGTGAGCCGCGCAAAGGGCGCAAAGAAAATTCCGAAATCTAGCAACTGTCTTAAAAGTCAAGTTCTGGTGTCAGGCGTGCCTAATTGACTTTGTTGCTCGCCGTGCGTACCTCTCATCCCTATGGCAAGAAAACCGCGGGTGCATTTCACCGGCGCGCTCTATCATGTCATGTGTCGCAGTAATCAGGGGCAGGCAATCTTTATCGTCGATCAGGACCGGCGGCGCTATTTGGACCTGCTCAGAGAGAGCCGCGATCGATTTGGCTACCGGCTGTTTGCTTATGTGCTGATGGACAATCACGTTTCACCTGATCCAAGTCGACCGCATGCCGTTGTCCAAGGTGATGCAGAACCTTTGACAGCAATTTCTTCCTTGCGCAATTTCTCGACGAGTTCCTACCACAACGGTGATTTCTTAAAGGGCATATCAGTTTGTGATTCGAGTTCGTCTCCACTAAAGCTTTTCCCATGAGATCAAAAACACCCCGAGGATCACTAGCAGGATCGCGGCGATTTTGCGCTGGGTGATTTTTTCCACGTCTTTTAATAAAAGCGCGGACAGCGGCAGGATGAAGAGCGATGAGCCGTTGATGAGCGGGGAGATCAGCGAGACCCGTTCCATGCTGAGGGCGGTGTAAGCGAAGGCGTAGGAAAGAAAATTCATGAAGCCGGCGGCGGCGAAGAGTTGGAAGCCCTTGCGCGAGGTTTCTTGCAGCGGCTTCTTTTCCTCAAACAGGAGATAGAGCATCGACATCGTTATGAATGAAGTGGTCGCGGCGATGGTGGCGCCCAACAGCGGTGCGGCGATTTTTAGCAAACCGAAGCGGACTAGGTTGTCGCGGGCGGCAAACAGGAATGCGGCGGTGAGCGGAAACAGGAGATCGCGAGTGCGCCAGGTCTTGGCCGCGCCTTTCCAGGTGAGCGCGATGATGCCAGCGACGATGGACAGGGTGCCGAGAATATTGGTCAGGGTGGGCCGTTCGTTTAGGAACGAGACCGCGAATACCGTGGCAAAGAGCGGCGTGCCGTTGGTTAAGCAAGACGTTATTGACGCGCCGAGCCGTTCCATGCCTTTGAAGATAAAAAAACGCGCAACACCGGGCACGAAGATGCCGACTAGAATAAAAATGAGATTGGCTTGAGTCCATAGTTCGACACGGTGGGCGAATAGCAGAACGTAAAGCCAGAGAAACAGCGCGTTGACGCCGAGATTGGTTAATAGGCCGCGGAAATAGTCGATCGCCAAGACGCCTCTGTTGATGAGGATCATGGAGAGCGCGAACCAAAAGGAAGCGCAGAGACCGAGGAGTATGGCCAGCATGATGATTAAGAAGCCGACCTTACCCCGAGGTCGGTGGTGGTTCAATTGGAACCGGCCGTAATCGCCGCCGTTGCCCGTCGGATTATTTGAATCGTTCTCGACTTCAAACGTCTAATGAGATAGTTCCGGTGTGGTCATGCAGCTCTACCGAACGCTAAAAATTGGCCCACTCATCTTGGCATTCATTCTGTTGATTTCCGGCCTGGCTTTGGCAGGGGAGCGACATGGGGCGCCGCGATCCAGGGTTGGTTTCGGCAGCGGAGTACCATTGGAGCGTCGTTACTATTCCCCCTTCGTCTCTTATTACGTTCCTTACCAAGCGCCGGTGTTGGTTATTTCACCCTACAGCCCTTCGTATTACGTGCCGCCCGCGGTCGTGGTGACATCGCCCTATTTTTGTGTTTTCCATAACGACGGCTTTGTCAGCCGGATCGGCTTGCTCGACCACTTGGCGGGCACGCACAAGATCTCGCTCGGCGCGGCTGCAACGATTTGTCCTGACGGCGTGGGCAGCTGCGTTTTTCCTTCCTACTGAGCAGAATTTCCCTAACCGTGGTGTGGCGGTAGCTTCGCTTCCCCGTTCTTACGGTTTGGGATATAGGTCTAATAGGGCCAATACGTCGGATACTCTTGTAAAGACTTCCATGAATAGCGTTGTTACAAAACTTGCCGCGGTGATCGACCCCGCGCGGATTTTTACCGACGCGGCCCAGCTGGACGAATTGGCCTGGGATGCGTTGAGCGAAGGGCGCATTCACCCACGGCATCACCCCGAATTGGCGGCGCCGCTGTGCGCGGTGAAACCGATTTCGACTGATGAAGCGCAACGGGTGGTGCGCTTGGCGAATGAGGAAAAGGTGCCGCTTGTGCCATTTGGTGGCGGCTCGGGTCTGATGGGCGGCGCGCTGTCTATCCGGCCGGGCATCGTGCTCGACTTGCGCCGGATGAATCGCATTGTTGAGATCGATAGCGAAGCGCGCTTCGCCCGCGCGCAAGCTGGTGTTGTTTTGGAATCGTTAGACCAGGAATTGAACCGAGCTGGTTTCATATTGGGTCACGATCCCTGGACCGTGCCAGTGGCGACGGTCGGCGGCGCGATCTCGACCAACAGTGTTGGTTATCGCGCCGGGATTTACGGCTCCATGGGCGAGCAGGTTTTGGGATTGGAAGCGATCTCGCCCACCGGCGAGATTTTTCGCACCCGCGCGGTGGCGAAACATTCAGCCGGCGTACATCTCAATGCTCTGCTGATTGGCGGCGAAGGCTGCTTCGGCGTCATCACCGAAGCGACGATTCGAATATTTTCCAAACCGGAGGCGCAGTTGCTAAGCGGTTATCTGTTCGCCTCCTTTGAGACCGGCTACCGGGCGATCCAAAAAATCTTTCAGCAGCGGCTGCGGCCGGCGATGCTCGACTTCGGCGACGACGAAGAGACGCGCGAGCGCGGCGCGGTGCTTTATCTGCTCTTTGAAGGCAATGCCTCGTTGGTTGCGACTGAAGAAAAATTAGCCGCCGCGATTTGCCTAGCTGATGGCGCCAAAGAATTGCCGCGCCAGGAAGCTCAACAGTTTTGGCGCGACCGTCATGAAATCGCGCGGCGCTTCGCCGAGAATCGCCGGCAGCGGCGCGAGCGCGGCCGCGACGGCGTTTACCGCGATTGGATTCACGTCGCGCTACCGAGCTCACAAGTGTTGCCGTTCCGGCGCGCGGCGCAGCAGATCGTTAAAAACCACGGTGTGCGGGTGCAAGAAAGCGGCCTGTGGGTCAACCCTGAGCTGTTCTCGATGCGCTTGGGCAGCGAAGAGGGCAGCACGCCCAACGCGCAACTCGCTCTCGAAGAAGCGATCGAAGCGCTGCTGCGTTTGGTGCAGCAAATGGGCGGTTCGATGGAATACACCCACGGCGTCGGCGTGAAACTGGCGCCGCTGATGGGTGAAGAGCACGGCTACGGCTTAGAAGTCATGCGCCTAATCAAGCAAGCGCTTGATCCCAATAACATCATGAACCCCGGCAAGATGGGTCTTTAGTTCGATGGAGCTGGGCGGCTCTACGCATTGCTTAGATGGTCCGTGAGCGCTACAATTTTTGCGTGAGATCATTCACAGCCCGCTTATGAGAAGAAACTTAGCGGCGATTATCGTTTTAGTTTTCATCATCGGTTGCGCGACGGCGCCCTATACCGGCCGGAGTCAATTGATTTTTGTCTCGGAAGGTCAAGAAGCGGCGCTCGGCGACGATGCCTACCGGCAAATTCTTCGCGACAGCGTCATCACACGCGACGTCAATGCCGAACGACTCGTTCGTAGAGTGGGCGAGCGAATCGCGCGGGTTGCCGAGAAACCCGAATACAAGTGGGAGTTCACGACGATCAATGATCCCGAAACCGCCAACGCCTTCGCGGTTCCCGGCGGCAAGGTTGCGGTTTACACCGGAATATTTGGCCCGGCGCGGGATGAAACGGGTTTGGCCGTGGTGCTCGGGCACGAAGTGGCGCATGCGCTGGCGCGTCATCCGGCGGAGCGCATGAGCCAAGGGCTGCTGTTTCAATTGGGCGGCGCCGGTCTTAGCGTGCTGATGGGCAGCAATCCGGCGATGGCTAACCAAGTGTTGCAGGCTTTCGGCGTCGTGGTCGCGTTGCCATTCAGCCGCTCACAAGAAACCGAGGCGGACCGGATCGGTCTGATTCTCATGGCCAAGGCCGGCTACGATCCGCGCTTCGCCATCGAGCTTTGGGAGCGCATGGAGAAGAAAGAAGGCGGCAAAGGCGCGCCGCCGGAATTTCTCTCGACCCATCCGGGCTATGAGACGCGGGTTCAACAGCTGCGCTCTTTCTTGCCCGAGGCGTTATCGTATTATCAGCCGAGCAACGCGCGCATCGAAGCGCTGCCGTCAGCCGAGTCGCTCGATACCGCGGCGGCGAAGTCGGAGCGCGAGTTATTGAAGCGAGTGGCGGCGGTCAATCGCTTCATCGAGGAGCAGAACGGTGAGCGGGTGGTTGTCGAAGCATTAACCAGAGAACTGCGCGTCAATTCACAAATCATCATGCAAGAGCGCCAGCAGCTGCGCATGGGCTACGGCCAATACGCGGCGCTGCGCGGAGTCGCCTATCTTGGCCGGAGTTCGCTCAATCGGATCGCCGACGATTATCAACGGGGCCGCTCTTGGTCAGAGATCACGGCTAACAATGGCAGCCGAATCAACGAGCTGACCAACTGGTTCGGCGAGCTGATTCGCACCGCCAACAACCTGGGGCGGCAGCTGCAAGGCCAGCAACTGAGGCCGGGTGCGAGGCTGCGCCCGTGACCGATTGCGGACCTGAGATTGACCGATGTGCAATCGTTAGGCGGCCTAAACGGTGACGCTATTGAACGATGCCGCGTGCTTTGACTTCGGCATGGATTCCATATAGATAATGCACCAGGGGTTGTCTTTTCGGGTGCGTAAAAACAGAATCACAAAATCCATTCCGACCAGCATTCCAGCTCTAGAGATGCACCCAACCGGGTGCATTTTTTTATTTGACGGGGGGATTCGAAGTTGCGCGTGCAAATTGAGATTCTAGCTTCACTGCAAACGGTCGACCGCGAGATCAAGGAGCAAACCGACATCAAACAGGGCTTGCTCGGCGATCTCGAGAGCAAGGAAAAAGAGATTCAAGCGAAGCGACGTGAAGTCGATGGCTTGACCGCGGCGTTCTCGGACATGGAAAAACTTCGCGCGGCGAAGGACCGAGTGTTCCAGGATGAAGGCAAGAAGGCGGTGGACAAAAGGATGCGCATGAACCGCATCAAGAACGTCAAGGAGCTTCAAGCCTTGCAGCGCGAGATCGATCTGATGCGGCAAGCGAACGGTGAACTGGAAGAAGAGCTGATCAAGATCATGCAGGCAATGGACGGGATTAAAGCACAGGCGCAGGCCAAGGAAGCGGAAATGGCGCTGCTGCACGAGGAGTGGCAGAAGCAACAGCAAATGCTCGGAACCCAGATCACCGGTATCGATCGCGCCGTCACCGAAGCGGCAAACCGCCGGCAAAGCATCGCCGCCCAGATCACCGGCGATTTGATCTCGCGATACGAACTGATTTTTTCCCGTCGTGGCGGCACCGCGGTGGTGGAGGTCAGCGGAGGGATCTGCCAGGGTTGCTTTATGAACATACCGCCGCAGCTGAGCAATGAAATTGTCCGAAGCGATAAGGTTCATCTCTGCCCCAGCTGCCTGCGGATTGTCTTCATCAAGCCGGTGGCGCCGTAAGAGGATTTGCGGTGAGGGTTCAGTTTGGATGAAGCCAGTCGGCGGTAAACAGCGGGCTAAAGTGGATTAAGCGATCGCCCTCGCGTTTTGGCGCGGGGGAGGAAAGTCCGGACTCCACAGGACAGGGTGGCCGTTAACGGCGGCCCCGAGTGATCGGGGGAAAGTACCACAGAAAACACACCGCCTGCCGCTTCGGCGGCCGGTAAGGTTGAAATGGCGAGGTAAGAGCTCACCGGTTCACCAGTGATGGTGAACGCATGGCAAACCCCACCTGGAGCAAGGCCAAATAGGAGGGTCGGGTGGTCCGCCCTTCGCCCTCGGGTATGGTCGCTCGATTCCTCGAGCAATCGAGGAACAAGATGAATGATCGCTGTGGTTCCTTTTAAGAACCACGACAGAATCCGGCTTACCGATCCACTTTAGCCCACGCTATCAACCCCCTCTCGTTGCACGCCGTAAAAATACGCTAGTCTGAAATGCGTTTCCCCTTGTTTAAAGCAATCGTTTTGAATTCCAACGATTTTTTATTTTAGCCCCTTCTGCCCGCCAGCAGCCGATCTTCAAGCTCCGTTGCTTTACTCCGGCTGAACGATTTTTCCATATATTGTGGTGGAGTTCACATTTGCTCCAATATGTTGTTGGACTCAATCGGATCGTGAACAAAAAACCTTGTAATATCCAATCTTTTTTGTTGACAGGTGGTATTGGGAAAGTTATAAGTGGCGCTTAGTGGGAATAAGTGGGATAAAGTTTTACTGAGCACTCACTGGCGCGCTAGAAACTATGTTTCGTGGCAGCTTTGAACATACCCTTGATAATAAGGGAAGGCTGAGCATCCCGGCGAAGTTCCGTGACCTGTTGGTCGGTAAAGGCGATGACCGCATTGTCATGACCAACTTCGTCATCGACGGCCAGCGCTGCTTGGATGTCTATCCGATCGATGCCTGGCTGCGATTTGAAGAAGATATTCGTAATAAACCACGATTCGATCCGCGCATGGTACGGTTTCAAAATTATTACCTTGGTTCCGCCTGTGAGTGCTGTCTCGATACCCATGGACGGATTTTGATTCCGCCTGTACTGAGAAAATACGCCGAACTTAAACGGGACATTGTGTTGGTTTCGGCATTAGAAAAATTTCGCGTTTGGGATCAAGAGGCATGGAAGAAGATCTTCGTCGAGGCTGAAGACAAGCTGATGCAGGATCCAGATTTCCTCGGCGATCTGGGTCTCTAGAGGAGCCGACCGGCCGCGGGGCAAGTTGGCGAAAGGAAAAATTTGCATGTTAGCACGCAGACCCATTCAAGATATCTCGGTGATCGATGTCACCGGCGATATCGATTTCCGAGAGATGATTCGAATCAAAAACACCATTGGTTCGTTGATCGAAAAGGAGCGCATCAAAGTCGTCCTCAATCTCCGGTCGGTGGATCATATTAATTACCTGAGCATCGGCGTCCTGCTGGAGCGATTGAAGCTGTTGCGCAATTTAAACGGCGATCTCAAGCTAGCGGGAATGAGTCCATTTCTGCGCGATATTTTTAAAGTCGTTGGCATGGATCGTTTCTTCGAGGACTACACCTCGTTGGAAGACGCCATCGAAAGTTTTGACGACGATTGGGAGGGTGACGGTACCAGTCACTGAGCGGTGTTTGCGCATGTCTCCGTGCTCGCGCGGGAGGTCGCCGAGTTTTTAAATCCCGGACCAGGAAAGCGCTTTGTCGATGGCACGGTGGGTGGCGGCGGTCACAGCGAAGCGCTTTTGCTGGCCAGCGGTCCCGATGGTCAGGTGATCGGGTTGGACCGGGACGAAGCAGCGCTGGCCGCGTCCAAAGAGCGGTTACAACGATTTGAATCACGCTTCGTGGCGCGTCAAGCGAGCTTTGCCAATGCGCCAGACATTCTCGCCGGGATCGGCTGGCATGCAGTCGACGGAGTGATCTTGGATCTAGGCATTTCATCCCATCAGATCGATTCTCCTGAGCGGGGTTTTAGTTTTCGCGCTGAGGCAAGGCTCGACATGCGGATGGATCGGCGCCAGGAGTTGGATGCCGAGCAGATCGTCAATGGGTATACCGAAGCGGAACTCGAAAAGATCTTTCGCGTTTTTGGCGAAGAGCCCCAAGCCCGGCGCATCGCTCGCGCGATCGTTGGTGAGCGCAAGATAAAACCGATCGAAACGACCGAAGCGCTGGCTCAATTAGTCGCCCGGGTTAAACCCAGCCGACGCCGTGGTCATCATCCGGCGACGCAGGTTTTCCAGGCGCTCCGCATCGCGGTCAATCGGGAGTTGGCTGAGCTCGAGCGCTTCTTGGAAAACGGTTATGAAATTTTGCGGCCACAGGGACGAATGGCAATCATTTCTTTTCATTCGTTAGAAGATCGCTTGGTCAAGACGGCTTTTCGTAAATGGAGCCGGTCTTGTCTCTGCCCACCGCGGGCGCTCCTGTGCCGCTGTGGTTGGAGCCAGAAAGTCAAGCCGCTGACCAAGAAGCCGGTGTCGCCGTCGGCACTCGAAATCGAAACCAATCCGCGGGCGCGCTCGGCGAAGTTGCGCGTCGTGGAAAGAATTTAAGAAATCTCAGAAGGTGATATGGCAACTGCCGTGAGCGTTCAAGCGCGTAAGATCGCAACCGCCAAGCGTGAGCGCGCGGCGCGCTCGACGGCGTCACACTGGCGTCTGTTTCTAGGAATTTTCCTCGGGCTGCTATTGATCGCCGCCATATTGGTGCATGTCTGGCTACGCCTGCAAGTGGTGCGCATGGGTTATGTGCTCTCGACCACGAGCAAGCTGCAAACTCGCCTGGAACAGGAAAATCGCGAACTGAAAGTTGAACTCGCCACATTGATGTCGCCGGACCGGCTCGAAGTATTGGCGCGCCAACGCTTGGGGCTTGCCGCGCCGGAGAAGGGCCAGGTCATCATTTTGCCATGAGACGCTCGCTGCAACGCAATCATGGTCGCCTATGGGTCGCCAAGGTTTTATTCTTAGCGCTCTTTTTGGCGGTCGGCGGGCGGGCGTTTCAGCTGCAAGTCTTGCAGGGCGATAAGCTCATGCGGCTGGGCCAACGGCAGCACTTGAAAGAATGGATCGTGCTGCCCAAGCGCGGCGCGTTGATCGACCGCGCCGGCGAGCCCTTGGCTCTGAGCATGGAGTCGCAGTCCGTTTATATCCGGCCCCATCGAATTCAAGAAGCCGACAAAGTGAGCCAACACTTGGCGGAGATACTTAACCTGGGCACGGCGGAAGTACGTCAGAAGATCGCGTCGGAAAAGCCGTTCGTCTGGATCAAGCGGCAAGTCTCCTCAGCCGAGGCGGAAAAAATTCAGACGCTCAATTTGGATGGCATCGGCATGTACTACGAGCCCAACCGCCACTATCCGCAGGGTCAGTTGGCCGGTCAGCTGATTGGCTTTGTCGGCCGGGATTCCGAAGGGCTGGAAGGGCTGGAGCTCAAGTACAACGATTATATCCGTGGCGAGACCGGTTCGTCGGTGAGCGAACGCGACGCCCTCGGGCGGCGGGTATTGGTCGAAGGCATCGGTGGACTACAGATTCCGCCCGGCAGCGACATACACCTGACGCTGGATACGTCGATCCAACATGTGGCGGAAAAAGAATTGGAGGCGTCGGTGCTAAAGTACCGCGCCAAGGCTGGCGTCGCTATTGTCGTCGAGCCGCGCACCGGCGAGGTGCTGGCTTTGGCGAATTATCCGTCCTTCGATCCCAATAACTACGCCAAGCTCACCGCCGAGCAGCGACGCAACCGCGCGGTCACCGACAGCTTCGAACCTGGATCGACGTTTAAAACTATTCTTGCCGCCGCGGCGCTGGAAGAAGAAATCGTCGGTAAAGAGGATCTTTTCTACTGTGAGATGGGTAAATATCCCTTTGCCGGTAAGATCATTCACGATAGCCATCCTTACGGCTGGCTTTCCTTCGCCAAAATTCTCCAGGTGTCGAGCAATATCGGTTTCACCAAGATCGCCGAGAAGGTCAAGAAAGAGCGCTATTTTAAGTATATTGAGAAATTCGGTTTCGGCAAAGCGACCGGGATCGACCTGCCGGGAGAAGTGGCGGGACTGGTGCGCAAACCCGAAGGGTGGGCGGGCATCGATTTGGCAACCCACGCCTTTGGCCAAGGTATCTCGACGACGCCTTTGCAGATGGTGATGGCGTATGCGGCGATCGCCAACGGTGGTTTTCTCATGCGCCCCTATGTCACCCGGCGGGTGGTGAGCCCGAGCGGCGAGGTGTTGCTGGAAAATCAGCCCCACGTCGTGCGCCGGGTGATCTCGGAAAAAAATTCCAAGTTGCTGGTATCGATGCTGCGCGATGTGACCAATGAAGGCGGCACCGGCACAATGGCCAATATCGAAGGCTTCGAAGTGGCCGGCAAAACCGGCACGGCGCAAAAAGCCGATACCGTCCATGGCGGCTACTCGAAAAAGCGCGTCGGTTCGTTCATCGGTTTCGTTCCCGCCAACGATCCACGCCTGGTAGCTTTGGTGCTGATCGACGAGCCTGAAGTGCAAGTTTACGGCGGCGTGGTCGCGGCGCCGGCGTTTCGCAACATCGCCCAAGGAGCCTTGCGCCGTTTAGCCGTGGCGCCAGAAAAGGCCACGCCGGTGTCGGCGACGGCGAAGCAAATGGATTCGACAACGCCGCGCCTAGTCAAGCGGATCGAAGCGAATGCGCCCGCACACTTTGATGCCGATGCGGTGCCAAATTTTATCGGTCTGAGTTTTCGCGAGGCCCTGGAGAAGGCGCAGACGTTGAAAGTCAAAATTAGTCTCCAAGGTAACGGATACGTAGTCAAACAAGCGCCCGCTGCTGGCGGCCGTTGGACCGACGAGCAATCCTTAGTGCTCAATCTGCAAGGCTGATGATGATGCGGCTCAAGGAGTTAGTCACGCTGACGGAGGTAGAAGGGACCGAGGGCGATCTGGATCAAGAAGTGAGCGGTCTCTCCTATGATTCGCGCAAGGTCAGCGCTGGACAAGTGTTCTTCGCGGTTGCCGGCGAAAGATCGGACGGCCATGACTTCATCGCGGATACGGTAAAGCGCGGCGCCAGCGCATTTGTCTATTCAAGAAAAGGCGAGTGGCCGCGTGCCGCGGCGTCGGTACGGGTGAAGGATGTCCGCCGTGCCATGGGTTTGTGGGCGGCGCATTACTATCGCCGGCCAAGCCAGAATTTAAGACTTATCGGCGTTACCGGCACCAACGGAAAAACCACGCTCACCTATCTACTTGAGTCGATGCTGAAAGCCGCGGCGCTGGAGCCGGGCGTGATCGGGACGATCAATTATCGTTATCGAAATCTTGCTGTGCCGTCCCATCATACCACGCCGGAGTCGCTCGATTTGCAGCAAATGTTGGCCGAAATGGCGGCGGCGGGGGTTCAGTCCGTGGCGATCGAAGTCTCGTCCCATGCCTTGGTCCAGGAGCGTGTGCGGGGCTTGGAGTTCGACATCGGCATTTTTACCAACCTGTCGCGCGATCATCTCGACTATCACCGCGATATGGACGAGTATTTTTCCGCCAAGAGCAGGCTTTTTACGGATTATCTCAGCGTCAGTACCAAACTCGACAAAGCGGCGGTGATCTATGGCGAAGATCCGCGCGGCGCCACTTTGAGCGCGCTCGCGCGGGATCATGGTTTGGCGGTTTGGACCTATGGCGAAGGGCAAGCCTGGGACGTTCATCCGCTGACGGTTGAAAAAGACCTGGCTGGCTTGCGGGGAAAAATGCAGGCGAAGGGGCGAACCGTCGAGTTCGACTCGTCACTGATCGGCAGGGCAAACTTGCAAAACATTCTTGGCGCGGCGGCCGCCGGCTTTGCGCTCGGACTCGACGCCGAGAGCGTGGCCAAAGGGATCAGCCAGCTCAAAGTTGTTCCGGGACGAGTCGAGAAGGTCGACAACCAACTCGGCATCACGATCTTGGTCGACTATGCCCATACACCGGACGCTCTGGAAAAAGTGCTGAGCGCGGTACGGCCGCTGACCCAGGGCAAGCTGATCGCGGTTTTTGGCTGTGGCGGCGATCGCGATCGCGGCAAACGACCGGTGATGGGCGAAATCGCCGCGCGCTTGAGCGATCTCGTGGTGGTGACTTCGGACAACCCGCGCAGCGAAGACCCATTGGCGATTCTCAGCGAGATTGAAGCGGGCGTCGCCCGGACTGGAATGAAGAAGTTTCGGGTTTCGGGTCTCGGGTCTCGGGTTTCCGGACACGGGACTCAAGACACGAGACGCGAGAGCCGAGACGCGAGGGCCGAGACGGAAAGTGGCTACTGCATGGAAGCCGATCGGCGCGCGGCGATTCGCACGGCTTTGCTTTGGGCGCGGCCGGGGGATCTAGTTTTGATCGCCGGCAAGGGGCATGAGGACTACCAGATTCTCGGCGCGAACAAGATTCATTTTGACGATCGGGAGGTGGCTCGCGAGGCAATGGTTGCGCGGGCCGACGCGTAGGCGAACGAGGAATGGGGTGGAGTCTGGCAGAAATCCTCGCGGCGACCGGCGGCAAACTCGACCGCGCCGGCAAGCGGTCGCGCTTCGGCGAGGTGGTGACCGACTCCGCCAAGGCGAAGAAAGGTTCGGTCTTTGTCGCGCTTAAGGGTGAACGGCTCGACGGCCATCGTTTTGTTGGGGAGGCGGTGCGGCGTGGCGCCGCCTGCGTGATCGCTCATCGCGCGTTGGCGCACTCAGCGGTCGGCGGCGCCACGGTGGTCCGGGTGGCCGACACTTTACGGGCGCTCGGTGGATTAGCGCATTTTCGGCGTCGGAAGTTGGCGCCCAAGGTGATGGCGATTACCGGTTCCAACGGCAAGACAACGACCAAGGAAATGCTTGCGGCGATTCTCGAAGAGGCTTCGCTCAACGGTCAACCGCTACGCGGAAAAGTTTTGAAGACGGAAGGAAATTTTAACAATTTGGTCGGCTTGCCATTGACGCTCCTGCGCCTACGAAAACAGGACAAAGTCGCGGTGGTCGAGCTCGGCACCAATCATCCCGGCGAGATTGAGCGCTTGGCCGAGATCGCCGACGCCGACTTGGCGATTATTACCTCGGTCGCGGCGGCGCACCTCGAAGGCTTGCACAGCTTGGCCGGCGTGGCGCGGGAAAAAGGCGCGCTCTATCAAAAGCTGCGCGCCGGTGGTGCCATCGCGGTCAACTTAGACGATCCCTGGGTTAGCCGTTTGGGCGCGCGCTTCAAGGGTAAGAAATTTACCTACGGTGGGCGCGGCCAATTACAGGCGCAAAATGTCACGCTACGAAACGCCAAGGGTGTCGCTTTCACACTGCGCGCGGGCACGCGGCGCTGCCAGGTGCGTTTGAACTATCTCGGTCAACATAACGTCGCCAATGCGCTCGGCGCGGCAGCGTTGGCATTGGCCGGCGGCGCCAGCCTCGCCGCGGTGCGCCGGGGCTTGGCCAAAGCCAAACCCTACGCCATGCGCATGCAGATCGGTAACTGGCGCGGCATCGGTATCGTCAACGATGCCTACAACGCCAATCCGGCGTCGATGCAAGCGGCGCTTAAAACGTTGGTGCAGATTCCTTCGCATGGAAAAAAACTGGCTGTGCTGGGCGACATGTTTGAACTGGGCCGCCAGAGCCGGCGACAGCACTGGGAATTGGGCAGGGCGGCGGCAAAGGCAAAGCTGGACCAGCTCTATTTGCTCGGTCCGCAAGCTAACGCCGTGCGCCGGGGCGCGCACAGCTCCGGCATGGCCGCGGCGAAAATTTTTATCGGCAAAGATCATGGCGAGATTGCCACACAGCTTCGCGCCCGCGCGCGCGCGGGTGACTGGCTGCTGGTCAAGGGATCGCGCGGCATGAAGATGGAAAAAGTTTTGGACGTGCTAACCGGCGGAAAGGCGTAGGAGAGCGGCGTTGCTCTACTATCTATCCTCGCTGCTGTCGACGACGTACTCGGGCTTCAACGTCTTTCGCTACATCACGTTTCGCGCGGCGATGGCGGCGTTGCTCTCTTTTGTGATCTCATTTTTGCTCGGGCCGTGGCTGATTCGCGTATTGACCGAAAAGCAGATCGGCCAGCAGATCCGCGATGACGGCCCGGCTTCCCATGTGGTCAAAGCGGGCACGCCAACCATGGGCGGGGTGCTGATTCTGGTGGCGTTAGTGATTTCCACGCTGATGTTGGCAGACGTCGCCAATCGCTACGTGCTGCTCGCGCTGTTGGCTACGGTGGGCAGCGGCGCGATTGGTTTCGCCGACGATTACATGAAACTCACCCGCAAGAATAGCAAAGGACTGCCGCCACGGGGAAAACTGCTTGGCCAATTCGTAGTCGCCTTCGTAGTCGCCGTGGCGCTCTATAATCTGCCAAAGTTCAGCACTGAGATCGCCTTTCCCTTCGTCAAGACGCTCCGGCTCCATCTCGAAATATTCTACATCCCATTCGCCATGTTGGTGATCGTCGGCGCCTCCAACGCGGTCAATCTGACCGACGGCCTCGACGGTCTTGCCATCGGCCCGGTGATGGTTGCGGCGGCGGCTTATGCGATCATCGCTTACGCCACCGGCCATCTCAAATTCGCTGAGTACTTGCAGATACCCTACGTCGCCGGCGTCGGCGAGCTGACGGTTTTTTGCGCCGCGGTGGTGGCCGCGGGGCTGGGATTTCTTTGGTACAACGCCTATCCGGCGCAGATGTTCATGGGCGACGTCGGTTCGCTGTCCTTGGGCGCGGCGTTGGGTGTTGTCGCGGTGATGACGAAAAATGAAATCGTCCTAGTGCTCATCGGCGGGGTTTTCGTCATCGAAGCGTTGTCGGTGATCTTTCAGGTGGCTTCCTACAAGATGCGCCGCAAGCGAGTTTTTCTGATGGCGCCGATTCATCATCACTATGAGCTTAAGGGCTGGAAGGAGCCGCAGATCATCGTGCGTTTTTGGATCCTTTCGATCATCTTCGCGGTGATCGGTTTGAGCACCTTGAAGCTTCGATGATCGTTCTGTGGGGGATTAGGTCGAGGATGGAGGATCGAGGATGGAGGATCGAGGATGGAGGATCGCTAAACTCAAGCTACGATTAACTGCGGTCGACTGGTTTGCAATGCAACATGGACCTCAAGGGCAAAAAAGTTTTAGTCATCGGCCTGGCGCGCACCGGCCGGGAGTGCGCGCGCTTTCTGGCGCGACAAGGAGCGACCGTGTCGGTTAGCGATTTGCGCGAAACCGAAGCATTGAAGCTGGAGATGGGCGCGCTCGCGGGGCTGCCGATTAGTTTCCATTTGGGCGGTGAGGAAACCAGCTGGCTCGACAATATGGATTATGTGGTTCCGAGTCCGGGCGTGCCGATGGACAACTTAATGCTGCGAGAAGCGGTGGTGCGGCACATTGCGGTGTTGAGCGAAATCGAGTTGGCGTACCAATTTTTCCGGGCGTCGCTGATCGCGATTACCGGCACCAACGGCAAGAGCACGACGACGACCCTGATCGGCGCCATGCTACAAGCCGATGGCCACAAAACTTTTCTCGGCGGTAATCTCGGCGCGCCGTTTATCGGCGGGGTTTCGGGTGACTGGGATTGGGGCGTGGTCGAGATCAGCAGTTTCCAATTAGAATGGGTCGAGCGCTTCAGGCCGCGCATCGCGCTCCATCTCAACGTCACCGAGGACCATTTGGACCGCTATTCAAGCTTCGCCGATTATTGCCGCGCCAAGGAGCGAATATTCGCGGCGCAGACGAAAGATGACGTCGCGATTCTCAACCGCGACGATCCGTTGGTGTGGAGTCTCAATCGGCGCCTCAAGGCGCGAGTGGTTTCGTTCGGCTGCGCCGAAGTCGCGGCCGGCGTGTTCGCCAGCGGCGATGAAATCGTCTGGCGCGCTGGCACCGACGAGGAACGGTTTTCGCTTCGAAAGGCAAAGATTCAGGGCGTGCACAACGTGGAGAACCTGATGGCCGCCATAGCGGCCGCCAAGTGCGCTGGTGTTTCGCGCCGAGCGATTGAAAGAACGCTCGAAGAATTCCCCGGCCTCGAACACCGTCTTGAGTTCGTGCGCGAGAAAGACGGCGTTCGCTACTACAACGATTCCAAAGGCACCAACGTCGGCGCAGTGGTGAAATCACTGGCGAGTTTCTCGGCCCCGGTGATCTTGCTCGCCGGCGGCGTCGATAAAGGCGGCGACTACGGACCGTTGGTGGATGGCGTCAAACAGAAAGTTCGCCGCCTGGTGCTTTTCGGCGCGGCGAAGCAGGTCATCGCCGCGGCGTTGGGGCAGCTTACCGAGACCGTCGTCGTTGATGAGATTCACGCGGCGGTGCGCGATGCCGCGGCCCATGCTCGGAGGGGCGATATCGTCTTGTTGTCGCCGGCCTGTTCGAGCTTCGATCAATTTAACAACTACGCCGAGCGCGGCCGAGCCTTCAAGCAATTGGTGCAAGCGTTATGAGAGATAGCCTAGCGGTCGATAAATGGATGCTGGTCGCGGTCGCCCTGCTGTTGGCCTTGGGCATGACCATGGTGCTGAGCACCAGTTATCTCTATTCCCAAGAGCGCTACGCCGATGGCACTTACTTTTTCCGCAAGCAGATGATCTCCATGGGCCTGGGCGTGCTTCTGCTGATCGTCTGCTCCCTGCTATCGCCGGCGTTTTATCGCCGCTTCGCTTATCCGTTACTGGGCATCACTTTCATCATTCTCATCTTGGTTCTGATCCCCGGCATCGGCGCCGCCCGCGGCGGCGCCCGGCGCTGGATCATGCTCGCCGGTTTCGCTTTTCAGCCCTCCGAGTTGGCCAAACTGGCACTGATCGTTTACCTGGCTCATTCGATGGCGAAAAAAGAACCGATGATTCGAACTTTTTCCGTCGGTGTGTTGCCCCACCTGATCGTCGCCGGCGCGTTCGCCGCTGTACTGCTGCTCGAACCGGACTTTGGCAGCGTGTTGATCCTGACCATGTTGGTCTATTTCATGCTCTTCATCGGTGGCGTGCGGGTGCATCATTTGCTCGCCACCGGGCTCATGGCGCTGCCCTTGTTGATCTACGTGATGATGAAGGCGGAATACCGACTGCGCCGGCTGATGAGTTTCTTGGACCCTTGGAGCGATGCCGCCGGCAGCGGCTTTCATGTGATTCAATCCCTGATCGCGTTTGGCTCGGGACAACTGACCGGACGGGGTTTGGGCGAGAGCCGCCAGAAACTATTTTTTTTGCCGGAGGCGCATACCGATTTCGTCTACTCGGTGATCGGCGAAGAGCTGGGCTTGCTGGGCGCGCTTGTCGTGTTGGCGCTGTTCGGCGTGATTATCCTGCGCGGTTTCCGACTCACCGCGAAAATCGAAGAGCCCTTCGATCAATATCTGGCCTTTGGCATCACCGTGCTGCTTGGTTTGCAGGCGTTGATTCACATGGGAGTCGTTATTGGACTCATGCCGACCAAGGGATTGGTTCTGCCGTTCATTAGCTACGGCGGCTCGGCGATGGTGCTTAACTTGATGGAGGCGGGCATACTGCTCGGTCTCTCGCGCCGGAGACTGTAGCGATGCGGGTGATTCTCGCCGGCGGGGGAACCGGTGGCCATCTGTTCCCCGGACTGGCGGTGGCGCGAGAATTTCAGCGGCGCGACAGGCGGGCGGAAATTCTCTTCGTCGGAACTGAACAGGGAATCGAGTTTCGCATGTTGCCCAAAGAAGGATTCAAATTGGAAACGCTGACGGTCAAAGGGATCAAAGGGCGTGGCTGGCGCGGCTGGCGCGACGCGCTCTTTGGCGTGCCGGCGAGCCTCTTGCGCTCGCTTAAAATCATCCGCCAGTTTCGTCCCGACTGCGTCATCGGTTTGGGCGGCTACGCCTCGGGCCCCTTGCTCTTGGCGGCTAAATTGAAAAATGTTCGCTGCGCGATCATGGAGCAAAATCTACGGCCCGGATTTACCAACAAGCTGCTCGGGCGCTGGGTGAATTGCGTTTTCACGGCTTATCCAGAGAGCGCCGATTATTTTTCCGGCGCGCGGCTGGTCGAGAGCGGCAATCCGGTGCGCTGGCGCGAATTGCCAAAAATTAGCCGCGGTGAAAAATTCTCGCTGCTGATTTTCGGCGGCAGTGCCGGCGCGCGCCGAATTAATTATGCTGTAGTAGACGCGCTAAAACTGCTTGGTGATCTTAAGTCCGAAATGGCGATCACCCATCAAACCGGTCAGGCGGATTATGCGGCGATCAAAGAAGCCTACACGGCTTTGCCGTTTGCCGCCGAGGTGACGCCGTTTATCGACCGGATGGACGAAGCTTACGCGGGGGCGGATCTGGTGCTGTGCCGCGCCGGCGCGACTACGGTGGCGGAACTCACGGTGTTCGGCAAGGCGGCGATTCTGGTGCCGTTTCCCTATGCGATTTACGACCATCAGCGCGGCAATGCGCAGGCGCTGGCGGAGCGCGGCGGCGCTGAGATGATTTTGGATCAAGAATTAACCGGCGCGCGCTTGGCTGAAAGCATTCGCGGTTATTTCTCAGATCGGGCGCGGCTCGAACGAATGGCGGCGGCGGCGCGGGCGCTAGGCCGGCCCGACGCGGCGGCGCGCATCGTCGATGAATGCTATGCGTTGGCCCATGCGTAGCATTTGGACAGCGGGCAAAGTTTCATGTTGCACAAGAAACATAAAATTCATTTTGTCGGCATCGGCGGCATCGGCATGAGCGGTATCGCCGAGGTGTTGGTGAATTTGGGTTACGCGGTGAGCGGTTCCGATCTGCAGGAAAGCGACTCGACGCGCCGGCTTCGGTTGCTCGGCGCGTCGGTTTTCGTCGGCCACCAGGAGGAAAATCTCGCCGGCGATCCGGCGGTGGTGGTGATCTCAACGGCGGTGAAATACTCCAATCCCGAAGTGCTCGAAGCGCGCCGGCGCCATATCCCGGTGATTCCGCGCGCCGAAATGCTCGCCGAGCTGATGCGCATGAAATATGGCGTCGCGGTCGCCGGCAGCCACGGCAAAACCACCACGACGTCGATGATCGCCGCGGTGTTGAGCGCGGCGGGACTAGACCCGACGATGGTGATCGGCGGCCGGGTGCATATGTTCGGCACCAACGCCAAGATGGGCGCGGGGGAGCTGCTGGTCGCCGAGGCGGATGAGAGCGACGGCAGCTTTTTGCTGCTTTCGCCGGTAATCTCGGTGGTGACCAATATCGACAAAGAGCACATGGATTTCCATCAGACCATGGAGCGCTTGAACGAAAGCTTTCTCACTTTCATCAACAAAGTGCCGTTTTACGGTCTCGCCGTGCTGTGCATCGACGACGCCAACGTGCATGGGTTGCTGCCCAAGGTGCGTAAGCGCTTCACCACTTACGGCCTGTCCGCCGAAGCGGAGTTTTCGGCGCAGGATTTAAAGATGAGTCCGGCCGGAGTGGAGTTCACCGCCCTCAGACATGGCAAGCCGCTCGGTAAATTGCATTTGCGCTCGCCGGGCCGACATAGCGCGACCAACGCCATGGCTGCCGTGGCGGTCGCTGGTGAATTGGAAATCCCGTTCGCTCAAGTGGCCGAAGCACTGGGCGCGTTCACCGGTATTCACCGGCGCTTCGAGGTCAAGGGCGAGCCCAAGGGGATTCTCATCATCGACGACTACGGCCATCATCCGGTGGAGATTCGCGCCACCATTGGCGCCATCCGCGAGAGTTGGAAGCGCCCGTTAACGGTGATCTTTCAGCCGCACCGCTACACCCGCACGCGCGATTTGTTCGACGAGTTTCTCACCGCCTTCGAAGGCGCCGACCGTTTGTTGCTGACGGAAATCTATCCGGCTGGCGAAGATCCGATCGCCGGCGCCAGCGGCGAAGCACTCTATCAAGCGATCAAACGCCAAGGCCATTTGGATGTCGAATTCGTCGCCGATAAGCATCAGATCGTCGAGCGAGCGACCGCTAAATTAAATTCCGGCGATGTCTTGCTAACGCTTGGCGCCGGCGACATTTACAAGATCGGCGATCAATTGGTCGAGGCGCTGCGATGAGGGTAGGGGGAATGGAGTACTGGAGTGTTGGAGTAATGGAGTCGTGGGGGAATGGAGTGATGGAGTGATGGAGTATTGGGGGGATGTGGGGATGCCCATCACTCCAGTACTCCAATACTCCATCACTCCAACGAGTGCGTAATGCTCGCGATGAGTAAAGAACAGGAAGAATCGCCGTTGGTGCGAGAGCTTCAGTCGCTGCCGGGCTTGCAGCTGAAGCTTGCCGAGCCGATGGCGCGTTACACTTCGATGAAGATCGGCGGGCCGGCGGATTATTTTATCGACGTGGAAAACGACGCGGCGTTGGTGGCGCTCTTGCCGCTGCTTGGGCGCCACCACCTGCCGGTCTGCTTATTGGGCAACGGCAGCAACGTATTGGTGAGCGACCGCGGCGTGCGCGGCGCGGTGCTGCATTTGAGCGGTGAGTTTAAAAAAGTCGCCTGGGACGACGACGGTGCATCCGTCCGGGTGGCGGTCGGCGCCGCCTATCCGGTAACTCAACTAGTCCGCGAGGCGGCGCGCAAGGGTTACGCCGGATTGGAATTCGCCGAAGGGATTCCCGGCAGCGTCGGCGGCGCCTTGGTGATGAACGCCGGCGCCTATGGTTCGGAATTCGAAAAAGTCGTCGAGCAAGTTGAAGCCGTGAACGCAGCCGGAGAGCCAATTATTTTTTGCCGCGATGAAATGACTTTTACCTATCGGGATTCGCACCTGCCGGCCGGCGCGGTGGTGACGCGGGTCGCCATGCATCTACAAAAAACCGAGGCGGTGGCGGTGAGTTCGAAATTACGCGAGTTGGTGGGCAAAAGAAAAAGCAGCCAGCCTTCGGGTTTTCCCAATTCCGGCTCGATGTTTCGAAATCCGCCGGGAGATTATGCCGGCCGGTTGATCGAAGCGGCGGGACTCAAGGGCAAGCGCATCGGCCAAGCGCAGATCGCCGAGCGCCATGGCAATTTTATCGTCAATCTGGGCGGTGCCAAGGCGGATGACGTGCGCCAACTGATGGATTTGGCGCGCCGCGAAGTGCAACAGCAGTTCGGCGTCGAATTGATTCCCGAAGTGAAGCTGATGGGCGAGTGGGATGAATAAGAATTAACCATAAAGGTCACAAAGTAGGGGCCGGTCGCGACCGGCCCTTACACGGATTCGGAATGTTAGCCGCAAAGAACGCAAAAAGGAATCGCCTTGTAGGGGCAACCCCCTGTGGTTGCCCTTCCGATGCAGATGTTAGCAACAAAGCATCATGCAGTTAAAAGTTTACCGCAAGGACAATCGCAAGAAAGATCTCGGCCGCGGGCGCCGTTTGCTGATTCGCGTCGGCGCATTGGCCGGTTGCGTCGTTCTTGGCTTGATGCTTTACCGGCTGAGCGGGCCGGTGCTAATCGCCGCCGTGTCGTTGCGCGATTTTGTCGTCGAGAGTCGTTATTTTTCCGTGCGCGAGATTCAAGTGCGGGGCGGCGATAAGGTCAGCGGCAATGAGATTGTCACCATCGCCGGGTTGAGCAAGGGCATGAATATCTGGAAAATCGATCCTGCTGGCATCGAACGGAAAATCGCCAAACATCCTTGGGTGCGCCGGGTGTTGGTGCACCGGGAATTTCCCAGCCGCATCACCATCGATGTCGAGGAACGCACGCCGCGGGCGATCGTCGCGATCCGCAAACTCTATTACGTCGATGCCGAGGGGGTGATTTTCAAGGAAGTCCAAGCCGGCGACAAGATGAATTATCCGATGCTCACCGGACTGAGCACGGAACAGCTTACGACGCCCAATCCAACTCTGCGCAAGCGCATTCAAGAAGCGATGCGTCTCGGCGAGTTGATGGCTCAGCGCGCGCATTTGCTGTCGGAAATTCATTTCGATCAGCCCGACCAGTTAGTGGTTTACACCGCGCATCAACCCATGGCGCTGCGCATGGGCTGGGGCGATTGGGAGGACAAGTTGGCGCGCCTGGAGCGCTTGTTGACGCTCTGGAAGGGCAACGAAGCACGCTTGGCATCGTTGGATGTTAGTTTTCGCGATCAAATCGTGGCGCGCTTGCGCCGGGTGGAGAATTAAGGGCGGAGGGAGCGGTTAGCTAGCGAAGGTTATGGCGAAGAAAAACAGCATCGTAGTCGGTTTAGATATTGGCACCTCGAAGGTTTGCGCCATCGTCGGCGAGATGACCGAACATGGCGTCGAGATCATCGGCCTGGGCTCGCACGCGTCGCAGGGGCTGCGCAAGGGCGTGGTGATCAACATCGAGGCGACAACCAACTCGGTCAAGAAGGCGGTTGAAGAAGCGGCGTTGATGGCGGGTTGTGAGATTCACACCGTATTCACCAGCATTTCGGGCGGCCATATCAAGGCATTCAATAGCCACGGCATCGTCGCGGTGAAAAATAAAGAAGTCGCCCAGCGCGATCTGGAGCGCGTCATCGACGCGGCCAGGGCGGTGGCGATCCCGATGGACCGCGAAGTGCTGCATGTTTTGCCGCAGGACTACATCATCGATGAGCAGGACGGGATCAAGGAACCGCTCGGCATGTCCGGCGTCCGGCTCGAAGCCAAGGTGCACATCGTCACCGGCGCGGTGACTTCGGCGCAGAACATCGTCAAATGTTGCAATCGCACGGGACTAAACGTCGCCGAAATCGTATTGGCGCCGCTGGCCGCGGCCGAAGCGGTCTTGAGCGACGAAGAACGGGAGCTTGGCGTCGTGCTGGTCGACATGGGCGGCGGCACCACGGACATCGCCCTCTATCATGACGGCACGTTGAAACACACGGCGGTGCTCGGTATCGGCGGCAATCACGTCACCAACGATATCGCGGCCGGACTGCGCACGCCGTTTAACGACGCCGAGCGCATCAAGCAGCGTTACGGTTTTGCCAAGGCGCGCATGGTCACCGACGACGAACGAGTCGAGGTGCCGAGCGTGGCGGGCAAAGGCGCCAGCACCGTGTCGCGGCAGATTCTCTGTGAGATCATCGAGCCGCGTCTCGATGAGATTTTCGAATTGGTTAAACGGGAAGTCGCCAAGTCGGGTTACGAAGGCTCGCTCGCGTCCGGCGTGGTGATCACCGGCGGCTCGATGCTGTTGCCGGGCGCCGTCGAGCTGGCCGAGCGGGCTTTTGGTTTGCCGGCGCGGTTGGGCGTGCCGTCTCACGTCGGCGGACTGGTCGACGTAATCGATAGTCCGGCTTACGCCGCCGCGGTCGGCTTGGTGCTGCATGGCATGAAGCGCCAGGAGCGCGCGGTATTCCGGCCGCGCGACGATAAAATCATCGCCAAGGTGAAACATCGGATGTCGGATTGGCTCAGTGATTTTTTTTAAAGCGAAATTTAACCGTTTTTGGGAGGAGGAATATTTATGTTTGAGATAGTGGAGCAAAGTAACAGCGTAAGCGCGCGCATCAAGGTGATCGGCATCGGTGGCGGCGGCGGCAACGCGGTCAACACCATGATCGGCGGCAAACTTTCCGGCGTCGACTTCATGGTCGCCAACACCGACGCGCAGTCGCTCGAAGCGAGCCTGGCGCCGGTGCGCATTCAACTCGGCTGCACGGTGACCAAGGGATTGGGCGCCGGCGCCAATCCGGAGATCGGCCGGCGCGCGGCGTTGGAAGATCAAGAAAAGATCCGCGATTTTCTCGAAGGCTCCGACATGATCTTCATCACCGCGGGCATGGGCGGCGGCACTGGCACCGGCGGCGCGCCGGTGATCGCCCGAGTCGCCCGCGAAGTGGGCGCGCTGACGGTGGGCGTGGTGACCAAGCCGTTCATCTTCGAAGGCAAAAAGCGCATGCGCCAGGCCGATGAGGGGATTGAAGAGTTGAAGCAGTGCGTCGATACCTTGATCGTGATTCCGAACCAGCGCCTGCTCAGCATCGCGGCGAAAACCACGACGATGCTCGAAGCCTTTCACAAGGCTGACGATGTCTTGCTGCAAGCGGTGCGCGGGATTTCCGATCTGATCATTACCCCCGGCTTGATCAATCTCGATTTCGCCGACGTGCGCACGGTGATGGCGGAAATGGGCTTCGCGCTGATGGGCGCGGCGTCCGCCTCGGGCGAGAACCGCGCCATCGAAGCGGCGCAGAAAGCGATCTCAAGCCCGCTGCTCGAAGACATCTCGATTCAAGGCGCGCGCGGCGTGTTGATCAACATCACCGGCGGTCCGGACATGTGCTTGCACGAAGTCAACGAGGCGGCGTCGATGATCCAACAGGAAGCCCATGAGGACGCCAACATTATTTTCGGCGCGGTGATCGACGAGAGCATCACCGATGAGATTCGCATCACCGTCATCGCCACCGGCTTCGGCGCAATGAAAGAAGAGAAAAAGCCGGCGCAAGCGCCGGTGTTAAACGTCGCAAGCCTCGCCAGTGCGGCGCCGAAGAACAAAAAGGTCGTCCATCTGGGCACCATCGTCGACGATCTCGACTCGCCGACCTGGCAGCGCAAGAAGCAGGGCAGCGAGGATGTCGAAACCGTGACGTTGGGTAAAAACAGTTTTCAGTTCAACGCCAATCAGGAAGACGACGACAAGTACGACATCCCGACGTTTCTGAGACGGCAGATGGACTAGAAAATTTCGCGCTCGTGGTTCGTGCTCGTGTTCGTCTGAGAATAATGGCCGAACACGACCACGAGCTACGATCATGAGACGCGACTGACCTTCGGCGCTATTTCGAAGTTCTTAAGCGCTTCTCCGAGCGGTGCCTTTGGATGGCGAGCTGGATGAGCCGGTCGATGAGCTTCGAGTAGGAGATGCCGCTAGCTTCCCACATTTTCGGGTACATGCTGATCTTGGTGAAGCCGGGTATGGTGTTGATCTCATTGACGACCACTCGGCCGTTGGCTTGCACGAAGAAGTCAACTCTCGCCATGCCTTCGCAGCACAGCGCCTTGTAGGCGTGCAGCGCGATTTCTCGGATACTTTTTACGACTTGCTTTGGCAGTTTGGCGGGAATTTCCAGGCGCGCACCCTTGTCGTCTATGTACTTGGCGTCGTAGGAATAGAATTCCCGATTGACGATGATCTCGCCGGGCAGCGAGGCGATCGGCTGGTCGTTGCCGAGCACCGAGCATTCGATCTCGCGGCCGCGAATGCATTCCTCGATGACGATTTTATTGTCATAACGAAACGCTTCTTTGACGGCAGCGTCGAATTGCGCCGGCTTCGTCACTTTGCTAATTCCCACCGATGAGCCGAGATTGGCCGGCTTGATAAATAGCGGCATGCCGAGAGTTTTTTTCACCTTGACGAAACTAATCTTATCTGAGCGCGCGAATGCCAGAAAGTTCGGGGTCGGAATCTTGGCGTCGCGCAGCAGACGCTTCATCACGTCTTTGTCCATGCCGACCGCGGAGCCCAACACGCCGGCGCCGACGAACGGCAGATTGGCGAGCTTGAGCAGACCTTGAACCGTGCCGTCCTCGCCGAACGGGCCGTGCAAAATCGGAAAGACGACGTCGATGACACCGATACTTGGGCCGCCGCGCCGCACCATCGGCGTGGCGGTGTCGCCCGGCAGCACCGCCGCCGCGCTTTTAGCGTCTTGGAATTCCACTTTCGATGCGGTGTTGCCATGCAACAGGCGCCCGCCTTCGTCCAGGTGCCAGCGGCCTTGTTTGTCGATGCCGATGGCGACGACTTCATATTTTTTCTTATCCATCGCCTCGACGATGTTGCGCGCGGAGATCAGAGAAATTTCATGCTCGGCGGACTTACCGCCGAAAAGCAGAGCGACGCGGAGTTTTTTCTTCATGAGTAAATTAATCGCGGATCGGGTCGAGGATCGAGGTTGGCAGGTCGAGGATGGAGGATGGAGGATAGAGAATCGATCGTCGATCCTCAATCTTCTATCCTCGACGGTCTTGCATCAGCTTACGATTTCTTGGGCGCAGCGGCCGGCGCTTGCTGCTCGATGACCTTCACGACTTTGCCAGGATAGGATTGCTTGTCGAATTGCAGGACGAAGTATTTGGCCTTCTTGGGATCGCCTTTGTGGTCGAATTCAATCGCACCGGTGACGCCTTTGAACCCTTTGATATTTCGCACAGCGGTGGACACTTCGGTGCGCGTCGGTTTCTTGCCTGGGTTCGCCTTCAACCATCCTTCCATCGCTTTGATGCCGACCAGCGTGGCGTCGTAGCCGTACATGCCGAAGGATTCAATGTCTTTGCCGAAGCGATGCTTAAACTTTTTCGCGAAGGCGGCGGTTTCGGGATACGCGTCCGGCGGTCCGGCGACGCTAGTGTAGTAGCTTCCGACCGCGGAGGCGCCGGCGATCTTGACCATCTCCGCCGAGTCTAAGCCGTCCGGTCCCATGAATTTGGCGCTGACGCCTTTCTCGCGCAGTTGCTTGAGCAGCAAGCCGCCTTGATGATAGATGCCGCCGAAATAAACCAGCGCGGGATTTTTTGCTTTGAGCGGGTTGATCATCGGCGAGAAGTTGGCGCGCTCTTCGGTTCCTTCAAAGCCCATAACATTGATGCCGAGCTTCTTCGCTTCGTTGCGGAAGTTGTCCGCCACGCCTTGGCCGTAAAGCGTCTTGTCGTGAATGATGTAGACCGATTTCGCTTTCAGCTCCTGAGCGGCAAAGCGCGCGCCCACCGGGCCTTGCACGTCGTCACGGCCGCAGACGCGGTTGACGTTCGGATAGCCGCGGTCAGTGATCTCGGTTGCCGTATTCGCCGGCGAGATCATCGCCAGCATGGCGTCCTTGTAAACTTCGGATGACGGCAGCGCGACGCCGGAGTTAAAATGGCCGACGATGACCAAGACCTCGGGGTCGGCGACCATGTTGCGCGCGTTGGCGACGCCGACTTCCGGTTTCGCCTGGTCGTCTTGGGGAACCAAGACCAAGTCGTAGCCAAGAGCTTTGAACGCTTTGACCGCTTCTTCGACCGCGAGCTGCGCGCCGAGTTTGATATGCTCGCCCAGCGCGGCCTGCTCGCCCGAAAGCGGCGCCTGCACGGCGATTTTGATCTTACCCTTCTGCGCCCACGAAGTAGCAGGCACAGCGGCAACCCATGCCAACAAAAAAACTAATGACCATCGTTTTAGCACGGCGTATTTTCTCCTTCGGTTGGAATAGCGTTACGATAACAAATCGGCGGCGAGGGCGCTATAGATTTTATGTTAACCACGCGCTCTGGATCACCGGCCGGTCAAACCCGCCGCGATACCGCCGAAGGTGAGCGCGCGCGGATCGAGCAGGCGGTCGAGTGCCTCATGCGAAAGCGATGTCTTCTCCGCCGCGACGTCTTTGATTCGGCGTCCTTCCGCGCAGGCTTGTTTGGCAATCTCCACCGCCGCGTCATAGCCAATGATTGGATTGAGCGCAGTTACTAAGACGGGACTTTTCTCGACCAGCAGCGCAATCTGCTTTCGGTTCACGGTAAATCCGCTTACGGCCTTATCCGCCAATAGCCGGCTTGCGTTGGCCAGGATGTGCAGGCTCTGCAGCAAATTGTGCGCGATCACCGGCAACATGGTTAACAGCTCAAAGTTGCCGTGACTCGCTGCCACCGCGATGGCGGCATCGTTGCCGATCACCTGGGCCGCCACCATCATGACCGACTCGGGTATGACAGGGTTGATCTTGCCGGGCATGATGGAACTGCCGGGTTGCAGGGGCGGCAACACGATCTCGCCGAGTCCCGCTTGTGGTCCGGAGTTCATCCAGCGCAGATCGTTGGCGATTTTCATCAGCGCGAGCGCCAGCGCTTTCAACTGACCGCTCAACTCGACGGCAGTGTCTTGCGCCGACTGCGCCGCGAAGTGATTGGTGCTCTCGACAAAGTTCAAACCGGTCATGCGCGAAATGCGCGCGGCGACGCGCAGGCCAAACTCAGGATGCGCATTGATGCCGGTGCCGACCGCCGTGCCGCCGAGCGCGAGCTCGCTCAGGCGCGGCAGAGTCGCGGTTAGGCGATCGATGGACTGGCGTATCTGCGCCGCCCAGCCGCCGATCTGTTGGCCGAGCCGGATCGGCATCGCGTCCATCAGATGGGTGCGCCCGGTTTTGACCACGTCGTCGTGGGTCTCAGCTTTGCGCAAGAGTTCATCGTGTAAATGATTAAGCGAGGGCAGAAGTTTTTCCTGCAGTTCCATCATCGCGGCGATGTGGATCGCCGCAGGAATCACATCGTTGGATGACTGGCACAGGTTGACGTGATCATTGGGATGGACAACTGCTCCGCCAGCGATTTGTTGGGCGCGCGTAGCGATCACCTCGTTGGCGTTCATGTTGGTCGAGGTGCCCGAGCCGGTTTGAAAAATGTCGACGGGAAAATGCTCGTCATGCCGTCCGTCGGCTACTTCCGCCGCCGCTTGCTCAAGCGCCGCTGCCAACGCCGCATCGAGCAGTCCCAATTCCGCGTTCACTACCGCCGCTGCTGACTTGATGATCCCGAGTGCTCGAATGAACGAGCGCCCAAAGCGGAGCCCGCTCACCGGAAAATTCTCGATCGCTCTCTGGGTTTGCGCCATGTACAGCGCCTTTGCCGGCACGCGCACTTCGCCAAGTGAGTCGTGCTCGATGCGATAGGAAATAACCGCCATAAATCGAACTCCTTTCGCGAGACAGAAAGTTCGCTTTCTCTTTTCATTTTGCCTTTTTAAGTTTCACTTTTTCACTATCGAATCACTCGATCCGCCCGCGAGCCCATTTTGGTCTGCGGGGCCGCTTTTGGAATTTCGATTCCTCGGTCATCGGATCACTCGGTCGGCACGGACCAAAACGTTCGGCGGGATCGTCAGGCCAATCTGCTTTGCCGCCTTTAGGTTGACGATGAACTCGAACTTCATCGGTTGCTCGACGGGCAGGTCCGCGGGATTCCTGCCCTTCAGGATCTTGTCCACGTAAGTCGCGGCTTGGCGGAACTGCTCGGTTAGGCTCGGCGCGTAAGACATCAAGCCGCCAGCGTCGACAAATTCGGGGACTGCGTACATTGCTGGCAACCGCTTCTTCGCAGCGAACTCGATGACGCGCGCTTGCTGCGAGTTCACAATCGCGCCTGGACTCGTCAGGAGGGCTTGGGCGCGTTCCTTTGTCGTCGCTTGGAACGCCCCGTCGAGGTCTTTCGAGTCTCGCAGCTCCAGCGATTGGAGCTTTAGTCCCAGTGCGCGAGCCGCTTCTTTAGTGTTTTTGGTCGTGAGCTGCGCCTCTGGGCTTGTACCCCAGAGCAAAGCTACCCGGGTGATTTTTGGCAGGACCTCTTTGAGTAGCTCCAACCTCTTGCCGCCTAACTCCGGGGCGAGACTACTCAATCCGGTGACATTTCCACCCGGCAGCGCTAGGCTGTCAACGAGTCCGACCGCAACCGGATCTTGAACCGCGGCGAAAACAATCGGGATGGTTTTGGTCGCTTTCTTGGCGATCAAACCAGCCGGACCAGGGGCGACTATAAGATCGACCTTGAGACTAATTAGCTCCGCCGCCAACTCCGGGAGCCGATCTAAGTTTCCTTCGGCATATCGGTACTCGATGACAATGTTCTTTCCCTCAACGTAGCCGAGGTTGCGCAGCCCCTCTCGAAATCCCTCAAGTCGAGCCGCAAAGAACGACCTCGAGGCAGCAATAAGAAAGCCGATGCGCGGAACTTTCTTAGCCGGCTGCGCCTGGGCAAGCGCAGTAGATGTCAGAAAGGCCGTTGCGAGCAGCCAAACGAAAGTTTTCTTAATCATGACTTTATTCCTTTCCTATTGTTGCCCATTGGCTGATGCTTTGTTTATCGAATCACTAGATGCGCTCGCACCAAAACATACGGCGGAAATGTTACAGCGCTTGTAAACCGCTTGCATCGGCCCGGAGCGCGGCTTACCTTTTGGATTGTTCGCAAAGGAGATTTTCGTATCATGCCATTGGCCGTTACTCGTCGGATTGAAGCGATACGCGTGGGTGAGAACGGGCGGATCGCCGTTCCCGCCAATTACCGCAAACAGCATAAACTCTCGAAAGGCAGCGAGGTTCTGCTTGTTCAGCTTGGCGAAACGCTTATGGTCGTGCCCTTTGACGTGACCATCGATCGTCTTTGCGACCGCATTCAGCACGCGCTCACAGGCCGTAGCGTATCCGCGACCAAGGCAATGAAAAACTTGCCGCAAGTGCGCCGGCGCCGTTTCCAGCGGCTCTATGGCAAGCGGTAAATTACCCGCTCTGCCGAGAGTCTTCCTCGATTCCGGGGTTTTGCTCGAAGGTCTGCTCGCTCCTTGGAGCGCATCACGCGCCGTCCTAGTGCTCTCGCTTACTCCCCAAGACGTCATCACCGGCATCCGCGTGCTGACTTAACTTGCGAGAATAATCCCGGCATATCAAGGAACCTCATTTTGATTCATTGGAAAACTCTATCCGCTCTTACCAGCACGTTCGGCGGGATCGTCACTCCGATTTGGCGGGCTGTTTTTAGGTTGAATAACAGCTCAAACTTCATCGGCTGCTCGACCGGAAGTTCGGCGGGCTTGGTTCCCTTTAGAATCTTGTCGACAAAAACGGCGGCTCGACGTATCACTTCGGCTCGCCTAGGTCCATAGGCCATCACGGCGCCGGCTTCGACAGCCAGTAGGGAGTCGAACATTGTGGGGATTTTGCGTTTGACGCCAAATTCCAGGATCTTTTGCGTTTGCGAGCTGATCAACCGGTCCGCAACTGAGAACAGCGCGTGCGGCGGATTCTGCGAAATCTTAGCGAAGACACTGTCAAAATCGTTTGGGTCGCGTACCCCTGAGGGTTGGATAGTGACCCGGAGTGGCGGGGCGGCGGCTTGAATCTGTTTGGTTATGAGATTCATGCTCTGATCCCCCAGGTTCCAGACAAGGGCCACACGCGTAAGCTTAGGAAAAGTCTCTTTGAGCAGTTCCAGCCTTTTCCCACTCAACTCCAACGACTGTAAAGTCATTCCCGTGATATTACCGCCTGGCCGCGCGAAGCTATCGACGAGCCCAAGTTCGACTGGATCTACGTTGGATATCATGACAATAGGAATCGTCTTGGTTGCTTTCTTCGCCGCATCAATCGCCGGTAGATTTGGGCAGAAAAGGAGATCGACCTTGAGTTGCAGGAGTTCGGCCACGAAGCCTGGTATACGTTCGGCCTTGCCCTCCGCGCCGCGATACTCGAACGCAATGTTTTTGCCCTCGACATAACCGAACGCTGGTAGTTCTTGTCGCAACGCCTCGAAGTTGGCATCCGGACTGCCGACAGTTGAAACATAACCTATACGGAACACTTTCCGCGGCTGCTGGGCCATGGCCAAAGGTGCAGTCGTTACAAAGAAAAATGCCAGCATGCCGATGACGATTTTTCTATTCATGTCTCTTGCCCTTCCTCTTTCTAGTTTTTGCATTTTTGTTTTTCGTTTATCTGATCACCCGATCCGCCCGCGAGCCCATTTTAGATTTCCGATTTTGGATTGTTCAGTCACCGAATCACCCGATCGGCCTTCATCAGCGTCCACTGCGGGATCGTGACGCCGATCTGCTTGGCTGTTTTGAGGTTGACGATGAAATCAAATTTCATCGGCTGCTCGACCGCGCCACCCAAACCAGGCGATCCGACCGACGTTTCAATCTTCTTATTTCACCGCTCACATTCGTCTGTCAACCGATTTTCTCGTGCCGCCACACGGCTTCGCTGAATTCTAAGCGCAACCTCTGTGCCACGGACAGTACCAAGCTCGGATCAGATGAACATGTTGAAATATCGGATAAAAGCGCGAAAGTGCGATGCGGCGTGGTTTGCACTGGGAAAGGATGGGAGTAGTCTTTTTGCTACAGGGTGTAGCAACTTTGCTACACCGACCCTTAGGCATTCGGTTCTTCAGGCTTCCGTTTGAATCACCGCAGAGGCGCGGAGAGCGCGGAGAAAAGAGTTTTTGATTAATCCACAATCCGAACTCTGCGAACTCCGTGCCTCTGTGGTGAATACGCCTTCACAGAAAACCCAGAAGAACGTAATTTGCCGGGTTGATTAGGACAGCGGCTATGGAAACTCCGTTGACACTACCGGCCAATAGCCGCTAGGTTGCCGG
>CAYZJE010000164.1:0-7831 GCA_964478485.1 uncultured Syntrophobacter sp. | reverse complement strand
CATCGATTTGCCGTGCTGCGCACCGACAAACTGCACCGTGCCCTGGGTCGGCTTTTCCAAACCGGCGATGATATGCAACAAGGTCGTTTTGCCACAGCCAGTGGGCCCGATGATGCCGAAAAATTCGCGATCGCGCACCTCTAGATTAACGCCGCCGATCGCCCGCGTCGACCCCTGGCCGGTCACGAATTCTTTAGTGACGCTATGAACGACGACTTTCATTTCAAAGATCTCGGAAGGTTAGCCGCAAAGAACGCAAAGTACACATAGATAAGAGTTTTCAAATTCAGCGTATCCATTGCTCGCACCTTACGATGCTTGTAATGCAACCTGGTCGGTAATTGCAATCAACGACGTGTCCGGCGGAGAAAGGGCACGGCACGCCGTGCCCCTCCGAACCCGAAACCCGAAACCATGTCCTGAGCTAAGCCGAAGGATCAAAACCCGTAACCTCGCCTGGAGCGCTCACCGCCCGCCAAAAATATCGTGAAACGTTTTGGCGTAGGCTTCGAAATTCTCCAGCACTTCGGTGGGGGCGAAAGCCGGCTTGATACCTTCGATGTAACGTGCTTGCTCCGGCGGCGTGTCGGTTCGATCGGGAATCCGACTCATGCCGCGGACAAGCTCCTGGCCGCGCCTGGAGAGGACGAAGTCAACAAACAGTTTGCCGGCATTGGGATGGGGCGCTTTGGCGGAGATCCCGGTGGGATGAATGTTGGCAAAAACTGGATTGAGATAGACCCAGTCCACCGGCGCTCCAGCGGGTTTCATCGTTTCAAAGGTTTGCGAATAAGCACTGAGAGCGCCTTTGAATTCACCTGCAGCCGTTAGTTGCGAGAGAATCGTCCGGCCATTGCGCAGTTGCACTTGCTTGGCTAATTCGCGCATGTAAGCCAAACCCTTCTCATCGCCCATGGCCTTAACCGTCGTGCCAAACCATTCATAGGGGCGGCTATCGATGCCGATGTTGCCCTTCCATTCGGCCTTCAGCAGATCGCTATACGATTTGGGGATGCTCGTCTTCGGAACACTGCGCGTGTTGTAACCGAAGGCCGCGTAATTTGTGAAGATTGACGTCCAGGTCGCCTGTGGGTCTTTGTAGCCGTCGCGAAAAAATTTCCGCTCGGGAGAATCGTAGACTGCCAGCATGCCGCGCTTCTTCATATTGTAGCCGTAGAAGCTCGAGCTCATCATCACATCCCAAAGATTTCGCCCGGCGCGTCCCTCGGTGAGGATGCGCTCCATCAATTGCGCGTCGGTGGCGCGGTAAAATGTCGCGTCGATCTTGGGATAGAGCTGCCTGAAGCCGTCGATGAGGGTTTTCGAATCCGTGGCGTTGAAGGAGGCGTAAAAAACCATCTTGCCTTCCGCCTCAGCCAGCGTCCTTACGTCCTGCGCCCACGCCGCACCGGCGATGATGTACACCGACGCCGCAACCGCCAGGCATTTCAGCAACCTTGAACTTTGAACCTTGAACCTTGAACAAAACATCATGGCATCTCCGCCAACAGCCGGCCATAACCCAACACCGGCTCGTTTAAATGCAAAATCTTCTTGGTCGCCCAAACCTGCGCGGGTATGCTCGACAGCACTGTCGTCTTTAGGTCCTTCTCCAACATTTCGATCACCGGCAGATTATGCCAACCCGCGCCGAGCATGTAGATGCCATCCGCCGGACTATTTTCGAGAAAGGTTTTCTTGGCGAAATTGTAAATCGCTTCCGGCGAGATTTTGCCAGCATCTTTGAACGGCACCTCGATGCCCTCCATCGCTTTCACCTCGAAGCCATCGTCCTGCAGAAACTTGGCAAAGCGCTGGTTCATTTCGCCAGTGAAATAAGTCACGCCGACCAGCTTCTTCATGCCCAGCGCGCGAAACGCATCGACCTGAGCGATGGTCGCCACGGTGACGGGAATTTTGTACTTCTTGGTCAGCGAATCAGCGATCGCCCGGTCCGCGCCATGGCCGCGCACCATGGTCGGCGGCGCGCCCATGATCATCACCACGTCCGCCCCCAGCTCGGCCAAGCGGGCGACTTTCTTCTCGGCAACGGTCAAAGCCTCCTGCAGCTCTTTCTCGTTGCCGGCGCGAATCCCCGCGTGCGCCGGAATAAACCCGACCCCTTCCGGCATCAGCTTGATAAAACTCTCCATCGACCCCGGCCGATAGGTCGGCTTCACCAGCCCAACAATTCCACGCGCTCCGTAATACATATTATCGCCGCCCACTTTCTAAACTTATAATGCGCTGAAATATCCTAGTCGCACCCGCTTATCAAGCGGTGACAATCCATGCCATATTCTCTTCAAAAATTTGTACCGGATAGTCCGGATACGGTTACCTCCGACCACGGGTGGAATTTGCAGCTTCCACGAGGCCACGCAGCAGCCCGTTTCATACGGCAAGCCAAGATTGTCTCATTGACACGACTTTTCAGAGGTGTTAGTCGGACTTCGAGTCATAGCGGTTCTTCACCCGGAGGATCACGGCAAGAGAGTTGACGAAAACCGGAGTTGTCATATTAAGGGGGTGCATATGAAACGCGACAGATCCAAGTCGGTGCTGTTTCTCCAAATCAATTTAATTCGCGAGCGGGGTTTGAACCCCGCTCGCGACCAAAGGGGATGCTCGCCCCCTTTGGAAACCCCATTTAATTGTGCCCGCCTCAAGAGGCGGGGTTTACTTAGAATCACTTTTGGCGCGCTACTGCTCGGTCTTTGCTTTGATCTCTTCATGGGCGGCGTCGCTTTTGCGCAAACTTCTTTCTTTCAAGGCAAAACCGTTACCATCCTTGAGAGTAGCGCGCCCGGCGGAGTCGGCAGCATGCGGACCAAAGCCGTTGTTCCTTATCTGCAAAAGTATATTCCGGGAAATCCCACCATTGTGATGCAGTACATGGACGGCGGAGGAGGGCGGAAGGCGGCAAACCACATCTTTAATTCGGTCCGCCCGGACGGCCTGACCATTGGCCGGATGTCAACGCCATTCGTGATGCATCCCTTTCTCGGAGAGAGTGGAGTTCTCTATGACATCGATAAAGTGAGCTATCTGGGAACCAGCTATAGCGGCGGCTACCATGTTTTTATAACGCGCAGAGAGGCGGGCCTCGACAGTCTGGAGAAACTCCGCGCGGCTTCAGGTATGAGAATCGGCTCCCAGTCGGTAGGGCACCTGATCTACATCTCCGGCCGAATGTTCGCGTACCTGATGGGCCTCAAACAACCCAAATTCGTCACCGGATACAACTCACCCGAACTCGATGTCGCTATCGAGCAGGGTGAGATCGACACCAGGTCAACCGTGGCGGACGCCCTCCTGCACGAGAAACCTCAATGGGTCGATCAAGGTCTGATGGACTTCCATGGCATCATCGAGATCCCGAAGGGACGGAAGCACAGCCATCCCCGCTTTGCCAAACTCCCTGACATCGAGAGCTTTGCCAGGTCGGATTCGGGGTCAGACTTTGACATCATGACAGTCTGCCTCGATCGCTCGCCCTACTCGGCCCCTTCACGCCGCAGGCTTCCAATTGAGCGACAGTCTCTTCCGACTTGCCGCACAATCGCGCAAATACAGGTTGATGAGCGTCCGAGCAGGAATCCCTGTCTCCGCTGCTATAGATTCAAAATATTCCACGGTCCCTTTGTCGAGCCGAACGGTGACTTCTTTTTTAAGACGCTTAGCGTATGGGTTCGGTTTGGCTTCTGAAAAATCGTAATGCTTTCTCATCGTTTCCACCCTTGACTGTAGCGTGTTCGTTCCGATCGGTCTGCTGTTCTGGGCGAAATGAGGCTCCGGCTGGCAAGCGCGCCAAACCAATTACGCGTTTCCTTCCGCCACCGTGGAGTCATTCGAATTTTCGATGGGCCGGCTTTCGATATACAACGTATCAGGGCCAATATCCTGCTCGTGTGGCCACTGTACCGTTCCGTACGCGATTCTCACTTGCTTAAAATAACCGATGTCTTTGAGTTCGTTGAACACCCCAAAGTCAAGGTACGGCCTCGCGTCAAATTTCCTAACGGTATTGTCGTTAAACGTTAGCTCAAGAGAAAAATCCTCGTTCGCTTTCACGGCGACGACTTTCTTCATATTACATCTCCCTATCTAAGCGGCTCGATGCGAAAAATTGCCTGTCCGGTAACCGCCAGGTGCCAATCCTTCATGAGTTCCTCTTGGTGAATCTCGATCCAAGCCTGCACCAATTTGAGTTTAGCAGTTCTGAGAGCCCCTTCCAAAATCCCGCCATCGGGTATCGATATCACAGCTTCATCATCGCCGCATTCCACATGCACGTGGGGTTGGTGATGTTTCTTATTGTCGAAGTAATACATCAGTACGACAATACCGTAAAACATCGAAACAACGGGCATGAAAGTTCACCTGTGACAGCAAGTTAGAATTGCCGCCTCAGATCTTAAGCCTTGCGCAAGGGCGACCTGAGAATCGTCATCAGCGTCCCGATATCTGCCAACCTCTCCAGCCCCAGAACCAGGCCTACACTGCGCTCTATGTCGTCCGGACGCAGCTGGCCGCGCCCACACTCCCGGTACTTGGTCAGTAGCTCGTCCTCGGTCAGCGGCAGCGCGGGGTCGCCACGCGGTATGTCCACCCGTGCGCTGTAGCTTCGCCCATCCGTCGTCCGGATCGTCACCGGATTACCGACGAACTCGGTATCCGGGCCGACGTCCGCCAGGCCTGGCCAGATCGGAACATCGGGGAAGGAAAGGTGAACCTTCTTTCGGGTCTCGACGATGCCACGATCTTCGAACTTGTGAGCTGTAAAAGTATCGAGCGTCACTTCGCGGTCCACCACTGCGGCGGCGATGCAGTAAGGCATGCTGAACTTCGCTTGGTAGGGCGTTGCCGGCTCGGAGAAGGCGAGCACCCGCATGGCCCGCTCCGAGGTGCCTACGTCGACTTCGGCGATGTCCTTGTCGCTGAGCTGGTGCTCATCCAACAACTGGAATACGCCGTCCAACGCCCGATGGGTGTGATAGCAGCTTGGATATTTCTTTAAGCCGATGCCTGGAGACTCGATGTAGAAGGGCTTGCCCAAACCGTCCGCCATGCGGTCCGCGTTGTAGTGGCCTGGGCCTACCAGAGTGTCGTAGAACCCGTTCTTCCCTTCGATGATGTCGGGGTTGGCTGTGATTCCTTCCTGGGCCATGAGCGCGGCGATCACGCCGTTGCGGCAGGCGTTGCCCGCCGCCATGGCACCGGCCATGCTGCCATGGTTAGCCGACAGGCCGCAGGCAAAGTTTCCAGCGATGCCCAATGCCATTCTCGTCTTCGATACATCCAACTTGAGGAGCTTGGCGCAGGCGGCCGCCGCGCCGATGGAACCGTACCAAGTCTGGTGATTCAACCGCGCCTGCATGAGCTTGAAATCCGCATGCAGCGCCAACTTGCCCTCGACTTCCAATCCAACTATGTACGCGGCGAGTAAATCCTGCCCCGACGCGCCCAGATGCTCGCCAAGGCTGAACACGGCGGGCAGAACTAAAACACTTGGGTGGCCAATCTTCACACCACAGTCGTCGTAGTCCAACGCGTGGGCAATCGAGCCATTGGCCAACGCAGCGTCTGGAACCGAAACTTTGAGACCAGCGCCAAATACGGATGACTGAGGCGACCCGCCGAGTTTGGTTACGTAACCGGTGATGGTTTGACTGACCGGCTCTGAAATTCCGGCAAGCGCCGCGCCCAAACAGTCCAGTGCCGAACGCTTGGCCTTCTCGACGGCGTCGCGCGGCATGTCGTCGAAGTTGGTGTCTACAATGAACCGGGCAATTTTCTCAGTAGCGCCCACTATTCACCTCGATGTGGATGGCGTCGGAACTCGGATGATTTTCCCGCAAAGGCGCAAAGACGCTAAGTTCTGATCGGAAGAAATGTCAATTCGAACGCTGGGAGAAACCTTCTTAGATTCCTCGCATTCGTTCGGGATGACGGGCATTGGCCCGTCACCTTTGCGCCTTTGCGCCTTTGCGAGAGATGTTCCGACTCTTCTTTTTTGCGCCTTTTGCGTTCCGATCGCCCTGAGCCCCGTCGAAGGGTGCGGCTATTCTTCTCTTCTACGCCGCCGCCTGCAGAGCCGTGCCATTCCCTCCGCCGAGCACTGTGCCCGGCAATGCTCCGGTGTGATTTTCTTTTTCGACCAACACCTGACCGTTGACGATGGTCATCTCGATGCCGACCGCTTTTTGAATGAAACGCTTCTCGTTGCCCGGCAAGTCTTGCACCATCTCCGCATCGCACTCGCGGACGGTCGTGGGATCGAAGACACACAGATCCGCCGCCATGCCGCGCCGTAACAGACCGCGATCCGGCAGACCGAAGATCGACGCGACCATGAAGGTCAGCTTGCGCACGCCCTCTTCCAAGCTCATGATCTGCTTCTCGCGCACCCAATAGCCCAACAGCCGCGTCGCATAGCCGAAGCCAGCGTCGTAGATCAAATGGGCGCCAGCGTCCGACTGGCCGACCAGCACATACGGGCTTCGGATAATCTCCGCCACTGCTTGCTCGTCGCCGTTGGTGCTGGAAGTTTGGAACTCGGTGTCCAAGCCCTCTTCCAGCGATAGATCGAGAAACGCATCGATGACATCTTGGTTTCTAATCTTGGCGATCTCCGCCACGCTCTTTTTCTCGAGATACTTATTCTCCGGTTTGACTGCGTTGATTAAGTAAACCAAATCCCAGCGCCGCGAGAAGCGCGACGACTTTTTATCTTCCACCGCTTCGTAGCGCATCTTTTTCCGCGTCTCCGGGTCCTTGATCGCTTTGATGCGCTCTTCCAGCGGCAGGAACAAAATCGTCTTCCAGGTCGGCAGATCGTCGAAGACTTGCGCGTTCTTCATGGTCAGCCGGTTGTTGAACAAGCGCGCGTTGCACAGCGGGTAAGACTGCACACCGCGGTCGATGGTTTCTTTTGCCGAGTCTAGCAACTGGCGCCACTCGCCGGGCTTGTCCCAGCGATGGGCGATGCTCTGCCAGATCACCGGACGGCCCGATCGCGATGAAATCTCCTCGAACAACCGCAAGCTCGGCGGTATCGGCACCGACACGCCCATCGAACCTCTGGAAATCTGCACGACGCCTTGATTGATCTCGCCCAGCGCGCAAGCCAATTCGATAATCTCTTCGTCGGTGGCGAACCGGCTCTGGATCGGCGTGCCGTCGGCATACATGTGAACCGGATTCTGATTGGTCGAGAAGCCGGCGGCGCCGGCGCGCACGCTGGCTTTGAGCACTTCTTTCATCTGCTGGATTTCCGCCGGCGTGGCGGCGCGTTCGAGGGAAGCTTCGCCCATGACGTATTGGCGCAGCGCGCAATGGCCCACCAGCGACGCGACATTGACACCGAGATTGCCGCGCATGGTGTCGAGATACTGGCCAAACGTGGTAAACCCCCACTTCACCCCGGACTTCAAAGCCGGCAGCGTGATCGCCTCGACGCGCTCGAAGCTTCTCAAGATCGTGTCGCGATCCGATTCTTTGCACGGCGCCAACGACAGCCCGCAGTTGCCGGGGATGACGGTGGTCACGCCGTGATAACAAGAAGAAGTCGCCAGCGGGTCCCAAAGCAATTGCGCATCGAGATGGGTGTGGAAGTCGATGAAGCCCGGCGACACCGCAAGGCCATCGGCGTTGACCGTGCGTTTCGCGTTACCGCTAATGCGGCCGGTCTCGACGATCTTTCCATCCTGCACAGCCACGTCGCCGAAATAAGACGGCAGCCCGCTGCCGTCATAAATCCGCCCGCCCTTGATCAAAATATCATAAGCCATGAATCACCCTCCTTGGGTTGCCGGCAATTTTGTCGAGC
>CAYZJE010000163.1:0-4165 GCA_964478485.1 uncultured Syntrophobacter sp. | reverse complement strand
CATCTGGGAACCGAGAAAACTCTTAGTCCCTACGATGTCATGGACCGGTATTATCAGCTTTATGGCGGAGGCAAGTCTCAACTGGGAACTTTTTTTCCAATTGCCGAAACTCCGCTCGGCAACATCGGCACGCTGATCGCGCATGATCGAATCTATCCCGAGGCGGGGCGCGCCATGGCGCTCAACGGCGCGGAAATTTTGATTCTTGGCCCGCAACCGGAGCCGACCGTCGCCAATGGCCGCTGGGAAACCATGAATCGCGCCCGTTCGTTCGAGAATATGGTCTATGTGATGGCGGTCAATTACGGCGAATTTATTTCCGACGATCGAGTCGCGCAGCGATGGGCCGGCCATTCGATGATCGTCGATTTCAACGGCCAGATCATCGGCGCATCGCCGTTTCCCGGCGAGGCGGTGTGCGCGGCGTTGATCGACATCGAAGCGCTGCGCCAACGCCGCGCCGACGCCCATGATTCGCCGCTGGCCGAGTTGCGCACGGATCTCTATCGCGAGATCTATGCGCAGGATATATACGGCAAAAATCGATACGCTAACTCGGTGCCGGGCGAGACTCGCGATGAGCGACTCAGTTATTTCCCCGACGTTTATGAGAAGCTGGTGGCGCGCAAAGCTTATGTCAAGCCGAAGTCGTAATGCGCATAACCATCTTTCGCAGCCCATGAATTGGCGAGGCAGGAAATGAAAGTGAGCCATTGGCAGAGAATTCTGTTGTCATTCACCATTTTGTCGGTCGCGACGGGCAGCGGCTTTGGCGCTGTGCCATCTGCTATCATCGACAAGGCCAAACATGAGGCCGAGGCGCGCGGTTTTCTATTTATCGACAGCCACGAGAAGATCGTCGCTGCGGCGAAGAAAGAAGCCAAGATGCGCGCGCTCAGCGGCCTCGATGCCGAGACCATCAAGGCGATGGCCGGCGCGTTCAAAAAGAAATATCCCTTTCTCGATGTGCGCGTCGAAGAGATCGAAGGCACCGATGCTTATCAGCGCTTTATCTTGCAGATGCAAGCGGGATCAGTCAGGGATTGGGACGCGACTTTTATCCCGATCGATTTTTACAAAGACTATCAGCCGTTCCAGAAAAAAATCGATCTCCTGGGCATGGTTCGAAGCGGTGTGCTGCAGATCCATTCCGAAATGATCCATCCGGCGGATCGTAACGTGATCGGCAGCTCGAGCATCTTGCAAGTGGTGGCCTACAACCGAAAGCTGCTTGCCGACGCCAAGGTGCCTGATAGCTGGGAGGATTTTCTCAAGCCCGAGTTCAAAGGAAAGAAATTTCTCGCCGACATTCGCCCATTTCCCCTGGCTTGCCTGGTGCCGCTTTGGGGATTGGAAAAAACTTTGGAATTTTCCAAAAAACTTGCGGCCCAGGAGCCGATCTGGGTAAGGGGCGCGACGCGTTTGCTCACTTCAATGGTCGCGGGCGAGTATGCGCTCTTCATGGGGCCCAATTATAACTCAGTCAAACGGGCGGAGAGCAGGGACAAGACCTCCACCCTCGGCCTTAAAGTGGTCGAGCCGGTGCCGACACGGATCGCTCGGGCGGACGGTATTCTCAACAGCGCGGACAATCCGCATGCGGCACTCTTGTGGTTGGAGTTTCATGCCTCGGCCGAAGCTCAGGACATCATGGACAAAGTCTCTCCTTATCAGGCGTCGATCTTTTTCAGCGGGTCAGCGACCGCACGCGCCACCCAAGGAAAGAAACTGTCGGTGGTGGACTGGAGCCATTTTCAACGAATGAGAGAGTACGAAGAGAAAATCGTCGATGCGCTGGGCTTCCCACGGCCCCAGCTGAAGGGTTGAACCGATTGGAGAAAGGGATTGGCCGCAGAGAACGCAAAGGTCGCAAAAGGCTGTAGAGGCGACCGGCGGTCGCCCTGTTCCGGTGATCGAAGTCGGAAGTTAACCACATAGAGGTTCACAAAGTAGGACGAAGATTCGGAATCGGAAGATTAGCCGCAAAGAACATAGCGAGGCAGAGCCGCAACCGAAATTCGGAATATCTCTCGCAAAGACGCCAAGGCCGCAAAGGTCGGAAAAAAACGAGAAGAGTTTTCGTAAGAACATTTATTTCTCCCCTCCGAACTTGGCGTCTTTGCGCCTTTGCGAGAGGCGTATCCGAATCCGAGGGTGTTTGACTCCCGGAAAATTTGCGCAAGCCGCGCAAATTTTGAGATATTGCAAGGCAAAGTACGCAAAGAAAGAATTGGACTTTTTGTCGGAGCAACCCCTCGTGGTTGACCTGCCGTGATTGGCGGCGAGGACTCATGTCATGTTGAAAACCACCTGGTGGCTATGTTGGTTTGTGTCGCTGTGCGCGCTTCTGATAGCTGATAGCGTTTGGGCGCAGGTCGCTGCCGATCCGAAAATCATCGACGCCGCAAAAAAAGAACGCGAAGTCCTCTGGTATACCACCACCAACTTGGAAACCAGCACGGTCGTCGTCGACCAATTCCAAAAAAAGTATCCGTTTATCAAGCTAAATTTATACCGCAGCACGGTCGGGCCGCTGATCAACCGGGTGCTGATCGAAGCGCGCGCCGGCAAATACGATTGGGACGTATTGTCGGGCGGCGGCGAGATGTTTCCACCTATCATGGATCGCGGGCTGATCGCGCCCTATCGTTCGCCGGAATCGAAGATGATCGATGACGACTTGATGGATAAGAACGGCTACTGGACCGCCTACACCGTGGCGAGCTTTGTCTTGGCCTACAACAAGCGCTTGGTCAGGCCGCAGGACGTGCCGAAAACTTACGACGCGTTGCTTGACCCCAATTGGAAGGGGCAAAAGATCGGCATGGAAACCTCTGCGGGCGTCATGCATGCGCTGATGCCAGTGTGGGGTAAAGAAAAAACTCTGGCTTACTTCCGCCAGTTGGCGGCGCAAAATCCGGTGACCAAAGACAGTAGCTCGATCATCGTGCAACTGCTCGTCGCCGGAGAGATGCCGCTCGGCATCGGCTTGGCGCATCTGTTCGAGCTTTACGGTCGCAAGGGCGCGCCGATCGATTGGGTGCCCTTAGAACCCACCGTGGTGCGGGTAATACCGATGATGCTCGCGGCAAAATCGCGCCATCCCAACGCCGCCAAGCTGCTCTACGATTTTCTCCTCGGCAGCGAAGGCCAGCGGATCATCAGAGCGTTCAATCGTCCGACGGTGCGCCGCGATGTCCTGCCCGATCCGCCGCGGCTGATTCAGGGCTACAAGCGCGTGACCATGTATCCAGAGCTTTACCGCAATCTCGATGAAACGCAGAGAATTTTCAATGAGATGTTCGGGGTGCGCTGAGTGGGATTGGTAATGAATTCTTCTTGCCAAGAAATTTCGCGGGGCCGTACACATTAGCGCGCGCCCGCTTGATTATTTTTGTTGATGTCGCGTAAGCGTCACTGGAGAGCGTATGGAAAAAACCCGCCGCAGCGGGCCATTAACTAGCTATCGGATACTCGATTTGGCTGGGCCGCCGGGACTGCATTGCACTAAGCTCCTGGCTGACTTGGGCGCCGACATCATCAAGGTCGAGCCGCCGGCGGGCGAGGAGTCGCGGCGCGTACCGCCGTTCAAAGACGATATTCCGCATCCGGAAACGAGCCTCTACTTTCTCCACTTCAACACCAACAAACGCGGCATCACGCTGGATGTGGCGAGTAGCGATGGCCGGACAATTTTACTGGAACTCGCGCGCAAGGCTGACGTGGTCATCGAAACCTATTCGCCCGAGCAATCAGAAAGGCTCGGACTCAGCTACGCGCGGTTGAGCGCTGTCAATCCCAGGCTTGTGGTCGCCTCGATCACTCCGTTCGGCCGATCGGGTCCATGGCGGGATTACAAAGCCGATGACATGGCCGGCATCGCGCTCGGCAATTTACTGTACATCGCGGGCGAACGGGGCAAAGCGCCGATTCAACCCGCGGGCGAACTCGCCTACGGCATGGCATCGTCCTACGCCGCTTTCGGCGTCACGGTAGCGCTCTATCACAGAGTGGCGAGCGGGCGCGGCCAGCATATCGACGTGTCGATGCACGAATGCGCCGCGCATATCGCCGGCTATTACATCCCTCACTATAGCGCGAGCGGAGCGAAACCGGCGCGCGCCAAGCGCAACGGCGAAGAGGCGGATCTTTTCGATCCCTTTGC
>CAYZJE010000162.1:0-3212 GCA_964478485.1 uncultured Syntrophobacter sp. | reverse complement strand
AGCGCGTATCTGGCTATCCTGTTCCGGCGTGAAGCCCGCGCTAGCAGCAAAATGCACGAGCTCCCCGTCGTACGTGAACACTGCGCCGAAGATCCCGCCACATAGCGCGACGAAGTTGCGCACGATCGTGTCGAATACAGGCTGTACGTCCGAGGGCGAACTGGCGATCACCTTAAGGATTTCCGCCGTCGCCGTCTGCCGCTCGAGCGATTCTTTAGTTTCGTTGAACAGGCGCACGTTTTCGATCGCGATCACCGCCTGGTCGGCGAAGGTCTGGAGCAGCACGACCTGCTTGTCCGAGAAGCGGGTCGGCTTGGTCAGCGAGACGGAGATAGCGCCGACCGCCTTGCCTTCGCGAATTAGCGGCACCATCAGCACCGCCGCCCGCCCGCGCTCGAGCAGGCCGCGTCTCGCCGATTCGGGTATATCGCGCGCCGACGCCACATCATTCAAGCGCACGACTTTGCGATCGAGGATGACGTTGCCGTGCGCCTGATCCCGGGTTATGGGGATCGCCCGAGCAACGTTTCGACTATGGGTAGCACCGCCGCGCGACACGGCCACGAGGTGCTCTCCGTCCACCTTCCATACGGTGGCGTCGAATCCCGCGAAAAGGCGCATGAGCGCGACCAGGATGGCGTCGAAAACCGGCTGCACCTCGGTGCGCGAACTCGCGATGACTTTGAGGATCTCGCTGGTCGCAGTCTGACGCTCCAGCGCCTCGGCGAGCTGCTGCTTGAGGTTGGCTTCGCCGGCCGTCGCGGGGGCAACGGTCTTTTTGGGCGCGAGCGGCTTCCGCCGCGTTTGCGGCTGGGCCTTGCGCACGCGCTTTCTGATTTTCGCCATCGGCCGCATCCCCCGTCGATCCCGACGCCTCCCGCATCATAGTAGAGCTGCGCACCATGAACGCATTGATTCCTTTCGTCGGTGGCGGCTTTGGTCTCCTAGAGCCCGAGCTCCCTAAGACCACCGCGCAGCACCGAGCGCAAGGAGTACCAGTACAGCTTCGCGCCAGTTCATCCGAGCCCCTTGACACCGCCAGGAAGCAGCGCAAATACGGGGATCGGCGGGCGGAGAACCCTAGCGACCGCGGAGGGAAATTAGCCTAGTCTTGAATGTCGGCTTCGGGTCGGAACCCGACATCGGACTAGTTTTCGCTGCGGTGCGGTAGGAAATGGTCAGGCTGAGCCGGACGGCGGCTACCGGCCAAGCGGTCATTCGATTTCACTTGACCGCAAGGATCATCTTGTAACTGACACGCATTTGTTTCTGATTTGAACGTAGGCAGATTTGTCTATATTCCTCAATTGAGCCTTCGATTTCAGTGGATCTAACTTTCAATAGCTTTTGAACCTGACCTTGGGACAAAGCCATACCAACGTATCTCTCCGGATCACAATCCTCAATGTGGTCGAACATGACCTCGGTCACGTACCTGAACTTGCGTGAATTCTCAATGTTTCTTCGATGTTCCGACTTCGGAAAGTAAACGATGTTTTCGTTCCGCTTTGGATGGCTTTTCAGTACTTCCGTGACTTTCCGAAGCAGACTGGTGTAGGCAAGTTCCGCCTCCCAGTCCCATGAGATCGGCCAGACGTAGTCATATACGGAGAAAATACCGTTTTTCGCCAATACACGATCTACTTCTTCGATTGTCGAGACTGGTTCCATCCAATGAAACGACTGCGAACACGTCACCACATCGGCTGATCCGGAAGGTAGGGTGGTTTGATAGCAGGATGCTTCAATAAATTCCACATCGGGATAGTCTGTCCTGGCCTGCTGAATCATGTCAGGAGTAGGCTCGATGCCAACGACCCTTGCGGAATGATCTCTCCAGATGACGGTAGAAAGCCCCGTGCCCGAACCAAGGTCCACCGTGAGTCCCGACTTTGGCTTTCTCAGGTATTGCAATACCAACTCCGTTGCCTCCTTCGGGGCCTGAGGCCGGGAGACGCTATAGAGCTTGGCAAATCCACTGAATCTCTTGGTATCTACAGAACTCATTTCTATCAGGCTAACTCTGAATGTCGGCTCTGGGTCGAAAGCGGTCGTCCGCGGTCTGTCATTCCATCAGCTGCACTTGCGGCTGAGGATCTCCACCGGAACGACGCGACCCTCGTTCACTCCAACCGAAGAATTTCGCATGGCAATCGGGGCAATCTCACCATGGATCAACTGCACGGCGCGATGTGGCGGCTTCTCGCCACCTTCCACCATGGCGCGGCTTCGCGCACCATAAGCCTTAGACGCTTCAGTAGTCTCGCGAATCTGGACGATATTGAAGCCCGCTGCTTCGAGGCCATTCCGCGTTTCTTCCGGCGTGGACAGAAAGCTGGTGTTCGCGGTGGCTGCCCAAGGCGTTGGATAGTCGAGCGGTGCGCCCGGCCCTTTGGCAATTTCAGAGAGCATCAGCCAGCCCCCGGGCTTTAGCACTCGCCGAATTTCGCGGTAGAGGGCCGCCTTGTCTGCGATGTTCATCGAAACGTTCATCGAGTAAGCTCCGTCAAAAGTGGCGTCGGAAAACGGCATCGCGAGCGCATTGCCCAGTTCGAAATTGACCTGTGACTCCATAGCCAACAAGCGCGTTAAGTGGCAGGCCACCTCGCAGAACTCCGCGGTTAGATCAATCCCGGTTACCTGGCAGCCAAACCTGTGCGCCATATAGCGTGCTGGTCCGCCGATGCCACTGCCAACGTCAAGCAAATGGTCTGTCGGGGCCACCTTGAGCATGGCCGCGATCTCTTGGGTTGCTTCCATGCCACGCCCGTGGAACTGGTCATACGGTGCGAGCGTGTCGATCTGTGGATACGTGGGATCGACGCCGTCGTTGGCCAGCGCTGCATTTAACCGCAGGAGAAGGTCTCCGCCGCTGTAGTGATTCGCGACGTTACTGTCTAAGCCCATCGCTCCGCCTCCAATTGCCCTCAGCCGGCCGTAAATCTACACCCTGAATGTCCGCAGTCGGAACCCGACATCCAGCTGCGGTTCGCTGCAGTGCGGTAGAAAATGGCCGGGCTAGGCCGGACGCCGGCTACCGGCCAGAGGTCATTCGCGGACCCGCTACCGAATCACCTCATCCGCCCGGATCAATATGGATTGCGGGATCGTGATTCCGAGCGCTTTGGCAGTCTTGAGATTGATCACCAACTCGAACTTGGTGGGTTGCTCCACGGGCAAATCAGCGGGCTTGGCGCCTTTGAGGATCTTGT
>CAYZJE010000161.1:0-13329 GCA_964478485.1 uncultured Syntrophobacter sp. | reverse complement strand
TTCACCATTTGGTTGATCGTCGTTCCGCTCATCACGCTGCTGGTCTTTAGCTTCCGCCTGGGCACGCCTTGGCAGCCCGGCGCATTGACCTTGCAGCACTATCTAACCGCTTACTCCGATCCCGAAGTCTATCTGATGTTTTTTAACACCGTGGTTTTGGCCGCCGCCAGCACGACGGTCGCGTTGGCCATCGCGGTGGTTTTCGCCTTTCTTACCGAGCGCACGGACATGCCGTTGAGAAACCTCGCTTGGGGCTTGATGCTCGTACCGATGGCCGTGCCCGGCATCCTCTTCGCGATCTCTTGGATCTTCCTGCTCTCGCCGCAAATCGGCTTGATCAACATCTGGCTGCGCTCTCTGCTCGGGCTTTTCGGCGTCGAAGTCAGCGAAGGTCCGCTCAACATTTACAGCCTATGGGGCATGATCTTTTTGGAGGGGATCAGGGGCGTGACGACCGTGTTTTTAATCGTCGTCGGCGCCTTCCGCGCCATGGACCCAAGCCTCGAAGAAGCGGCGCGGGTCTCCGGCGCATCCAACCGCACCAGTTTCTTTCGTATTTTTATCCCGATGCTGACGCCGACGCTGCTCGCGGCCGGCATGTATAGCTTCATGACCCATTTGGAAGCGCTGGAGATTCCCATCATCATCGGCTTTCCGTCGCGGATCTACGTGTTCCCGACCTACATCTATTTTGCCGCGCAGCGTTTCATGCCGCCCCAATACGGCCTCTCCGCGGCCCTCGGCGCGAGTTTTCTCGTCGTCAGCATTTTGTTGGTCTTCGGTTATCGCCGAGTCATTGGCCAAGCGGGACGCTTCGCGACGATCACCGGCAAGGGTTATCGGCCGCGCCTGATCGCATTAGGCAAATGGCGCTACCCGGCGTTCGGCGCCTTTGTGCTCTACTTCATGCTCACCATCGCCCTGCCGACGCTGATCCTGTTGTGGCGCTCTCTCGTGCGCTTTTACGTCGTGCCGTCATGGTCGGCGTTGGCGCAGGTGACGATGAAAAATTACTGGGAGGTCTTCAGCGAGGAACAGATCGTGCCGGCCCTCGTCAATACAATAATCGTCGGCGTGGCCACGGCAACCTTGACCATGTTGTTATGCCTGATCGTCGCCTGGGTGATCGTCAGGAGTAAAATCAAAGGCCGCGCTCTGCTTGACGGCCTAACGTTTCTGCCCCACGCGATCCCTGGTGTGACCATCGGTATCGCGCTGATCTATCTCTATTTGAACCCGCCGTTAAATGCCTTGCCGCTTTACGGCACGATCTGGATCATCGTGTTAGGATTGACCGTGGGATACACGGCATTTGGCAGCCGCGCGATGAACGGCGCGATCGCGCAAATCCACAGCGAGCTCGAGGAAGCCGGACAAGTTTCCGGCGCGGCTTGGTCAACGATCATGCGCCGCATTATCCTGCCGCTGCTCTTGCCTGCCTTCGTCAGCGGCTGGATCTGGATCGCCGCCCATTCACTCCGTTCGTTCTCCGTGCCGCTGATCTTATCGAGCAAGAACAGCATCGTGATCTCAGTGGTCATGTGGGATTTGTGGAATAACGGCCGCGCTGGTCCCACCGCCGCTCTGGGCGTTTTACTCATTTTGGGACTAGCGCTACTAACAATCAGCGGTCGATGGCTGGTCAGCCGTCTAAACCGCCAAGATCGATGACACCGATGAATCGACCGAGTGGTCTCACGGTGAGCAGGTGGAATAAGAAAAGATAGTTTTCACCACGAAGGCACGAAGGACACGAAGGTTTTCGTAGGGTGCGTTCCGCGCACCGGTCAGTCTCGGAATATCTCCCGCAAAGGCGCAAAGGTAGGATAAAAGGAAGTGAATTCGTTGGAGGAATATTATTTTTTTCTGAACTTGGCGTCTTTGCGCCTTTGCGGGAGTAATTCCCCAGGTAAATTGGCATCGTAAAATATGACCGTTTCAGAAAAACCACCGACCGCGCCGGCCGAACTCGAGAAAATCGGCGAGGTCCTGCGCCTCTATACCAAGGCGTTAACCGGTCATGAAATTCGCCTGATCCCGCGCGGCGGGTCAAGCGGGCGTGGCGCTGGTTGGGCGACACCGACGGCTGACGGCAAGGCGATTTCGCTCATGCTGCCGGCGAAAATCGATCGCTTTTCATCCGAGCGGGAGAACTTCGATTGGTACAAAGTTATTCTCACCCATCAGGCCGGCCATGCCGAGTTTGGCACCTTCGGATTTTCCCTCAGCCGCGCATCGCGGCTATTTCAAGATTGGCGTCCGTCGCTGGCGAAAAAACTTGCCGCCGACCCAACCGGCGATGATCGCCAAGCGCTGCGCGAACTATTTCCCGACCCGTTACTGGGCATGACGATTTTTGACTGCGTCGAAGATGTCCGCGTCGATGGTAAAGTTTTGCAGCGCTATCCGGGCATTGAGAGCGCCTATCGGCAAGTTGCGCTCAGCGTACTTGCCGAACGGCCGCGCCTGGGCGCACTGCCGCTACGCGAAGCGTTGGTCGAGGGTCTGGTGCAGGCGGGTCTCGGTGCCACACCATTGCCCGCGGCGCCGGAAAGTTTGCAAGCAGCGTTGGCGAGCGCCCTCGAACATCTATCACGCGTTACCGACGCCAGCGCCACGGTGGAAGACTCCGCGGAGGCGGCCCTGCGCATCTATCAGATCGCCGCCGCGCTGCCGAACATCGCCGCTGACGACGACTGCTGTCATGATCATGATCACGAGCAACACCAGCGTCACCGAGACGACGATGAGACGCCCGACCGGCTCCAAGAATCGGTCAACGACCCGGAAGAAGTTCCTTTCAAAGCGCCGCCTGAAGTCGAGTTTCGCTTGCAGATGGATGAATCGCTGCTCGACCGCAAAGAGCAAAAAGCCAACGCCGATGATCAGCCGCCGGACGAGCTCATCGAAAGCGAGACCGATGGCCCGCTGCAACGCGACGAGCCCTTTTGCTACCTCTATCCTGAGTGGGATTTTCGCGCCGGTGCGTTCAAGGACCGTTGGTGCCGGGTGCGCGAACGTATCATGGAAGAAGGCACCTCGGATTTCTATACCGAGACGCTGAGCGAATACCGTTGGCTGGTCGGCCAGGTGCGCGCCCGGTTCGAGCACTTCTTACCCGAGTTGTTTCGCAAGGTGACGCGCCGCTACGACGGCGAGGACGTGGATCTAGACCAGCTGGTCGATCTTGTCGTCGATCTCCAGGCCGGCGTCACGCCGTCGGAAAAGATTTACTGGCGGCGCGAGCGCACCCAGCGCGACGTCGCCGTCGCCCTGTTGCTCGACATGAGCGCGACCACCAACGAGTACGTCCAGCTGGAAGCGGCCCACGCGGTTCGACCGACCCTGGCAACCGCGCAGAGCTACAGCCAGTATCTGCGCCAAATCGCCAGCGGCGTCGACGAGCGCGGCAAACCGCTGCGCAAGCGCACCATCGATATCGAGAAGCAGGCGACCATCGTCTTGCTCCAAGCGCTGGAAAGCATCGGCGACAGCTACGCGGTTTATGCCTTTTCCGGCAGCGGCCGCGGCGACGTAGAGTTTCACGTCGTCAAAGACTTCACCGAACCGTTGAGCCAGCGCGTGGCGCGCCGGGTCGACGGCATCGCGCCGGCCCACGCCACCCGCATGGGCGCGGCGATCCGCCACGCGGTGAGAAAACTCGAGCGGGTCGAAGCGCAGACCCGCCTGCTATTTCTCGTCAGCGACGGCCGGCCCTACGACCGCGATTACGGCCGCGACGCCAACGATCAGGACTACGCGGTCAATGACACCCGCCAGGCGCTGCGCGAAGCAGTGCGCCGCAAGATTCGCCCGTTCTGTTTGACCGTCGATAAGGAAGGCGCTGATTACATGCGCGCCATGTGCGAAGACTTGCCCTATGAAGTCGTCACCCGTGTCGAAGACCTGCCGATCAGTCTGCTCACGGCCTATCCGAAGATCACCGCGTGAATCGCGCGAGCATGCAGCTGAGCAACTGTGGAACACGCTTCGACAAGCTCAGCGTGAACGGATTTTAATCAACCAGTTCAGATCTATTTCCGATCGTCCTGAGCCCGTCGAAGGACTCCGAAAGAGTTTTTTTAGCAACCCCCTACCCCGGAAAGATCGCGTCGACGACTTCTTGCAGGCTCTGCGCGACTTCTTTGTCGTCGGTGAGCGCTTGCACCACGGCAACCTGGCAGGCGAGCCGCGGCGACGTGCCCGTGCTCATCAATGGTCCCGCGTAAATCAGCAAACGCGTGCTGACCCCTTCTTGAAGCCCATGCTCGCGCAAGTTACGCACTTTCGCGCCCAAGCGGGCCAGACTGCCGGCGTCTTCTTCCGATAAGCCGCTCTCATGGCGGATAATTTCCCGTTCGCGTTCCTCGGGCGGATAATCGAATTCGATGGCCACGAAGCGTTGGCGCGTGCTGTGCTTTAAATCTTTTAGCACGGTTTGATAGCCGGGATTGTAAGAGATCACCAGGAGAAACTTTTCATGCGCCTGAACCACCTGGCCGCGCCGCTCGATGGGCAAGATGCGCCGATGATCGGTCAGCGGATGGATTAACACCGTGGTGTCCTTGCGCGCCTCGACGATTTCGTCGAGGTAGCAGATTGCGCCCGCTTTGACGGCGCGGGTCAACGGACCGTCGAGCCAGCGGGTTTCCTGACCTTCGAGCAGGTAGCGGCCGACCAAATCCGTCGCCGTGAGATCCTCGTGGCAGGCGACGGTGATCAACGGCACTGGACCGAGGCGGTGCGCCATGTACTCGGCAAAACGCGTCTTGCCGCAACCGGTGGGGCCTTTGAGCAGCACCGGAAGTTTTTTCGCGTAGGCAGCTTCAAACACCTCCACTTCATGACCGACGGGTAGATAAAACGGTTCTTCCGTGGCGACGAATTCTTCGAAGGCGTATTCCTGGTAAGTCAACTTGGCCATGGTGCTAAGTTCCTTTGCTGTGCGCGTGGAGTAATCCAGCATAGTTACTACCGGTGCTGCGATGAGTCAAATCGCCGCCTTGGCGATTGACAGGCTTACCTCTGCCGAGTTAGTTTTCGCATATCGATCGTCGCACGAACAGGAGAACTCCGATGAATACATGGCGACAAATGCTAGGCGTTACCGTTGTAATATTAATTGCCGGCTGTGCACCGCTGTTCGCCCAACCCGCCGATCCTTACAATCAACTGGTCGAGCTGGTGAAAAGTGAAGTCGCCAAGAAATCCGGCAAGGTGATCATCGCGCTCAACTGGACCAATCCCCAAGGCAAAGCGATTGTCGATGAGTTCAAAAAGGATTTTCCGTTCGTCAAAGAGGCTAAGTTCGAGCGCGTCCGCACCGTCGAAGAAGCCCAGCGCGCGCTGATGGAATATAAAGCGGGACGGCCGCAGCAGATCGACGTGACGACAATCTCGGACGAAGTGTGGCCAACCTATCACGAGGCCGGCGCGTTCGTAAAACCGCCCTTCGAATATCAAAGGCTGGCCAAAGCGTTGCCCCAGGGTTGGCCCGCGCTCGATCCCCGCGTGATCGATCCGAACGGCTATTTTCTCTCGACCACCGGCGCGGTGCGCGGCATCGCCTATAACAACACGCTGGTGCCGCCGGACAAAGCGCCGAAAAGATGGGAAGACTGCTTAGATCCCATGTGGCGCGGCAAAGTTCTCTATGACCCGCGCCCCAAGCTCACCTCCTTGCAGCATGATCCTAAGACCCGCGACGCGCATCTGAAATGGCTTCGAGGCCTGTTGGAAAACAAAGTCGTGCTCAACCGCGGCATGGATGAAAACTTGCAGAAGGTCGCGGCGGGAGAATTCCCGATCAACTGCGCCGCCAATTATCATAACGCGATGCCGATGATCGATGAGGGCGCGCCGCTTGGCTTTGTGCTCCCCGATCCAATCCCGCTGGAGCTCGGCACCCAGATGTTTGTCACCAAATGGACGCTGCCGGCGACCACCCAACTATTTGCTCTGTGGGCCGCCACTAAGGCTCAGCCGGTGGTGGAAAAGTCCGGCTATCGCGGCTTTCCCTGGGACCCAACCTCGCGCAAATACGCCATGGCGCAAAAAAAATATATCGCCGTATGCGGTCCGGATTGTTTGCGTTTGTCGGCCGACAAATACGACCCAGAACATGCCAAGATTCTCAAGTTGCCCGGCGCGAAGTAGCGTCAATCACCGCGGCATTGTCAGGCATTCAAGCGCCGGCGCGCGGCGCGGAGAAACGACAGATCGGTAACCTCTTCAAGAGTCACGCGCCGGTCGGTGGATTTCATTGTGCCGACCACGGTCGCCATATAGTCGATCACCGACGGCTCAAGCTCGCCGACAAAACCTTCGCGGAGAATTTTATAATTGCCTTCGGCTTCGTCACGAGTGAGATTGGCAATCCGTTTGAGCGCGACATCGACCGCTTCTGACTCGTGGGTTTTCAAATATTCGGTGGCCCGGACCACCGCGGTGACTATCTTCTGCACGGTCTCCGGTTGTTGTTTGATTAAGGAAACGCCGGCGGCCAATCCGCCTTCGTACCAACCCATGCCCGGATCGGGATAGTAAAGCGGCTTGAAGCCCGCCTTGGTGCCCCAATATAGAAACTGGCTGCGCGCGAACACCGCCGAGATGGTCGGGTCTTCGAACGCCTTGGCGCGCCCGACGCTGTCGCCCTGCACGACTTCAACGTCAATACCAGGCCGCAAGCCGTAGCGCGAGCAGAGAAAGCGGAAATCGGTGTTCGAGCGGCCGCCGCCGGACATTATTTTTTTCCCTTTGAGGTCGGCGATCGTGCCGATCTCCGGACGCGCCACGCAAGGAAACTTTGTCAGCGTCGTGGCGCATAAAAATTTAAGCGCGTGACCGTGGCCCAACACCGCTTCCATGGCATTGGTCAACGAGCAGAGGAATCCGACCTCCCCTTTGTCGACCAGCTGCGCCAGCGTCTGGCCGCCATGGCTCTGCACTTGCACGCAATGGGCGCTGACGCCTTCAGCGCTAAAGAAACCTTTCTCCTCGGCTACCAACAGTGGCAGAAAAGTCATGGTCGGATAAGGCAAAGCGATCAGCATAGAAATTATCTCACTTTCATTCCTCTAGTCGCGAGATAGCGGCCGCTAAAGGTCATCGCCAGCATGATTAAGATTAACATAACACCCAACGCCGATGCGTGGCGCAGGTCGCCGGCTTCCCAATGGGACCAGATGAGAAAGGAAATGACGTTGTTCGATGTCGAGTTGAGCATGAGCGCCATCGACAGCTCGCGCATCGCATGGACGGCGACCCAAATGGCAACGCCGGCCATGGTCGGCAGCATCAGCGGCACGACGATTCGGCTGAAGACAGTCGCCGAAGTCGCGCCGCTCACCCGCCCGGCCTCTTCAAGCTCCTTGTGTATCTGGATCATGCTCGCGCTCAGCGTGCGCGTGCTGAACGGCAGGTAGGTCGTGACGAAGCCGACGAGGATGATCAGCGACGTGCCATAAATCGGTAGAAAACCCAAGGTGAGATAAACGTAAATCAGCGCCAAGGCCAAAACCACGCTCGGCACCGCGTGCGGTAGAAACGTCAGAACCTCGAGCACGCGCCGCCCGGAAAATTTGGAACGCAACACCACCCAGGCGGCCGCGGCGGCGAGCAGCGTGGTGATCGTGGCGGAGCCGAGCATCAGCCAAAAAGTGTTGACCACCGCCTTGGCGACCTCAGGATCATTGTGCAAGTCGCTGTAGCTCGCCAGCGAAGCCACCGAGAGGGCTTCCATGGACGGCGCCTGATAGAAAGGGATCAGACTCGCCCAGAACATGATGAGGATCGGCAACAGCACGGCGAGACAAAAGTAACAGAAGCAAAACCCTAAAGCGAAATATTTCAAGATGCCGAGATCGATCAACCTTGGGCGATACCCTTTACCGGTGACCGTGGCGAACCTTTCGCTGCGCCGGGTCGATCGCTGGTAAAGGTAGATCAGAAAAATGCTGATCACCAGGTAAGTCGAACTGAGCGCGCTCGCCTCGCCGTAGTTCGCACCGCCGCCGTAGGTGGAGGTCGTCGCGTAATAGATTTTCGAGCTAAATACGAGAATGCCATTGCGCAGGCCGAGCACTCCGGGAATCTCAAAGCTTTCGATCGCAGTCATGAAGACATAAATGCTCGCCGTGAGGATCGCCGGCAGCATGATGCGCAGCGTAACGCGCGTGCTGGTGATCCACTTGGTCGCCCCCGACACCAACGCCGCTTCCTCGAGCGAAGGGTCCATGGCGCGAAACGCGCCGGCCAATAATAAAAATGTCGTCGGCACCAGTCGCAGCCCTTCGGTGAAGATCATGCCGCCCAGCGAATAGATGTTGAACGGCGGGTTTTCAAGGCCGAAGACAAACATCGCGGCCTTATTGATGATGCCGACGTTGGGACTCAAGAGCAGCACCCAAGCCATCGACAGCAACATGCCGGGCATCGCCACCGGCGCAATGACGAGCGCATAGGCGACGGTGCGCAGCGGCGTGTTGGTGCGTTCGATCAGCCAAGCGAACAAGACCGCCACGGGCAAGGCGAGCAACACCGATCCCGCGGCAAATACAAATGAATTGTAAAACAACTCCAAGAGCGCCGGACTGCCGTAAGCGCGGATATAGTTGGCAAAGGTGAGCCGGCTAAAAGTGCCGGGACCACCGCGGATGAAGCCACCGATAATCAACAGCGCCAGCGGCACGACGACCAGGTAGGCGACCAAACCCACCAGGCTTGGGATCAAAAAGTTAGACCATTGAGGCCAGGCAAAGCGGCGTGCGGACCGACTTATGACGAAGGACGATGATTCGTCTTGCACTAAGATGCCTGAAGCTGTGAGGTCATTTCTTCGAGCCAATCAGCGTCATGAGTTTGTCTTCGATGTCATCATGCTTGAGCGCTTTCTCGGTATCGCCCCAACCGATCACGCCAAGTTTTTTGCCGGTCAGCATCTTTGACATTTCAGTGCCCAACCCTTCATAGGGCAGCGCCCGGCCTTCGGTATCTTCGTAAACTTTTTGACCCTCGGGAGATACCAGCCAGGCGATATACAGCACGGCGGCATTGACGCGCGTCGCGCCCTTTGGAATCGCGCGCCCGGCGATATTGCCGCCGATCGGTTCCATGGGAATCCAGTCGATCGGCGCGCCGGTCTTGCGCGCTTCGATAATGTTGAACAAATAAACCGGCGCGATGTGAAAGTCGCCGGCGCTCAAGAGCTGCGCGATGGCCGTGCCGCCGCGGCCAAACTTCGGTTGATTGTCCTTGAGTTTTTTCACGTAGGCTTCAGCTTTTTCAACGCTCCAAACCCCTGAGGATGCGATATAGGCCCAAGGGTTGACTCGAATATCAACGGCCAATTTACCGCGCCATTCCGGGTTGAGCAGATCGTCGTAACTCTTCGGCAGTTTTTCCTTGGGCACCAGTTTGGTGTTGTAGGCCATGGTCCAAATGTTTCCATAGGCGCCGACGCCGACACTATCTTTGTCGACCGCCTGGGCGGGAATGTCTTTAAATACTTTGCGCCATGGAAAGCTGGTAAAAACGCCGTCAATTTTGCCTTGTTCGTAAGACACGCTGTTGCAAGCGATCACGTCCGCCGTGGGCGCCCGCCCAGCGCGCTGCTCCATAGTGATCTTTTGCACGACTTCATCGCTGTGCACCAACGCCTGCTCGACTTTGATGAAGGGATATTTTTTCTCAAAGGCGCGGAAATGCTCTTTGCCCTTCCCTCTCGTAGTGTCCCAGACCACCAGCCTCCCCTCTTTCTTGGCGCCATCAACAAGATCGGCGAGACTTCGATCGGCGATGGTTTTTTCGGCGGCTTCGATTGCGAGCGGAATCAGTATGACGAGCAGAATGAGTAAAACTGGCGCGGCGAAAACGATTCTTATACGTCCAACCATGACTACCATATCCACCTCCTAATAGCTTTGCGGCGATCCCCTTTCGCCGAGCATCTATCAAACGTTATGGCGCTGTCAATCGGATTTTGTTGGAGAACAACCCGGTAGCAAGCTGCGAGAAATTAGTGTTCGTAGGGTGCGCTTGCGCACCGACGGATCGGATGGTGCGCAAGCGCACCCTACCCACTTTGAAAGTTTAATGCTGCTTAATGGGTGACCCCTTTTTCTTTTTTGATTCCGCGCGATAATCGACCAGTCCTTGACAACGGGAACTACCAAAGGGTAATTCTGACTTTTATTTTCGCGAACAGGTTCGATAACGGAGGTGTGCCGATGAGATTGGCACGAATGATCAGCGTACTTGCGCCAGGATATCTGATTCTGAGCATCGCCTTCCTGCCTTGCCAAGCGAACGCCCAGGCCAATTCGTTTACTCAGCTTGTCGAAGCGGCCAAGAGCGAGGTCGAAAAAAAAGGCGGCAAATTGATCATCGGCATCACCTGGACCGATGCTCAAGCGAAACCAGTCCTCGAAGAATTCAAGAAAGACTTTCCGTTTATTCAAGCGATCTCTTTCGTCCGGCTGCGCACCGTCGAACAGATGCAGCGCATGTTGATGGAGTACCGATCGGGGCGCGCGCCGGATATCGACATCCCGTTCATTTCTAACGAGCTGTGGCCCGAATACATCAAGGAGAAAATGTTCTTGACGCCCCGCTTCCCCTACAAAGACCTTTTTCGCTTCCTGCCCCAAGGCTGGCATCAGCCCGATCCACGCAGCCTAGACCCGCAAGGGCTTTATCTCGCCAGCACCGGCGGGGCGCGCGGTATCGCTTATAACAAGAATCTGATTCGCGCCGACCAGGCGCCGAAAGGCTGGGAGGACTGCGTCGACCCCAAGTGGCGCGGAAAAATAATTTACGATCCGCGCTCGACTCTGGCGGCTTTCCAACATGACCCGAAAACCAGGGAGTGGTTTTTGAAGTGGCTCAAAGCACTCGTCGCCAACAAAGTCGTGCTCAATCGCGGCATGGGTGAAAACTTGGAAAAAGTCGCCGCCGGGGAGTACGCCATCAGTTGCGCGGCAAACTACCACAACGCCATGCCGATGATCGACGAGGGCGCGCCCTTAGTTTTCGTTCTGCCCGACCCCTACGTGCTCGATATCACCACCGAGATGCATATCGTGCGCTGGTCGACCACGCCAGCCGCCACTCAGCTCTTTGCGGTGTGGCTGGCGACCCGCGCCCAGCCGTTGATCGAGAAAACCAGCTATCGCGGCTTCCCGTGGATTCCAACCTCGAGGAAATACCCCATGGCCAAAGGAAAATATATGGCGGTGTGCGGCGCGGACTGCGCGCTAAAATCCGAGCAGTACAGCGAAGAGCACGCCAAGATTCTCGGCCTACCGGGGTCACGGTAGTAAACGTGATTCTGCTGAAAAATCCATAGGAATGCTTCGACAGGCTCAGCATGAACGGAAAGTTCTTAAGATTATCAGTCCCGTCCCCGTTCGCCCTGAGCCCTGTCGAAGGGTGAACGCGAGTTTGTCGGCAGAATTTCAACCCATCGACAATCGCAAGACAACATCGTTTGAGGAGGCAGTTAAATGGAACGAAAATATTTTATCGACGCCGCCGGCCAGGTGCGCCAGGTCAAAAGAACATTTTATAAACAGTGGCAGGACAGCGAGGAAGTGCCGGTTTTCGAGGGATACTCGGTACCAGACGTTGAAACACTCACGCTGGGTCCCTGGCAACGCAAAGGCGGCAAAGGCTGCTTTATCAATTTGGTCGGTTCTGAGGAGATCAACGATTTTTATCTCTGTGAAATTCCTGCCGGCGGACAGCTCAAACCCCAACGCCATTTTTATGAAGAACAAGTCTATGTGCTCGAAGGGCGCGGCGCGACCACAGTGTGGACCGAGGGCGGCGCCAAACGGACTTTTGAATGGCAAGAAGGCAGTCTGTTCTCGCCGCCATTAAATTGTTGGTATCAGCACTTCAACGGCCAAGGCGACAAATCGGCGAAATTTATCGCCATGACCATGGCGCCCACGGTTCTCAACTTATTCCGCGACCTCGACTTGGTATTTCATAACGATTACGTGTTCAGGAACCGATTCAATGCTGAAGAAGATTATTTCAGCACCAAAACCACGCCCCTCGGCTGGGACGATAGTTATGCGCGCTGGAACTCGGTCGAGGACTTCGAGGCCGGCAAAGAGCCGGCGCGCTCAAACACGCTCAGAACCAATTTCATCGCCGATGTGCGCACCGTCGAAGTCGAGAAGATGCCCGGCGCCGGCGAGGGTTTTGCCAGCATGCATTTCAAATTATCCAACAACACGGTGATTTGTCACGCCGCGGAGTTCGAAGTGGGAAAATACAAACGCGCCCATAGGCACGGCGGCGGGGCCCATATCATATTGCTCAACGGCAAGGGTTACTCGCTCATGTGGCCAACTGGAAAAGAGCATGAGAAAATGACGATTCCGTGGAAGAAGGGAACCATCATCGTGCCGCCTGCCGGATGGTTTCATTTTCATTTTCCGACCAGCACGGCGCCCACGCGTTATCTGGCGCTGCGCGGCAGCTTTGGCGTGGAAGGAAAATACAAGACCACGCTGAGCGTCAGCAAAGGCGGCGACTGCATCGACTACAAAGAAGAAGAGCCGGAGATCAGACAAATTTACGAAACGGCGCTGGCCGAGGAAGGGATCAAATCCAACATGGCGCCGTCACTGTACGCGTAGCAGGCTGCCAAAACAAGTGGAACATACTTCGACAAGCTCAGCATGAACGGAAAAAACTTTCGATCATTTCAGACCCTTCCCGTTCGTCCTGATTCCTCGACGGGCTCGGAACTAAAGGCCGTCGAGGAAGCCTGCCGCGAGGCTTCTCGAACGGTCGAAGGACTCCGAGAGGGTTTCTCAGAAACCTGTTGAATTCGGCTGGCACGGGCACAACCAAAAAACCGAAGCGCACCATCAGCGAGTGCTTCCGTTTTTTCTTCGCTTCCAGGAATCGATGATCGCGCTCGAATCGAACACATCAAAAATCTTTTCCAGGTAGTTCACGGCGGCGGCGTAATCTTCCGGCGAATTGGTGCCGCAGCAATCTTTCGCAACCACAGCATAGAAACCACGGCAAATCGCTTCGCGGGATGTGCCAATGATACCGGTGGCGATATTGACGCCGCTAAACACGATCGTCTTGATGTTGTGGCTGCGCAGCGTCCACTCGAAGGACGTGCCGAGAAACGCATTGGGAATAAATTTTTCGAAGACTATTTCGTTATCCTTGGGCCGCATCGCCTCGACCAATTGCGGTTTGGCGAGAAATCCTTTGGGCTCGGGCTCGCGCGCGATGCCCGCGACCGGTTTGCCGGCTCGGATCAGTCTCATGCGCACCGTCGGCGCGCCGGTGTCGCCAACG
>CAYZJE010000160.1:0-2272 GCA_964478485.1 uncultured Syntrophobacter sp. | reverse complement strand
TGGGGCTTGAAACCGCCTGCTCGACGAAGTGCGCCGGAACTCTCCCGCTGAGAACACGCTCATGAAGATATTCGTCCTATTAGCCACATTCGTCCTATTCCCCCTCAAAACTCCTGCGGAAACCGTCCGCACCGTGGTGCCGCGGGCGACGCTCAACTATCTCAGCATCCCCGTTGCCGAGGTAAAAGGTTTTTTTCGCGACCAAGGTTTGGAGAACGAAACCATCGTTATTCCCGGCGCCACGGCCATCGCCGCACTGGTCAGCGGCAACGTCGACTACAGCGGCGCCGGCGGCACCGGCATGCGCGCAGCGTTGCGCGGCGCGCCGATCAAGGCGGTGATGTTTCAGACCGAGAAAGTGACCTGGTACCTGCTTGCCGCCGCGGAAATTCACAAGATCGCCGATCTCAAAGGTAAACGCGTCGCGGTCGGCACCATCGGCGACACCCAAGACACCTTGATTACGATGCTAGTCGAACGGGAAGGGTTAACCAGCCGCGATATCACGCGCATTGCGATGCCGTCGCGCAGCACCACCAGCACAATCCTGTCGTTGAAGACGGGAGCGTTCAGTGCCGCGGTGGTCAACGCCGATGAGTCACTGCTCGGCGAAAGAGAAGGTCTCCGCACGCTCGCTTTCGTCGGCGATCTGTTTCCGTTTCCCTTTCAAGGTTTCATGACGAGCGACAAAATGATCGCCGAGAAGCCCAATGACATCAAAAGGTGGCTGCGCGCCATGGCGCGCGCATTGATGTTCATCCGCGAGCGGCCCGAAGAAGCGGCCGACATCGCGCTGAAAAAATTGCCCATGGGCAACATGGGCCGCCCCTTGGTCGTCGAAGGCATTCGCCGCTTCGCCAAGGCGCTGCCCGACGGCGTCCCCGGCTTGCCGACGGCACAAGGCATCAAGAACGTGATCGAGTTCGACGTCAAGGCGCCGCTCAAGATCAAAGAAGAAGTGCCGGTGGAAAAAGTCCTAAGCTTGCGCTTGATGCGCGAAGTCAAAGAAGAGTTAGAGAACAAGCGCTAAGCTGGCCGAAAAGAGGAAACTGACGATCATGGGTAATTTCTCCGGACTGCTGTTGTTTGTCGCGGCGCTGATTGTCGGCACCACCGTTCACGCCGCCAAAGTTTCGGTGCTCATCGATTTCGATCCAAAGAGCGCCGAGCAAACCGTGATTGTCGAAAGCATCGCCGCCGATCACAAAGGCATGCTCTACGCCTGCGACCGCGTCAGCGGCAACGTCTGGCGCATCGATCCAAAAAATCCCAAACTGGTCGTCGTGGGCAAGGTTCAAGAGCGCAATATCGGCGGCAAGAAAGTCCGCGCCGATGTTTCCGGTATTGTCTTTAATCAGGCCGGCGATCTCTACTTGACCGCCGGCGGCTTCAAAGAAGTGCTGCGCATTCGCGAGCGCAATCTCGATCCCGACGATCCGGGCATCGCCCAGACCTTCGCCATCGAGACCGAAGGCGCCAACGGCATCGGCTTCGACAAGAACGGCAATCTCTATGTCAGCGGCGGACGCAACGGTAGAATCTATCGCACAGGGCCCGAAGGCGGGCGCGCCGACGTCGTGGCGCAAATTGTCCTGCATACGCGCGTCCTCCCCGACGGTAAATCCGAACAGGCGGTCACTGCCAATGGATTTACTTTCGATAAGCAAGGAACCACACTCTACATCACCGACACTGCGCGCGGCGCGATTTGGAAGCTCGCCATCGGCAACGATGGCAAAGCCGGACAGCCCGTGCTGATGACTCAAACCGCCCTGCTCGAAGGTGCGGATGGACCGTCGTTCGATCCCCAGGGAAATCTGTGGGTCGCCGCCAACGAACGCAACGCCGTGGTGCTCGTGCAACCGGATGGGCGCGCGTTCGACGTGCAAAAAAACGACAGCAAAGGGCCTCTTGAATTTCCCACTTCCGTAGTCTTCGTCGAGGCCACCGCTTATGTCAGCAACTTCGATACGCCGCGCCGCGACAATCTAGCCGCTGACGGCAAGACGTCCATCGACGGCATCGGCGCGTCGATCATCAAGATCGAGCCGTAAGACGATCATGAGCCGAACCAATCTAGCCTCTTTAGTATTTGTCCTATATGTCCCATCCGTCTGATTCTTCCCGTCAGTCCACGCCCAAGAAAAGAAAAATCTCCGCGTCGTCTTCGTCAGTCTCTCGTGGAACGCCCAACTCCCCTTCCGCATCGCCAATCATAGAGGCTTTTTCAAAGAGCAGGGTTTGACGGTGGAGCCGATCTTCGTGCGCGGCG
>CAYZJE010000159.1:0-10156 GCA_964478485.1 uncultured Syntrophobacter sp. | reverse complement strand
GACGAAAGCGGTGCGGAGCCCATGTTTTCGCGCGGACTGAAGATCGTGTTCATGCGCGGCGACCATCATGACTTGCTCGGGCTTCAAATCGAAGAGTTGCGGTGCCAGCAAATAAACCGCTGGGTCCGGTTTATAGCGGCGGACGTTTTCAGCTGACAAGACGCAATCCCAGGGCAGACCGGCGTGTTTCGCCATGTTCGTCAGCAGTGAGATATTGCCATTGGACAAGGTCGTGATAACGAACCGTGATTTTAATCGTTGCAGTCCCGGCACGGAATCGGGCCAGGGATTGAGCCGATGCCAAATGCGATTGAGATGATCTTTTTCGTCATCGCTGAGGCTCTGTATGTTGAATTTCTTCAGAGTCTCGGCGAGCATCATGCGATGCAGGTCGTCGAGCTTGGTCCACGGTAACTCGCCGGTTCCCACACGATCCATATAAGGGCGATAAATTGCCCGCCACGCGTCCGCGAACGCAGCCCAGTCGATGTTGATCCCCTTTGACTTTCCTAGCTGCTCGCCTTCGGCAATGACGCTCGATCGCCAATCGACGACCGTGCCGAAGACGTCGAAGGCGAGAATTTTGAGGGTAGGTTGGATCATTACATCTCCTCACATGTAGGTGCGCTACGGGCACCAAGAGGTGCGTGGAACACACCCTACCGTTAGATTCATGTTTACTCGGATCCAAATGTCGAGGTCTTGGGTTGCACGGACGTGGCCATGGGCGGCCAGAGCGTGCGCACCGACGATCAAATACTCAACTTGTCGGTCGTTGAATTCTGCTAATAGATCTTTGAAGTCTTGGTTCATCGGCTCGGTTCGGTTGCCAAGCTAGGCACAACAGAGTCAATTCCCAAACGGCATTCATCCGTTGTTCGGGCGTAAACTTGTCCCAATAATCGTCCTCGGGCAGAGGATCACCGGGGCGAATAATCCTGCTCGTGATATTCTTGCGCTGCCGCTTTTGGGTCATGGGTGTTTATTATAACAACTTCGCAACGATAATTCTTGGCATCGTCCGACATTTTTCAATCCACCACACTGCGATGGGGCGGATCGAGGGCGCTAAATGTCGCGCGGTTGTCGGGCATGCTGGTGAAGCCGTTTTTGAAGAGAAACGGCCCGCCCCACTGAAGCTGATCGCCCTCTTTTTTCAACTTTTCAATGCCTTGGTAAATTGGCATGACGCGGCCCATCTCTTCGCGAATGCTTTGAGTATCGTCGAAGGGAAACAGTTTGTCGCCGTTGGGCATCGATTTTCGACCGATCTGAACCGGGATGTCCCACTCTGGCCGGGTTTCGCCGATCGGGTGACCGGGAATTTCCGGCGTGAAACGAATTCGCCTTTCCGTGTTGGTTGACGTTCCGCCGCTGCGTTGTTCGTAGCGGGTTTGGCAGGGCAGCAAAACCACCGCCTCTTCAGCGTCGAGCAACATTGACGTGTTCAGCACGATGTCCTGGTGCACGCGCACGCGCACTTTGTTGAGCGCCGCGGCGACGAACTCTGGATCGGGCATGGGTTCGTACAGATTGCCGCCGATCGAATAGAGAAACTTGATCTCGCCGCGGTGCGCGGCTTCGATCATGTCTGGCACTTTTAGACCAGGATTCCCCGGTATCGGATGATGCCAAAGATTGGAAAAGCGCCGGGCGCTGTCGTCGTTGACGGCGAAACCGCCGGGGAATTTGTCTGGCTCTGAGCCGCAATCGCCGCCGCCTTGGCCGCCGCTGTGGCCTCGGATCGGCATGATGCCGCATTTTTCCCGGCCGAGCATGGCGCGCGACAGCGCGAGATTGACGATAGCTTTCACATTATCGACGCCGAATTCATGCTGGGTGAAATCCATACCGTAGACCAGAACCGCGGTGCGCGCTTGGCTAAATAAGTCGGCGAAGCGCTGCATCTGGCCGCGGGCGACGCCCGCACGTTGCTCCAGCATTTCCCAGCTCTGCTGCTCGAGCGCGTCCTTGAGCGCGCTAAATCCCATCGTGTGTTGGTCGATGTAATATTGCTCGACCCGTTTCGATTCAATCAGCTCCTTCACGACACCGTTGATGAACGCGATGTCGCCGCCGACGCGCACTTGGAAAAAATCGTCCATTAACTTCGTGCCAAATACTGCGCTGCCGGCCACCGACGGCACCCAGGAGCGTTCCAGACTATACTCGCGCGTCGGATTGACGACAACGATGCGGGTACCGGCCTTCTTGGCGAAATGCATGTATTTGGTCGTCATCGGCTGATTGTTGGCGAGATCGGTGCCAAAAAGGATCAATAAATCGGTGCCGATGAAATCCGCCAATGAGCAGGTCGGCGCGCCGCCGCCGAGCGTCGCATTCAAGCCAGTGTCGCTGGCGGCATGGCACAGACGCGAGCAATGGTCGACGTTGTTGGTGCCGAGCACGCGGGCGAGCTTTTGGAAAACGTAATAGACTTCGTTGGTGAGGCCGCGCGAGCTGGCGTAGAAGGCCATCTTATGGGGTGCGGTGTCGTGAATCGATTTACAGACGGCGACGAGCGCGTCGTCCCAGTTGACCCGCGCGAAGCCGCGTTCGCCTTTGCGGCGGATCATTGGATAAGGCAGGCGGCCCAAAGAGCGGAGTTGCTCCGGGCCCATTTTTCTCAAGTTTGCCACGTCTGCCATCACCGACATAGCGAGAGCCGGCATGGTATTGAGCTTAAGCAGTTTGAGCCGCGTCATGCACAGGTGTACGCCGTCGAGCACGTTGTCGCGCAGGCCATAGGGGCCGAGCGAGCAGCCGTCGCACACGCCGTGGTTGAGCACGTTCCAAGCGTAGGGAATCTCTTTGCGATTTTCCCACAGGACGCCGAACATCTCACGGTAATGCTGCGGCTGGGTCTGACCGATCAGGCCAAAGGGGGCAACCCGGGAGAGCAGCGTGTCGTTGGATTTCAGTTTAGCCATGGTTGTTCAGCTTTCGGCGCGGCTCAGAACTTGACCGAGAAGCTGTTCGAAGGCCTCGGGCTGACTTTTTGAAAGCGCCGTCTTGTACAGCGCATAACGATCATGTGACGGCCAGCGGCGCCAGCGATCGAGCGTGACGGTACGATTGAGCGCCACGCTTCGTTCGCTGACCGCGTGAGGCACGGCGGAGGGTTGCCACAGCGAGGCATCCAACGGCGCGATTTTTTCAATCGGTTTGCCGGTGTATCGGCGCGACAAGAAGTCGATATAGTTGCTGAGCGCTTGGGCTTCTTCATCGGTTTCGCACGGCAGATGGCAGAGGACGGTTCGTTCTTCGAAGCTAAACGCCTGCCAATCTTTCAGCGATAATTTGATCCCCGTGACATCGAGCTTGCGGCGGAGATCGAGCGGCAAGCGGCTCAGGGTCGGATAAAACTCGGCTTCGTACTGGTAGCGATAAAACATGATCGGCTTGCCTTTGCACCCGATGAGAAGCTATTTTCTCAAAGGGCGGCGAGACTCAATGTTTAAGCTAAACGGAGCGGGACGGTGATTCAAGCGCGCAGGGCGCTCACGCTAATATTGGCGCTGCTGGTCGGGTATTCAATCGGCCTGGCTCAGCCGCAGCGGGAGATCACGCCGATCAAAGGCGAGCTTTACCGCTTTAACCAGGACGCCGCGTTCGGAGAAAGTTGACCAATTCATGCAATACGATCCGCGACCAACTAGTTCACCGCCGAAACCCATCGAACCGACGGGATTTTTTACCGGCATCCAATTTCGGGCGATTCTCATGGGAGTGGTTGTCGACACCATTGCAACTTTCGCCCTCATCAGCCTGTATTATTCGTTTTACGTCGCGCCGGGCGTAAGCAAGGGTGCCGCCTTCGGGGACGAAGCGGCGGCCTATTGGTCCACTAGTGAAGGGCTGGTTGCAACGTTGTTGCTCGGCTCCCTAGGCACGCTGATCGGCGGCTTTTACGCCGCTTACAAAGCCGGCGCGCTGGAAATGAAACATGGCGCGCTGGTCGGCATAGGTTCGATCATTCTTGGATTAGCCTTGCAGTCCGGCAGCGAGGAGAGCGCACTCCCTGAATGGTTCATGGCCCTATCCGCCGCGGCTGCGATCCCGGCTGGCGCGCTCGGCGGTTTCTGCGCGGAGATGTTCAAGAAAGGGACGGGCGGCGGGCGCTCGGGGCATTCAGGAAGCCGGCCCGGTGCCAACTGATGCGAGGAAGCAATCTGCGATTGCATGCGTACTTACAAAGATGTTCTGCGTTTTCTGATCATCCGTGACCAACTGTTGCTCGGCTGGAAGATCGGCTTCTTGATCGTCTGCGGTGCGTTGGTCTTCGGATCGATGACGCTGATGCGCGTCAATATTCGTTCCGTGGAGATTAATGGAACAGTGACTTCACACCGGAGTGAAACGACGGAATCGGGCACCGTGGTTTATTTGCTTGTCCGACTCGATAGCGGCAAAACCGTCGAGGCACGATATCTCGGCCCGCTCAGTTATCGACCAGGCCAACGGGCCGTGGTACGGGAAGTCACGACAAATTTTTTTGGACTCAAGAAACATGAGTTCAAGGGTTATCTCGACATACCACGCGGTGAGTAATTTTGTCGAGGCAAATGAATTCCGATGACGTTTACGGATGTCGAGTTCAGGCGGGCGCGGCCGCGAGATTACCCAGCCATCGTCCGGCTGAATTCCGCTAACTTCATCGCCAATCTTTCGGAAGACGAACGCAAGAATGGCTTCCTCTCGGCGGTATTCACCATGGAGCAGACTCGGGCGATGGCGGAAGATCTCGGCACCACGGTGGCCATCGTCGATGGCGTGCTGGCGGGCTTTCTGTGCGCGTTTCGCAACGACTTCGATCACGGCTCCCCGGTTGTTGCCAAGATGATCGAGTCTTACGATCGAGTTCACTTCGAAGGCAAGTTGCTGAGCAGCTATAAAACCTACGCCTATGGGCCGGTCTGCATCGATCGCAATTGTCGACGGCAGGGATTTTTGCGTGGGCTGTACGAAGCGCAGAAGCGAGAGCTGGCTGGCAAGTTCGAAGTCGGCGTTGCGCTCATCGCGCGCAACAATCCGCACTCGATGCAGGCCCACGTCGCGGGGCTCGGGATGACCGAGGTGGGCGAGTTTGAAGTCAACGGTAATGTCTTTGCGACGGTGGCATTTCGTGTGGCGCCGAAGTGAGACGGCTCTGGTCCGATAGGCGGTTGTGGTTCAGTGTCCCAAAAATCTTGTAGGGGCGACCCTGTGTGGTCGCCCTTCCGAGAGGGCGGACACGTAGGTCCGCCCCTACATAGACGTGTCGTTGAGCCCAAATTGAACCACTACCTGATCGACGCACAGCTTGCGCATTTCGCTTGGCTCCCATAGAATCGGTTCGCTTTCGCGGATTGACCGCGGAGCGTCAAAAACAAATTTGAAAGGAACGATCGTTCATGGATGCTGATGCTAAAAAAACCGCGCTCAGGATGATTCCGTACGGAATTTACGTGCTTACTTCAGAGAGCAAGGATGGCAAGGTGGCCGCAGCGACGGTCAACTGGGTTACCCAGACGGCGTTTGCTCCGCCGCTGGTGGTCGTCGGTGTGAAAGCCGACTCCGGCGTCCATGCTATCATTAAAGAAAGCAAAACCTTCGCGTTGAACATGCTGGGGAAAGATCAAAAGGGGCAGGCGTTCACGTTCTTTAAGCCGCTCGAGCGGGATGGCAATTCCATCGGCGGCGAGCCGTTCCGCAAAGGTTCGCTAGGCGCGCCGATCTTGGAAAAGGCGCCGGCCTTCGTCGAATGCACGCTGGTCAACACGGTCGAGATGGGCGATCACTCAATTTTTGTCGGCGAAGTGAAAGATGCCGGCGTCGCGGTGCAGCCGGCGGGCCGTCCCGATGACGCGATCTTGGCGATGCGCGATTTGGGCGATAAGGTTTTTTATGGCGGATAGAGCGGCGCGTTCGCGCCGCGCAGTTTAGAGTTTCGGGTCTAGAGTCTAGGGTTTAACGCGAGACGTCAGACTCCAGACGCCAAACAAGTTTTTTAAAGGAGGACGACATGGCTAAAATTAGACATATCGCTTATCGAGCAGTGGACGTGGACGCCATGGCGAAGTTTTTTGTCGACGCCATGGGCATGACGATGATTCAAAAACGCAAGAACAACGCGATCGATCTGAGCGATGGCTCGGTCAATATTACGGTTCTTCCGCTCGCCGCTGGTTTGGGAGGGAAAGCGGGCATCGACCACATCGGCTTTTCCTCGGAGAACGATCAGGAGCAGTTTAGCCGGATGGAAGCCGCCGGGGCCGAGAAAGCCGGCGCAGTTAACCTCGGCACGGCATACTTTGAAGACAAGTATCGCGGCCCCGAGGGCATCATCGTCGACGTCGGCCACTGGCAGGGCGCGGCGCCGGTGGACAAAAATTAAAAATTTAAAATTGTTCGTTCAGAGTTCAAGGTCGGCTCTCTGGCCTTGAACTTTGAACGTTTGAACCTTGAACGTCATCGGGCTTTTTTATCTGAACGGTCGGAAAAGGGGTCGGGAGTCTTTTCTTGACGCGATAATCGCGACGCAATATCGCGGCGGATTCATTTTCCGCGGCAGATTGTTGATCACGACGATGACGACGGAGCGCATTTAGCCGCTTCGTGATGACAGGAATTTCTCCGTTGAATACGGCGTGCGAGAAGTTTGAGTTCGACGGTGTCAGAGGAATGTCGGGTTACGCTGCGCTAACCCGACCTACGGCCTTAGACGAACTCCAAATCCGCCCATACGCCCACATGATCGGAGGGCCATAGAGTCTCGTCCGCAGCCAAAGGCTTGTCGAAGCAGCGCCCGCTCTTGAGAACGCGAATCGATTTCGATACCCAGATGAAATCAATGCAGCGATCAAATCGTTCCCAATCTGCATGAGTCGGCTCTCCGTCAATCTCGCATAGCGGCGTAAACGCGGTCGGCTCACTTTGCGTGGGGCGAAAGTGCTCTGCCATCGAATTCATCGAGTCGTTGTCTAGAGTCGCGTTGCAGTCGCCGCAGATTATCGTTTCGTCCACATCATTGCGCTCATGAAGCCATGCCAACAACTCTTTGACCTGGGCGACCCGTAGCGAGTCGTCGCGGCGCGCGGGGTAGAGGTGAGTCACGTAGACGTCCACGAGCCGACGTTCGATTTCAAGCCGAGCGACGAGTGTCACGGTGTCACGCGCGGAAAAGAAACGATGGGATTGCTGGAGCACGGGCAATAGCGTCAATAGCCCTTCAGCCTCCGGATGTGAAGCCTTATCGGCTCTCGGCTGCTCCAGTAAATAATAGTTTATACCGAACTCCGCTTTGGCCCGATCCTGGAGCCATTGAGCTGTCTGAATCGGCAGCCAGACCTCGTTGAGCGCGAGCAGATCTGGCTTCAGGTTGCCCAATTCTTGAATTATGAGCTCGCGGCGCTCTTCCCAACGTTTTTCGTTGCGCTCTAGGTTAAGCGTTACGACGCGAAAGCTCACGGTACGCTCTGCGGGCTTAGCGAATCATCAACCGTTCCGCTTTGCCGGAGTAGTTGATGAAGACGGTTTTGAGTTCGGTGAAGAAGTTCAGACCCTCGACCGCCATCTCCCGTTCGCCTACTCCGGTGGCTTTGGTGCCACCGAAGGGGAGTTGAGCTTCACCGCCGATGGTTGGCTCGTTGACGTGCACCATGCCGGTTTCCACTTCCTCGACGAAGTTCATGATCGTGTCGATGTTTTCCGTGAAGATGGATGTCGTGAGTCCGTATTCAACCCCGTTCGCGTAGCTGAGCGCCTCGTCGAGATTCCTTGCCGTTGTGACGGCGAGCACCGGGCCGAAGATTTCTTCTTTAAAGATACGCATGGTCGGCGCGACGTTGTCGAAGATCGTCGGCTCGACGAAAAATCCCTTGCCAAGCTGCTCTGGCGCTTTGCCGCCGAGCAACAGCCGCGCCCCTTCTTGCCGGCCGATGGCGATGTAATCGAGATCGGTTTTCCATTGTTTGTTATCGACCGCGGGACCCATATCGACCGACTCGTCCAATCCTGGACCCACTTTGATTTTCTTCGCTGCTTCGACCAGCCTTTCGACGAGCGCGCCTTTGACGGCCGGCGCCGCGATCACGCGCGAAGTCGCCGTGCAGCGCTGGCCGGTGGAACCGAAAGCGCCACCGTGGATGGCGAGGGCCGCCTTGTCGAGATCGGCGTCGGCCATGACGATGACCGCGTTCTTGCCGCCCATTTCACAGGTCACCTTGGCGCCGCGCTCGGCCGCCTTGGCGTAGAGCGCGCCGCCGACTTCATTGGAACCGGTGAACGAGATCGCGCGCAGCACCGCCGAGTGAACCATGGCCTCGCCGACCACCGAGCCGGCGCCGACTAGCATGTTGAACACTCCGGCAGGCAAACCCGCTTCCGTGTAAATCTCGGTAAGCAGCGCCGCCGTAGCCGGGGTCAATTCAGCCGGTTTGAAGACCACGCAGTTGCCCGCGACCAATGCCGGAGCGGATTTCCAAACCGGGATCGCCCAGGGGAAATTCCACGGCGCGATCAGGCCGACGACGCCGAGCGGACGGCGAATCGTGTAAGTAAAGGTATCGCGCGCTTCGGAGGGCAAGGTCATGCCGTGCATGCGATAACCCTCGCCGGCATAGAACTCCAACAGCGAGATGCCTTTCATCACTTCGCCCTTAGCTTCTTTGAGAATTTTTCCTTCTTCGCGGGTGAGCGTGCGGGCGATCTCGTCTACTCTACGTCGCGCGATGTCGGCGGCGCGCCAAAGCACCCGTCCGCGCTCGGGGCCGGGAGTTTTTCGCCAACTACGAAACGCCGCCTGCGCCGCGTCGATGGCGCGGGCGACATCTTCGGCCGTTGCAGCCGGAAACTCGGCGATCACTTCGTCGGGATCGGCTGGATTGATATTACGCACCAGGCGATTCGATTTCGGATGAAACCATTTGCCGTCGACGAAAGAACCGGTGTTCATGATGACCTCGCAAGGAAATTTTTTTCGTCTTCTAATGGGCGCAAGCGACTGAACAACCGCAGCATCGCAAAAAAGAATTTCACCCTCGCCCGCTTTGCGGCGAACCCCCTCACCCTAGCCCTCTCCCCCACGAAAACGTGGTGGAGAGGGAATTTCTTTCGCCAAGTTCGCAGTGGGTCTGGAGGGCGCGTCACTTGCCTTCATTTTCAAGGACTAAAACGATGATCGCCGCGTCAAATCGCGCATGGTGCTGCGCCATTTTTCTTCGAGCTTGTCGATCTGCTCGGCGCTGAGGCCCTGCTCGGGATACCAGCGCTTGAAGCCGTATTCCTTTGACGGGTTGCCGTATTCGTATTCTTCCAGAACTCGCTGACCGCCGGCGCCGAGGATGAAGTCGGCTAGCAGCAGCGCGGCGTGCGGATGCGGCGCCTTGGCTAATACCGCGGTGGAGCCGGAGTTGGACGGCACCACGTCCATGGGAATCCATTCGATCGGCGCGCCGGCTTTGAGCGAGACTTCGACGTGATTGCGAAAAGTGGTGGGCGAGACGCCAACTTCACCGGAGATGACCATGTCGAGTAGCGCGCGGCCAGAGACATTGTGCACAACGGGGCTTAACGATTTTAGTTTTCTGACGTACTCCTCGCCTTTGAATTTCAGCATGGCGCCGGTGACGGTGACGCCCGTGTCGCTGCCGGCAAATGCGATTTTATCTTTGAGTTCCGGTCGTAGCAGCCCTTCATAGTTTTTCGGCGCGAGCTTCGCTGGGATCTGATTCTTGTTGTAGGCGAGACCGATATGGGATTCGCGGTCGATGGCCCAGAAGACCAACCCTTTGGCCGCTTTCTCTTTGACATGGTCGGGATACTTGGCTTGAGTCGGAAAATAATAGGGCACGAGGAAATTGTTGTCTTTCAAAAGCTTCAAGAGCGGGATCGTGGTCTCCATGGTGTCGGCAATGTAGCGCTGCGCCTGCGACTCGGCTAAAATCCGCGCGCTCATCTCCTGGCGCGTGGCGCGGTAAGATTCGATGGCGACGCCGGGATATCTCGCTTCATACGCCGCGGCGAGTTTTTTATAGGAATCCCCCGCCAGCGAGGTGTACCAAGTGACCTTGCCTTCGGCCTTGGCCCCGGCGTAGAGAACTTTTTCGCGGTCCGGCTTGTTGTAGGCCGCCAATTGCTCGGTGGTCATCTTGCCCTGCGCCCAAGTCACGCTTGG
>CAYZJE010000158.1:0-6579 GCA_964478485.1 uncultured Syntrophobacter sp. | reverse complement strand
AGGATGATCTTGCCGCCTTCTTTCTTTGCTGCCGCTACGGTTTGCGCCGACTGACCGGACGCGGTCTGACCGTTTACCAGGAAAAAACAGCCGAACAGTAGAGCTGAAATATTCCGCATGGTGAGACACTTCCTTTCGCTGTTTGTTTGGAACAATATTTTTATTCGACTTTTATCCAGCGCTCCCGGCTATGTCAAATGGCGATCACTGTCGCTTGTCCGCAGGTAAAAAATTGACACGTCGGGCCGGGCGATCGATGGAGGGAAAATCAGTCATGCCGACGGCTACTTTCCAGCGAGGCGTTTGAAAAAGCCTTCACGTTCCATCTCGTCGACAATGCTTTCGTCGACGTACTTGCTGAAGTTCATGTCTATCTTGGCTCCCGGATTTCGCTGCTGGGTGATCTCCAGGGCGTTACGCAACCCTAGGGTGGAAATGCGGGTCGGAAAGGAAAACCGCTTGGCGAAATACTGATAGGTCTCTTCGATTCCCTTGGGATTTTTTAGCCTAAGGTACTTAGACAACACCGCGTGGCCTTTTTCTTTGCTGGTCATAAACTCTAAGATGCCTTCGGCGTAGGCCTGCTGAAAGCGCTTCACGGTATCGCGATTTTTTTCTACGAATGAGCGGCGCGTGACCATGACGTTCATCGGAAACGACGCTTCCTTCATCTCGCTCATGTCCGCGATTGAGTGCATACCGACGCGCAGCGCTTCGTTGATATCGGGGTAGGACAGCGCGGTGGCGTCGATGGCCTTGATCGAGAGGGCCGCGATGCGGGACATCGAATCTCCGGCGGCCAATATCGTCACCGACTGGCGCGGCACATTCCAGGCTTTGAGCGCGAGAATCGTCGCCGTGTCAACCGCCCCGCCGATGGCGAGAACGCCAATTTTCTTGCCAAGCAAGTCTTCGGGCCTACGAATCTCTTTTTGCGCCACGAAGCTGTAAGGAAAAGAATTGAGCGAACCGGAAATCATTACCAGATCCGCGCCGTGGTTGATCGCGTTGACCGCAGTGGCGGCGTCGACCTGGGCAAACTGAATGCTGCCGCCCTGGAGCGCCTGAATCTGACGCACCGAGCCGGGGACCAAAATAAGTTCGCCATTAAAGCCGTATTTGGCCATCAGCCCCAGTGTCTTGGATGCCCACACCGGCGCTTGAAACCCGGCGAAGCCGGCATAGGCAACTAGGTTGGTTTCTTGGGCGCGCGCGCAGTACGGTAGGAGAAGGAATAGAAACAAGATCGACACTAGTTTGTTTAACATCTCCGACTCCTTGTGAATGGACGATTTGATGCGCAAGGGCGGGTTTCAAACCCGCCCCTACGGGATTTCCTGAAAGCCAACAGTTGTCCCTGCCGAGAGCCTAAAGTAATTTCTCATTGGCTCGTCAACCAAACTCGAAACCCGAAACGCGGTACTCGAAACGATTTTTACGTCCATCCGCGCGTCCACTGCTGGCCCTTTTTCACCAGGTCGGCGTAGTAATTCCACTCGGCGGAGTGGGGCAACCTTTTTCCCCGGGAGAGCAGCTTCTCTTTGCTGCTCGATAGTTGCTCGATGAAATCGTCCGGCACGCTTTTGAAACCGAACAGCTGCGCCATGGCCATGATCTTCGCCGTGCGCTCCATGTAGACCGCGTTCAGGCACGCCTCGTCGATCGATCTGCCGACCGTAACAATGCCATGGCCTTTGATCATCATGCCATTAGCGTTGCCAAGAGTGTGAGCGATATCCGCTCCTTCGGATTCATCCAAAATATAAATGGGCCGCGGATAAATCGGCACGCCGGGGCCGAAGCGGCCTGATTGCACGTGTACACAAGAGACCGGTTTGTCGGCAAGACTCAGGGCGACACACATGGAGGCGTGGCAGTGCACGGCGGCGTTGACGTCCGGGCGCGCCTTGAAAATCTCTGTGTAGATGACAGATTCGCGCGGAATGGTGCCGACGCCGGCAAGCTTGTTGAGCGAAAAATCAAAGTGGACGAGCCAATCTTTCTTCCCTTCTTCGGCGCGGCGAAATAATTGTACCGCGATGCCTTTGTTCTCCGGCAGCCGTACACCTACGTGGCCCCAAATGTCGCCGATCTCCCACTCCAGAATTTTGCAAGCGATTCTGAGTTCTGCTTCGGCGACCTTGATAGTGGCGCGCGGTGGTTGTTTATGGACTTTTTTCATTTTCTGTCTCCCCGTTGCACGGATGCTTTGGTAAACTACGACGCGGCTTTGCGCTGCGCGGCGAAGCTCGCCGGGTTTTCTTTTTGCGCCGCTTCCGTCAAATAATCGAAATGCTGCTGCCAGGTCACTTTATCGGGCAGCAAATAGGCGAAGCAGTCGATGTGGGGAAACCAGTTCTGCTCGGCGTCGTAGACGAGGTGGGGCGGCTCTTTGCCGTGTTGTAGCTCTTTCACTGCGGTGAGAATAAATTTGCGCACGGCGATGACCGCCTTGTCGCTGACGCCAAGGTGTTCCTTGCTGCGGTCAAAGATCGCGCCCATGCTCTCGGTGGCGCAAGCATCGTGGTTGAGAAAGTCCTCGATGCCGGTGAAGGTTTGAGTTTTTTGCACTTGGCGGTCTTGCAGATAATTATTGCGCGCGGTGCGAATGCGTGTGTAGTCGGGATTGATCTGTCTACGCCGGTGCACTTCGTCGTCGCGCACCGCGCGGCTACGGCGAAATCCCATGTCATAGCGCCAGCAATGGGTGTCGTCGGCGGGTACGTAGGTGTGAATCTCATAGCCGTCGAGCTCGCCGGCGCCCCGTCCCGCGGGCACGCAGCCGTAGACCGGCATGACGAAGCTCGACAGGCGTACGTATTGTTGTTTGTCCGGCGCTTGGCGAGTGGCGATCAGGCGCACGCCGAAGTCGGTGTCTTCGGTAGAATACACCGGCGATGAGTCGGCCTGGTAAAGCGGCTGGTTGCCGTCACGGTTAAAGGCGCGGTGCAAGAACGAAAGATGCGACGAGTCGCACTCGCCTTCGAGTCCTTGGAGATAGTTACACTCAAGCAAGCACTTGGTCACATAGGTAAATTCCAGCGGCACTTGAGTCCACTCGTAATTCGGCAACAGCGGCAGCTTTGCGCGCTGGCCAAGGTGGGCGTAGATGACGCCGTTGGCTTCGCGGGTTGGATAAGCGGTGTGATGGAGTTTCTTTTTGAAGTCGCTGTCACCAGGTTCGGCCGGCGTCTCGGTAACGTTACCTTCGACATCGTATTTCCAGCCGTGATAGACGCAGCGCAGGCCGCACTCTTCGTTGCGGCCAAAGAATAATGACGTGCCGCGGTGCGCGCAATGCTCGCCGATGAGACCGATGCGGCCTTGGCTGTCGCGAAAGGCGACCAGTTCTTCGCCGAGTAGTTTGACGCGCGCGGGTGGGCAATCGGGCGTGGGAATCTCTTCCGACAAGAGCGCGGGTACCCAGTAGCACCGCATCAGATTTCCCGCCGGCGTGCCCGGATTGGTTTGGGTGATTAACTCATTGTCTTCTTTCGACAGCATCGAGCGCTCCTAAACATTTCGTTTAAAGTTTCTAAGAGTTCAAGCCGTTCAAAACGTTCAAATCGTTCAAGCCGTTTCGGTCGCTTTCGAGTGGTCAAGTCTCCAGCGTGCCGGCGGCGAATATGTCGGCGTAGGATGGCGCGTTTCGGATCATGCCTTGCTCGACGTTATATTTAATAAAGGTATCGATCGTCGAGCGGTTCGCTTGGACGCCATACTTCCACGGATCGCTCCAGGCCGCCAGTTGCTGCTTCATCGCTTCGCGCAGATAAACGACCGAGAAGCCGCCGCGATCGCTCAAGATGTCGTCGTAGGCGATCGCTTTGGCTCTTTCAAAAGCGGCGTAGAATTTCGCCGCGAGATCAGGCCGCTCGCGGTCGAGTTTCCGGCTCATGACGATCATGTGCACGGGGGTGAAAATACCGGTTTCACGATAGAGCTTTCGATCGTCGTTTAAATAATCGGGAAAAAGCCGCTTGACCTTCGGATGGCTTTCCAAATTCTCGAACATTTTCGTATCCGAGATATCGGTGATGATCGCGTCCAGCTCGCCGGCAATCAACCGCTGCGACAGGTTCTTGCTTTCGTCGACGTATTCGATCTTGACGTTTTGATCGTGCACCGGGAAGACCTCTTTGGCCTGCAAGACCCATCGCACGTTGGCGAAGTCGACGGCGTGTCGCTCTTTGAGTAATCCTCTCGCCCAAACGGTGAGCGCAGTGCGGTAGGTGCGCGAACCGATGCGCTTGCCGGCGAGATCTTTCGGTCGATCGATTCCGGCATCGGCATGGCAAAAAATTAACTGATAGACCGGTTTGCGCTTGGAGAAAACCGGCAAGCCAATGATCTCCCAGTCCGCTTCGATGGCCGGCAGAAAATACCCGATATTCAAATCCATCAGGCCGAAGTCACCGGCCTTAAGCTTGGCATCTTCTTTGTTGATCATCGACGATGACTTCACCGGTTTGAGCGCGACGCCATCGATGGGCACCCGCCCTTCGAGGAGCGGCATGGTGATGTCATAGCGCATGACGGAAAACTCGACTTCGATCGGCTGGTTTGTGCTCATAGTCTTCTCATACATCTCGCGAAGGGTTCTTACTGTCAAGCTTTCTCGCGTCAGCACTCAGCCCAAGCTGTGGGCCGCAAACTTTTGCTTGAGCTGCCGGCCTTGCCCATGCTGCTTGGAGAATAACCTGACGATTTCCGCTCGCTTTGAGAACAAAATTGTAAATACTGGACAAAGGCGTCAGGCCGACTTTGATCACCACACCACCCGTCCATCTCGATGCCCCTAGCTATTACATGGAATATCAACAAGTTGGGTAATCTTCAAAAGCTCCCTCAAACTGGCATGTCAATTGCTGACTGACCATGAAGCGGGCGGCAATTTAACGACAGCGAGGGACAATATGGAAGCAACAGTCAGCATGGAAGCAACAGTCATCATGGAAGCACCAGTCAGCAATGCGACCTACGAAATACACCACGAGAACATGACCTATCAGGCGGTGGCATGCCACCGTTGCGGGGCGAAGATGTTTCCGGCCGAGTTGTTAGAGGCGCATATGGACCGTCATCAGCTCAAGGACATGTATTTGGAGAGCGAACTGAAAAAATTGCAGTACTCGATGAACAGAATGCGTTAGTTTTGCCCCGGTATAATGCCGGCCAGCCGGTATTTCCCGAGCGCGACGTGGGCTCCTCCTCGGTTCACGTTTGCGGCTATTACCCCCGGGGTGTCCCTATACTCAATGGGGACACCCCACCTCCTGTAAAACAAACGTCTGGTCTCCTCGTTCCCCACTCAGGATAACTTTTGTAAATCTGTTTAATTGACAACGCAGCTTCGCCTTGTTACCACCGTTGCTGTTCTGGAGGTGACGGTTTTGAAGGCAGTGCGAATGCACGATTACGGCGGCGTCGAGCAACTTTTCTACGAGGACGCAGACGAGCCGACAATCACTGAACCGAATGAAGTCATCGTCAAGCTGAAAGCAGCGTCGATCAATCACATCGATATCTGGAATCGACTGGGCGCGACGGGCACTCCACTGCGGCTGCCACATATCTTGGGCGCCGACGGCGCGGGAACGGTCGCGGAGGTCGGTGACAAAGTTGCCAACGTCAAAGTTGGCGACCCCATTTGTCTCTATCCTCCCACTGGCTGCGGCAAATGCGAGTTCTGTCTCACCGATCGCGATTACATGTGCATCCGCTTGCGCGTGCTCGGGGAACGACTGGAGGGTACCTATGCGGAGTACGTGAAAATCACCGCGGCGAACTGTTTTCCGATCCCAGCCGGGTATTCATTCGAAGAAGCGGCGGCGCTTCCATTGGTCTTCATCACGCTCTGGCGCATGGTGATCACCAATGCCGAACTTAAGCCGGGGGAAAGCATTCTAATCATCGGTATCGGCGGCGGTGTGGCCAGCGCGACGCTGCAAGTCGCCAAGAAGATCGGCGCCCGGGTCATCGTCACTTCAGGCAGCGATGAAAAACTCGCGCGGGCAAAAAGCCTGGGCGCTGACCATGGCATCAATCACGCCAAGCAAGACTTCGTCAGCCTGGTGAACGAACTGACGGCAAATCGCGGCGTCGATGTCGTGGTCGACTGCGTCGGCGGCGACGTGTGGCGGAAAAGCTTGGCGTCATTGGCCCGAGGCGGACGCCTAGTTACCTGCGGCGCCACGGCGGGCGGCCAACCTATTGACGACATCGCGGCGATTTTTACCAAGCAACTGAAAATTTATGGTTCGACGCTAGGCAGCCGCGAGGAATTTCACCAGCTCTTGAGTTTTCTCACGGTGTCGCGGATCAAACCAATTATAGACAGCGTCCTCCCACTGCGCGACGCGGCTTTGGCGCAACAGCGTGTCGAAACGGGTCAACAGTTCGGCAAGGTTGTGCTGCGGATTCCGGATTGAAACTTAGGCACTGCGCGCCGTTCCAAACGTTCCAATCGTTCAAGCCGTTTAAGCCGTTTAAGCCGTTCAAGCCGTTCAAGCCGTTCAAGCCGTTCAAGCCGTTCAAGCCGTTCAAGCCGTTCAAGCCGTTCAAGCCGTTCAAGCCGGT
>CAYZJE010000157.1:0-2715 GCA_964478485.1 uncultured Syntrophobacter sp. | reverse complement strand
TGTTCACCATAACTGCGGCCCGTGCGTTAGCGAGCCAATCCCGATGAGGAAACTACCGACTGGAGAGCCGTGTGCGGGAGAACCGCACGCACGGTTCGGAGGGCGGGGACGGCGAGAGCCGTTCCCGACCCCTATCAGGTTACTCTCCCACGCAAGAAGGGGCAAACCTGGATTCCCGCTTTCGCGGGAAAGACGGAAGGGCAGTCGGCTTGACGCGTCGTCGTGCCGGCCCTTCGAGGGCGCTCAGGATAAATTCCAACCGGCAGCCAGTTTTCACCGGCAGGACGGAAAGGAAAATCCGCTTGACAGGTCGCGGTTATTGCTTGTACATCTCGCCACGTCGGCGACTGTTCGACTCAATAAGCCGCCGAATGGGAGGACTCGTCATGCCATGTGTTTTAGCTTCGTCATCACGAATATTTTCGGTCGTAGTTGCTTTTGTTCTTCTGCTCGCCGTTTCCACCCACGCGCAGCAGTTGCCGCGCTCAGTTACGGTTGCTGCCAATCCACCGGGCACGGTCTTTTACGCGCTGGCGAGCGGCTTGTCCAAGATCGTCAGCGACGGCTCGCCGATGCAGATGGTGGTGCAACCTTATTCCGGCACGAGCACGTTTCTGCCGCTGCTCGACACCGGCGAGATCGATTTCGGTATCAATAATGCCGTCGATATGGCGCTGTCCTATCAGGGGCCGGAGCGATTAAAAATCGGCGGCAGAAATCCATTTCAGCATACCCCCAACGTGCGCTTGGTGATGCGCGGCGCGATTCTGATGACGGCGTTTCTCGTGCGCAAAGACACGACGATGAAAACCGTGCAAGACATCCGCGGCAAAAGAGTGACCGGCGAATATCCGGCGCAGCTCGCCAATTGGTATAACGTTTTTGGCTTTCTCGCCGGCGCTGGGATGAAATTTGAAGACGTGAAGATCGTGCCCGTGCCCGGCGCCAACGAAGGCGTCGACGCGCTCATCCAGGGACGCGCCGACGTTGCACTGCACGCAGTGGATTCAGCCAAAGTCAAAGAGGCCGACGCGGCCATCGGCGTGCGTCATATCTCGCTCGACTGTTCGGCGCAGGGGGAGAAGCGTCTGCGCGCCGCGGTACCCGGCTACTATCCCTACTGGCTCAAGCGCGGCCACTCTGCCGTGATTGTTGAGGACACCTGCGTGAACGCCTACGACATTTATTTGACCAGCCATAAGGGCGTGCCGGATCGAGTCGTCGGCACGGTTCTCAAGAATATCTGGGACAACGTCGACAAGCTCACACCGCTTCACCCGAGCTTCAAAGATTGGACGCACCAGCGCGCCGTCGACGGCGACGTGACCATGCCTTATCATCCAGCGGCGCTGCAGTTCTTCAAAGAACGGAGCGCTTGGCCGGCGAGCATGGACGAAGCGCAGCGCAAGTTGCTCAGCATGAATCCGTGACGCGCTGATTGATTTCAAAAAGGCAAAAGGCAAAAGGCAATAGGCAATAGTAAGACGAGAACGGTGATTATTTTCCGAGCTATTGCCCGTTGCCTAATGCCTATTGCCTGCTCGTATCTCTTGAATATTTTTCCTTGCGACTCTATAACTCAGCGAGCATGAGCGGTTGGACCTTCCTAGAGTGATAAACCCACCGAAAATTCTCAAAACCGAACGACTGCGATTGAGAAAAGCAAAACTAACTGATGCAGACGCGATTTTTCGCGAATACGCGCAAGATCCCGAAGTGACCAAGTACGTCAGTTGGCGCGCGCACGAGAGCCTGGAAGAGACTCGCGAGTACGTGCAGATGTGTCTGCTTGCGTGGGACGTCGGCAAGGCGTTTCATTGGGTGATCGAAAGCGCCGTAGACAAGCAGGTGATGGGCATGATCATTGCCCGCGTCAACGCCGAAAAATGGGAGCTGGGCTACGTGCTCGCGCGCGCCCATTGGCGCCAAGGCTACATGACCGAAGCGCTCAAAGCGCTCATCGCCTGGGCGCTCAAGCAAAAAGAGATTCACCGCGTTTGGGCGGTGTGCGATGTCGACAACCTCGCCTCGGCGCGGGTCATGGAAAAGCTCGGTATGCAGCGCGAAGGCATTCTCAAAAGCTGGTCCGTGCATCCGAACATCAGCGACGATCCGCGTGATTCTTTTTGCTACGCGATCACGAAGTGAAACAGCGCGGTTAGTCGATAGCAAAGAAGAGAATTAGCCACAAAGGTCGCGTAGGGGCGCGATTCATCGCGCCCTCGGAAATAAATCAAGAAATGTTTAGCCGCAAAGAACGCAAAGGGCGCAAAAAAAGAGTTGTAGGGTGCGCTTCGCGCACCGGAACAACATTCGTATGGAGAAAATTTGCCGCAAAGAGCTTAGGGCAGCGGAGCCGCAACCAAATACGATTCGAAATCGGATAATTAACCGCAAAGGGCGCAAAGAGCGTAAAAAGGAAATCGGAATATCTCCCGCAAAGCATGCCCTGAGCAACGTCGAAGGGACGCCAGGGCGCAAAGGTAAGAAGAAAAATTCCGAATGCCCCGATTTTATATTCTCCGCGTCCTCTGCGTCTCTGCAGTGTAATCTTTGAATCCCACGAGGTACATCATGTCGATTTGGTTTAGAACTTCACTGACGCTGCTTTTTCTTTTGCTCGGAACTCAACTGACCTTCGCCCAAGAGCGGGTGCGTGTCGGCTGGGCGGCGATGACGGCGTCGCACACGCCGCTGTGGGTGGCGCAGGAGCGC
>CAYZJE010000156.1:0-16922 GCA_964478485.1 uncultured Syntrophobacter sp. | reverse complement strand
CCGGCGTGAGGTCGTCGGCATCCGCGCAAGCCGGTGTCGGCGCCAGCTCGACCGTCGCTGCAACGGCGTTCAGGCTAACGTCCGGTCCATGAAAGAGAATGTCGGATACGATTAGCGAGGCGGTTAAAAATCCTCGCCGCGACAGGCTGAAATCATTTTCTGTCTTCATACGGGTAATTTTGCACGCCATTGCTTTGGAGGCAAGATCGTTCTCGGCGAATGATCACGGGTGCAGGAGACGAACGGAGATTAGAGAAAGTCACAAAACTGGCGTCATCAATGACTTAAACAATCGCATCGAGATTGCGAGACCCGTGAACGACTCTAAAAACTTGGATGGTTTGGCGGCGGAATTTATAGAACGCCAAGTATTTGCCAACAACCAGCACTCGGTAGCCAGATTCTTGGAGCCTGGCGTGCCTGGGCACATGCCCTATCAGAGGGTGAAAGGCGAGTTTAGTGATTGCGTTGTCGAGTTCTTCGACAAAGGTAACAGCCCTATCGGGATTCTCTTTAGCGATCCAATCATGAATCAATAAAAGGTCTTGCTCGGCGGCCGGAAGATACCGAACCGGAAACTTACGCGCCATTTTGGCGGCGCTGTAACGTTGCCATCATCCGTCGATGGGTAATCCCCTTCATGCCTGCCGCAGCTTGAGCCTCAGCTACCGAAAGTTTATCAAACAGCTCGGCCTGGGCCTTCAGGAACTCGTAATGTTCGACGCTCATCACCACGAGATCTCTTTCGCCGTTGCGAGTGAGATAGATGGGTTCGTTTCGCTTATGGCAGATGGAAGCGATCTCCCGGCTGCGATTGCGAAGGGTCGAAATTGACTTGATAATCGGCATGACGTCCTCCGGTGACAGACGACAAATTAGCACCGACACTTGATAAAATCTACGCTAAATCCAGACTCAGATTCATTGGCGTCGGAGAATCCATTGAGCGGCGCCGGCGAACGCAAAAACGAGAATTGCTTGAGCGCCCCCCTATTTATAGGCTAATCTGGCGACAACGAAACGATAAGGAGCTGGCATGTACGATAGTTCAAAGACCCAACCGCACTTAGGATTTACCGACCTGCGCGAGTGGATGGCTGAGGCCGATAAACTCGGCGAATTAAAAACCGTACTCGGCGCGTCGTGGCAGGAGGAAATTGGCCTCGCGACCGATGTCGTCGTGCCGCCGGATGATGGACCCGCGGTGATTTTCGACGAGGTGCCGGGCTGCCCCAAAGGGTTTCGCGTGATCATCAACACCTTTGCCGGCAAACGGCGCGCGATGACTTTCGGTTTTCCGCAGGGACTAACCAAGCAAGAGTTAAGCGATGCGTACTTCGAGCACTATCAAAAGACGCCGCAAAATCTCCCGCCGGTATTCGTCGACAACGGGCCGGTGTTCGAGAACGTCATTGAGAAAGCCGATGTCGACATCGAAAAATTCCCGACGCCGATCTGGCATGTCAACGACGGCGGGCGCTACATCGGCACGGGCTGCTATTCGGTCACCATGGACCCCGACGAGAAATGGATCAACGCGGGCTGCTACCGCGCCATGATTCAAGACAAGAAAACAGTGAGCCTGCTAATGGTCCCCGGCAAGCACGGCTACATGCACCGGCAAAAATATTTTCGCAAAGGCGAAAAGATGCCGATTGCGCTGGTGCTGGGCGGCGATCCGTTATTTTTCTTCATGGCCGGCACGGAACAGCCCTATGGGGTTTGCGAATACGATGTCGTCGGCGGCATGCGCCGCCGACCGGTGGAGTGCGTGCGCGGCAAGATTACCGGTCTGCCGTTTCCGGCGAATTCGGAGATCGTCTTCGAAGGGTTTCTCAACAACGACAACCGCAAGTTCGAAGGACCGTTCGGCGAATGGACCGGTTACTACGCTTCGGACGAAAGCGCCCAGCCGGTTTTAGAAATTGAAGCGATCTATCATAGAAACGATCCGATCATTCTCGGCGTGCCGCCCATCGGCGGCGGCTCGGACGAGATGGCGCGCTACCGGGCGATTATGCGCTCGGCGATGCTCAAGCAGCAGTTGCAGAGCGCCGGCGTGCCCGACGTCACCCAGGTGTGGCCGCACGAGATTGGCGCCTCGCGCATGTTGGTCGCGCTGGCGATCAAGCAGCGCTATCCGGGTCACGCCAAACAGGTCGGCGTGCTGGCCGCGAGCTGCGGCGCGTCAGTGTACGGCTTGAAGATGGTGATCGTCGTCGACGACGATATCGATGTGTCCAATTTGGACCAGCTCATGTGGGCGACTTTGTCGCGCTACGATCCGGCCACCTCGGTCGATATTCTTAGCGGCATGCGCAGCACGCCGGCCGATCCGCGGCTCACGCCGGAGCAAAGAAAGAGCCGTGACTTTACCAATTCCAGAATGGTGATCGATGCCACACGGCCCTATGAGTGGGGCGACAAATTCCCGAAGGTCAACGCGCCGAGCCAGGAAGTCGTGCGCAAGGCGCGCGAGCTGTTTGGCTACCTGCTGAAGTAGCAATCCCCCACCTTCGTCCTCCCCCGCGATGAGACTGTGTCGCAATACCGTTCATGGTTCGAGAACCTCACCACGAACGGTATTGCTCGATCGCGAATTCAACTACTTATCCGTTCGCCCTGAGCGTGTCGAAGGGCTCCGAGTGAATTGCGACACAGTCTCGATGCGGGGGAGGAAAGAGGAGGGGGAGATGCACCACAAAGGGCATGTAGGGGCGCGATTCATCGCGCCCTGAGAACTCAGGGCGATCGGCGCGCAAACGGCGCAAAAAAGAATCGGGATTGGTAGGGGCGGGTTTGAAACCCGCCCTCTTCGCTGGACCCGTTTAATTGAGTATTGCCTTCAACTTCTCCACTAACGGCTTTTCCAGAGCAAAAGTTCTGGCAACGGTTTTCTCGAGGTCTTCGCCGCTCATCGGTGCTAGATCGAGACGCGCTCTTTGCGCATCGGCGAGGAACTCCGGATCCTTGAACGTCGCGGACAATCCTCTGCGCAACATTTGCACGCGATCCTTCGGCGTGTTGGGCGGAAACACATAGGGGCGCGCGGTGGAGCCATAGTCGTAAACCGCTACTTGGATAATTTTTTTGGCTTCCTCGGTTTTTACGAATTCGCCGACGGACGGCACATTGGGGATGTCGGGATGGCGCTGCGCTATTCCCACCAAGATGACGTTGATGGCGCCGCTCTCGATTTCCCTAACCCAGGTCGACTTGAAGGACTCCCATGAATTGGATAGCCCTTGCATCTCGCCGCTGCTCACCGCCAGGCGAATATCCGCGGTGCCTTTGTAACCCGTCACCAGTTGGATCGGTAAACCGAGAGTCGCTCGTAGTATCTTCGGAAAATCGTCGGTGGCGGTGCCGGGTCCGATGCCGCCGAACTTGACCGGAGTTTTCGCAGCGAGCCACTGTTCCATGCTGGTGACACCGCTCGCTTTCGTCACGCCGACGGAGGTGGTGTCCTGGGCCGGCGCGCCCAAGTAGATAAATTTGCGCGCGTCGAATTCGATGCCGACTTTTCCCAACGCTTGTTGAAGAATGATACCGCCGATGAAATGGCAGATGGTCAGACCGTCGGGACGGGCTACCTTATAAACATGATTGGCGGCAATGATGCTGCCGGCGCCGGTCATGTTTTCGACGACGAAGGTCGGATTGCCGGGAATGTGTTTGCCCAGGTGGCGCGCGACGGTGCGCGTATAAGTATCGTAGCCGCCGCCGGCCGAGCCGCCGACGATGATGCGCACGGTCTTGCTTCTGTAGAACGACTCTTGGGCAGATCCGTTGGTGGAAACGACGAAGAGCCACACGGCGGCACTGACAATTGTCCATAATTTATGCGTCATGGCGACTCCAGTGAAAAGTTAACTTGGCGCGATTGTTAGCAGAAATCCCCGCACTTGCAACTTGCATCTAGGCCGCGGTCTGGATCATTATCGCGGCGGGGAAGGAGTTTTCTCTATGCAGTATCGATTCCTCGGCAAAGAACGACTGAAAGCTTCCGCCATCGGCTACGGCTGTCCGCCGTTCCAAGGCAAGTTGAGCGACGTTGACGAGCAACAAGCGATCGCCGTGTTGCAGCGCGCCATCGATATCGGCATGAACTTCATCGACACCGCCGATCACAACAACGGCAACAACGAGGAGATTCTCGCCAAGGTTTTGAAGCAGCGGCGCGGCGAAGTCGTGCTGACGACGAAGTTCGGCAACCTGCGAGGTCAGCCATGGGCCGATGGCCGCGAGGTCGAAGGCAAGCAGGAATACGTCGCATGGGCCTGTGACAATTCGCTGCGGCGTCTGCAAACGGACTACATCGATCTTTATTATTTGCACCGTGTCGATGCCAAAGTGCCGATCGAAGACACCGTCGGCGCCATGGCGAAGCTCGTCGAACAAGGCAAGGTTCGCCACCTCGGCTTGAGCGAAGCGGGACCGCTGACGCTGCGGCGCGCCAATGCGGTACATCCGATCACCGCCGTGCAAAGCGAATATTCGCTGTGGACGCGCGACTATGAAGCGAACACGATTCCGGTGTGCCGCGAGCTTGGCGTCGGCTACGTCGCTTACTACGCGCTGGGGCGAGGTTTTCTCACCGGCCGATGGAAAACCTTCGCGGCACTCGGTGAAAGAGAAGCCAAACGGCGCGGGCCGCGCTTTCATGAGCAGAACTTTCAACGCAACCTCGATCTGCTCAAAGAGTTGGAACAAATTGCCGGCGCGAGAAATTGTACCGTCGCGCAACTGGCCCTGGCCTGGATACTCCACCAAGGCGATTTTTTCGTGCCGATTCCTGGCACGTATAAGATCGCCAACCTGGAAGCCAATGCGGCGGCGGCCGATATTTCTCTGAGCGCGGACCAGCTTGCCGCGATCAATCGAATTTTTCCGGCGGGCGCCGCTGCGGGCGGGCGGCATGATTACGATCGGTCGGGGGAATTGAACATCTGAAAATTCGTCGCGATCGTGGCTCGTTGCTCGTGCTCGTCATTCGGCAATAGATTCTTTCCCACGAACACGATCACAGGGGGTAGTGGCTAGGGTGCGCTTGCGCACCGACGGATCGGGTGGTGCGCAAGCGCACCCTACGAACTTTCAAACCCCCATAACCACAAATGACGCGCTGCTCCACGGTTTAGTCCAACACGTTATATCCTCCTGTTGAACCAGCCCAGATCAGTTCGTGACTTGATTGCTTCCAAGCTTTGGGGGATAAAACGCTATAAGTTAGAGAGCAACGGTAACTTCAAAGGAGAGCGCAATGCGACCGACTCAGGGGCTGATGACTGCGATACTTGGACTGGTGCTTACGGGCTGTGCGGCGGGTATCAGCACCACCCCAACACTGCAAGTGCGACAGGCTTTGGCTCCAACCGGCAAGCTTCGCGTTGCGCTCCAGCTTGGCAGTCCCCACAATGTGATACGGGATTCCGTGTCGGGTGAGATGAAGGGGGTGGGATTTGACCTCGGAAAAGAGTTGGCCCGGCGCCTGGGGGTTCCGTTTGACCCGGTTCTGTACCCAGCAGTCGGAGCCCTTCTCGACAGCGGAAAATCCGGCGCTTGGGACGTCGCCTTTGTCGGATTTAGTCCTGCGCGGGCGAAGGAGTGGGACTTCACCGCGCTGCACCTGGAAATCGAATTCGGCTACCTCATCCCTGGCGGATCTTCCATCTCAACAATGGCTGATGTGGATCTGTCCGGGATTCGAGTTGCCGTGCAGGAGAAGTCCCAGCCGGCCATCTTTCTTTCTCGCACGCTAAAAACCGCCGTAGTGGTCGAAGCATCAAGCCTCGCTGGCCAAGTGGAGACCCTGAAATCTGGGAAAGCAGACGCAATCTTCAGCGTCAAGCCAAGCCTGTTCGAGGTTTTGAATCAATTGCCGGGTTCTCGGGTTCTCGACGGTCGGCCCGGCGTCGATCCGCACGCTATGGCGATGCCGAAGGGACGAGATCTTGGCGTGGCATACGCGCGCCAGTTCATTGAGGATGCGAAGTCCGAGGGGCTTGTCAAGGCGGCGATCGAGAAAGCTGGCATACGCGGCGCCGTTGTGGCTCCACTTGAATGATTCAGAGAAGTCAGGAGAAGGGGTCTTTTATTTCTATACTTTCTTCTAAGATAGTCATGATATAGATTCTGCTGAAAAACCCCTAGGAATGCTTCGACGGGCTCAGCATGAACGGAAAATTCTTAACGTTATCAATCCCCTCCCCGTTCGCCCTGAGCCCAGTCGAAGGGTGAACCGGAGTTTTTCAGCAGAATCGATATAAAAGTCTGACCCCGCACGCTACTAAATAATTTACCAGGAGAATGTATGTTGGATGGAAAACTACGGATAGCTCCGACCTGTTATCACGTGCTTCATCTGTTGCCGGTGATGGCGGCTCACGAGATGAATTTTTTCTACGACGCCGGTCTCAAGACCGCTGATGGGTCGCTTGGGTATCAGATCCTGCGCGACGCGATGGTTCCGTTTGGACTGGAGAAATTGGGTATCTCCCAAGCAATGAAAGAGAAGTCCATCGACATTGCCTTGGATGTCCAGTCTCGCACGGTATTTTATCAACGAGCGCGGGGCGCCGATGTTTACATCATCGCCGGATGGCGCAACCAGCACACCGTCGCTTGGGTCGGACCGCCGCACATCAAGTCACTCAAGGATCTGAAGGGCAAGCGCGTCGGCATCAGCGATTTCAACAGCCTGCGTCACTGGGGGATACAGATCCAGTTGCGCAAGGCCGGCTTGGATATCGAGCGAGACGTGGAATTTGTCAGATGCGGCGTCTCAGAACATCTCCACGAGGAGGCCCTCAAGAACGGCAAAGTCGAATGCGCCCCGGTGTCCGTACGGACTGCGGAAGCGCTGAAGAAGGAAGGTTGCAATATCCTCGTCGTGCCGAGGGATCAGTACCCGAATGGCTTCCCGCAGCGGATCATCGCGGCTACGGGGCGGATACTCGAGGAGCGCCCGGATTTGGTCAAGCGCTTTCTCAAAGGCCTGATTCGCTCCTATTGGTTCGTGCGCGATATGCCGAAGAATTTCGAGTATCTCTATAATCTCGACAAGCGGCTTCGGCTGGAAACCGCGGACCCTGAAGAACGGATCCACAACCCGCGCCGCTATACAGTACACTTCCTGGAGTCGCAGCCGTTTCCGCTCGACGGACTGGCGACGGGATTCGAGGATATGCTACGGGAGGAAAAACTGATTGGCGGACTGGAGTACGACGTGCCTGCCGTCGCGAGCGTGTGCGCTCAGGATCTGGTCGCGGAGGCCTACAAGGAGCTCAGAGGCGAAAAGGAACTGGAACCGGAGTATCAGCGGGTTCATGCCATCGCAGAACGCTATGGCTACTAAAGCGAGTGGCTAATGCAGCATCGAAACCGGAGGCATCCATGTTTTTCAAACAATTATTCGATCCTGCCTCATCGACTTATACCTATCTCATCGCCGCCGACGAGACCCACGAGGCGGTGCTGATTGATCCGGTCATCGAGCAGCTAGAGCGCGACTTGAAGCTGATCCACGAGCACGGCCTCACCTTGAAGTACGTTTTGGAAACCCATGTACACGCAGATCACATCACCGCGTCGCTGGCGCTCAAGCAGTCCACCGGCGCGCAAACCGCGGTATCGAGCGACTGTCACGCGCAAGGCTACGACCGCATGCTCGAGGATGGCAACGTCATTCTGTTTGGCCGCGAGGAAATTCTGGTCATCGCTACGCCCGGCCATACCTCCGGTAGTGTTTCCTATCTGTGGCGTGATCGTGTGTTAACCGGGGATACTCTGCTGATCGGTGGCTGCGGCCGGACCGATTTTCAGAACGGCAGCGCAGAAGCCCTGTGGCAAAGCATCACCGAAAAGCTGTTCCGACTGGATGATCAGGTGTTGGTTTATCCCGGCCATGACTATAAGGGCCGCAGGGTGAGCAGCATTGGTGAGGAAAAGCAATTCAACGCTCGGCTGGCCGGCAAAAGTCGCGAGGAGTTTATCGCCATCATGAACAACCTCAATCTTCCCATGCCAAGTCGTATCCAAGAGGCCGTGCCGGCAAATTTGGTTGGAGGCGTGGGCCTAGCGGAATCGGACGGCGCCCGCGTGCAGGTTGCAAGTGACGCCGCGGCACCTTTGCGTAGCGTGTCGGCGCAGCAGCTGGCCGTTCTATCCGCCTCTAGGAAGTTGCACCTCATAGATGTGCGCACGCCCGGCGAGTTCGCCAGCCTGCGGATTGCGGGTGCGGTTAATGTTCCGTTCGAACGGCTCGATCCGGCAATGTTGTTGACGCGATTCGGCGCCGACACAGCGCTCTACTGCGTCTGCCAGACCGGCACGCGCAGCCAATTGGCCGCCGACCGGTTGCGCGCGGTTGGCTTCACCAACGTCGTGCATGTCGATGGCGGCACCAACGCGTGGACATCGGCAGACCTTCCCCTCGTGCGCGGCGAGCGCAGCGTGATATCGCTGGAGCGGCAGGTGCGCATTGCCGCGGGCCTGCTAATCGTGCTCGGCATTATCGTCGGCGCGTGGAGCCATCCCGCGGGTTACGGATTGTCGGCGCTGATTGGCGCCGGCCTTGTCTATGCGGGAGTGACCAATAGCTGCGGCATGTCCATGGTTCTGGCCAGGCTGCCCTGGAACCAGGCGAGCATCTAGTTTCGAAGGTTGAAATTTCGTTTCGAATGTATCGTCGCGACGATTGCGCCGAACCTGCTGGTGCGGGCGGATAGGGTGATTCGGTGAAGAAGGCAATAGGCAGTAGCATCCGGGATTTTAGATCGAATCAAACTGAACGAGACAGGGATGGAAATTTATTGCGCGGGGCTGAGGGGCATGGTACGGTTTCGGACATGAGCGCGGATGCCGTCAAAAGGATCATCGACCCTTTTCTCACGCATGGGATCTGTAAAGATGAGGCCGAGGCGATGAAGATGCTGGCCGAGGATTACGTCCAGCGGCAGGTCAGTAAATATCAGGAGCGAGTGGAGCATTTTCGCTCTTTCTACCAAACGTCCGTGGAAAAGTTTGTCAAGCAGGTGGCTGTTCTTTGTCAAGGAATCGAGACGATCCCTGCATTGGGCCATCTGAACCAACAACAACAGATATTGCAGGCCGAGGATGATCTAGAGGAATGGCAGGCGGCTGAACAGTTCCTCGCCCGCTGGCGGGCCGTAGAGGCAGAATTGCCAAATGCTCCCACAGGTTGAGGCTCTCCTACGGACTTCTCCCAAGGTCAAATCCTTTCACATCATCGATAGCGATCCGCTCGATGCGGAGAACTTTCTCTTTAAGATTCGCTGTGAGCTGATCTCAGGACAGACCCTCCAAATAAGGCTCCGAGGAGTTTCCGGCGGCATCCGATACTCATATCAGGAATTCACAGACAACCCGTTGCGGCGCTGGGATAACGCGCCTCATTTTCCCAATCTGCCGAACTTTCCACACCATCATCACGACTCACAAGGCAACATTAAGGAATCATCTCTGACAGGCGACCCGACCGCGGACCTTCCTCGGGTGCTAACCGCCCTATAGCAAGCGTTCCAACGTGGACTCTGTTCATTTAGCTGCCGGCGCCCCTTTTTCGCAATGCAAATAACTCGATGGTTGCCACGCGTTTGACATAGCCGCACCTTAGTAAATGCTCTGCTGCTCAGTAGGACCGTGTCGCAATTCACTCGAAGCCCTTCGCCAAATCCCAGAGCTTGTCCTGGCGTGACGAAGGAGCGAACGGATCAGCAAGTGAATTCGCGATCGAGCAACACCGTGCGCGGTGGTGTGTCGCGACATGCGTAGATACAAATCCTCAAAGGCACAAAGCCCGCCTAACTTTTCGTCGAGCAGCCGATGAGGTTTGAGTTCGTGATCAACTTGAAAGCTGTGACTCAGATCGGTCTGACGATACCGCAATGGACGCTGATGAAGGCGACGAGGGTGATCCAATAACCACGCGGCACCGCCAGGATTGAACTGTATTCTCAGACAATTCAATCCTACGGCCAAATCTTTCGATTTTCAGAGGTAAACTAAGGTCTTTGGCCCATCGTTTGATGCGAATATTTTGGTTACGCAATTTGCGTCGAATTTTGGACTTTTCCCCTCGACGACTCCGGTTTTTCGCCTACCGTAAATAACACTTTTTATAAAGCCAGTGTTCGTGATAAGTTCTGCTCACGAGCGAGGTTAACATGCGCAATAAAATCACTCGGCGAGCTTTTTGTTCGATGCTCTTGGCTCTTCCCGTTGCGGCTCGGGCGCAGCAGCCGAAGAAAGTCCCGCGGATAGGGTATCTATCGGTGGGCGATGCAGCTGGTGAGTCCGCCCGTTCCGAGGGAATTCGGCTGGCTCTGCGCGAGCGCGGCCACATAGAAGGACAGAACATCGCCATCGAGTACCGATATGCGGAGGGGAAGCGCGATCGGCTCCCTGAGCTGGCGGCTGAGCTGGTCCGCCTCAAGGTTGATATCATCGTGGCAGCAGGAGGAGCGGGACCGATCCGTGCGGCCATGAATGCGACCAAGACGATTCCCATCGTTATGGTGGGCCAAGGGATCGATCCTGTCGAGGCAGGTTATGTTGAAAGCCTTGCCCGTCCCGGCGGCAACGTCACGGGCATTACAAACCTTATCGGACAACTAGGCGGTAAGCGGCTGGAGCTGCTCAAAGAAGCGGTTCCCAAACTTGCCCGTGTCGCGGTTCTCTACGATCCGGCCTCTCCGTCCAGCGTACTCGAGGTGAAAGAGATTCTCCCAGTCGCGGCGCGCGCGTTGAAGTTGACTATTCAACCTTGGGAGGTACGCACTGCGGACGATTTCGAGAAGGTATTCGCGGCGCTAAACAAGCGGCGCCCGGATGGACTCTATGTGCCCTCCAGCGGCCCGCTAATGAATGCTAGCGGAAAACGGATCGCGGGCTTTGCGTTAAAGAGCCGGTTGCCGTCAATGTACTTTAGCAGAGAAGCTGTAGAGGCCGGTGGGCTGATGTCCTACGGGGCGGACCTCGCGGAAAGCTACCGGCGCGTCGCATATTACGTGGACAGGATTCTGAAAGGAACCAAGCCCGCCGAATTACCCGTCGAGCAGCCGATGAGGTTTGAGTTCGTGATCAATCTCAAGACGGCGAAACAGATCGGCGTGACGATACCGCAATGGACGCTGATGAAGGCGACGAGGGTGATCCAATAACCACGCGGCACCGCCAGGATTGAACTGTATTCTCAGACAGTTCAATCCTGCGGTAAAATTTCTCGGTTTTCAGAGGTAAACGAGAGGATTTTGTCTATCGTTTGATGCGAATATTTTAGATCGAAAACTTTGCGCCCTGCCGACCGCTAAATCGCCCGAACCAACCGAAGCAAAACCACGATTGTCACTAAACATTCGTGCGCTTGACGACTCGTCGGTCCAGCGTTATAGCTCGCGTCAGAAAAAAGCGTGGTTTAAATTTCCTATCCATAATGTGATTTTGGCGCTATGTTACGCAACCGCAAGTGTCGTTGATGGCTCTGTAAACCAAGTCTATCCGGACTGGAAACGTGGTATCGCCATAGTTGCCGAATCGGCTGGTCGCCGCCCGCACCCGTACCACAGAACATGAATCTCGCAATGAAACTGGGGAGTATCCGATGAGCGAACGCTTTGTCCGCAATAACGCCGCCAATCCAATGAATCCCATACCCCTGCCCAAGCAGGTGCCGGCCAAACGTGCCCTGGCCAAGCTGCCGGGCAGGAAGATTTTCTACGCCGACACCGGCGGCGAGGGCGAGGCTGTGGTCTTTCTGCATTCGGCCGCGACCGGTGATCCCAAGGTCTGGGCCTACCAGCAACCGGTCTTTGCCAAGGCCGGCTATCGGGTGATCAGTTATGCCCGGCGTGGCTACTACAAGTCCGACAACTTGCGCAAAGGCGACAAGCACTCGGCCGCCGATGACCTCAACGGCCTGCTCGACGCGTTGGCCATCGAAAAGGCCCATATCGTCAGCACCGCCGCTGGCGGTAGCATTGCTGCGGATTTTGCGCTTTCCTACCCCAAAAGGATTCTAAGTTTGGCGATCACCAGCAACTATGCCGGTATCCGCAAGGGTAATATTTGGAATATCGCCCAGTCGATCCGGCCTAAACAATGGAGCCAGATGCCGCGCTGGTATCGGGAATTCAGTTGCTCGTATATTGCGGCCAACCCGAGAGGCCTTAAAGCCTGGGACAAGCTGGCCGACCACGCCACCAAGCGCCAGGGCCGCCAGCAAGCGAACAATTTTTTTATTACGGCGCAAACCCTCACCAAGATCAAGGTCCCGACGCTGCTGGTTACCGGCGATGCGGATTCTTCAACGCCGCCGTCGATCATGCGGATGGTGGCGAAGTGCATCCGCCGGAGCGAACTCGTTACCGTCGCCGAATGCGGCCATTCGATTTATTGGGAGCATCCAAAGCTCTTCAACGATATCGTTCTTGATTTCATTCGCCGGCACCCAAAGCGCAAGCGTTAGGTGGCGACCCCTTTGCAGTTCCGGCCGCAATGAAGAAACACGATGAACGATATCCTTCCTATATCGGCCCATACCGGCGCCGAAATTCACGGTGTCGACCTGGGGCAATCACTCCGGGATAAGACCATTTTGGAGATCCGTCAGGCGCTCAACGAATTCGGTGTGATCTTCTTTCGTGACCAGCATTTGGACCGCGCGCGCCAACGCCGCACGTACAACTCAAGCCGGGAGGAGTTATCTTCTCCCGGCTTTTGCTCATAAAGCCGAGTCGCACGGTCAAAAAAATTCTTTCTCACAGTTTTAGCAGCAGTCCAAACGGCGCTAAATTTTTCGATTTTCAGAGGTAAACAAGGGAGTTTTGCCTATCGTTAATGGCGTTTTTTGAGGACACGCCATTTGGGTCGAATTCTTACTTGGTTATGGTTTTTCAGACGGCGCAATCCTAGACGCTTTTTCACCGTCCGCCTTGCATCACCGCACAGTTCCACGCACCCAAACGAAAACCGACGCGCATGATCTGTGGCCGTCGCGTGTCGCGGATAAAAATTTTGTGTTACCTCCTAGCAGGGGCAAACTCACTAAACAGGGAGAGTGTCACCCCGCCCCCCTATGGGCGCATGATCAGCGAACCGGAACCGTTCCGGGTTTTGCGGGAATTGATAGGTGAAAAGCGGCCATCATGATTGACAAGCATAACTTGTCAGCCTAAGATGTTTCTCAATGATCGCGTCGTTTAAGCACCGGGGTCTTAGGATGCTTTTTGACAACGATGACCGGCGCCGGCTTTCGGCGGCCCAGGTGGACAAGATCAAACGCGTCCTCGCCCGGTTGGATGAGGCGACGGATATAAAGTATATGGCCTTACCCGGCTTTGGGCTCCATCCACTCAAGGGCGATCTCAAAGGCTTCTGGGCGGTCTCGGTGTCGGGTAATTGGCGCATCATCTTTCGCTTCAAAAAGAGCAACGCTTACGATGTCGATCTCGTCGATTATCACTAGGAGAAAAATCTATGGCCATGAAAAACCCGCCCCATCCCGGACTGTCGGTTCGCTACGATTGCCTTGATGCGCTCGGCATCTCGGTGACCCAAGGAGCGAAAATCCTCGGCGTCACGCGCCAGGCGCTCAACAACCTGGTGAATTGCAAAGCGGCGATCTCCCCGGAAATGGCGATACGGCTCGACAAAGCTTTCGGCGGTGGCGCTGAGACATGGCTTCGGCTACAGGCCACTTACGATCTCGCCCAGGCGGAAAAGTACGCCGACAAAATCAAAGTCCGGCGCGTCGCCTAAGCCCGAAAAGCCAGTTTTACTCCTGCGAACTGTCTCCATCACTTGTCTCCAACAAAATTTCCGTTAGCAAATCCAATAAGTTGGAATCACTGTCCACGCGGCTCATATCCGCGGCGTCGCAAGTTCGACTCTTGCCACCGCCACCAACTTTTTCTTTGACGCTCTTATTGCGAGTAGCGTTGCTCAGCCTAAAACTTGTTAGACCAGTCCGCCGTCTCGTATCGTTGTCGCGCCAACCAGCCAACCCGACTCAGAGGCACCGGGCCACATTCAACATGAGCTTGCCAAACTTCTCGAAGGCCTGTTAGCAATTGTCCGGACGAAAGTTCAAGGTTGGCAACGAAATCCAAGTGCGGTCGATTTAGGCGGTACTGGGGTTGCTTCGGCGGCAACAGCAAACAACTCTGAATGAGTCCCAGTTCGAAGTTAAGAAGAAAAGTCCCGTGCACCAGCACATGACGCGACTTGCGATATTGCGCATTGCCGGAGAACTTGCGCCCGTCGACGGTAAGGTCGCTCACACCGCCGATGCGGACTTCTAGTCCGGTCAATGTTTCGATCAATTGGCGATGGCGTTCCAAGACGTAATGAAAAGCCGTGGTAATATTTTTAATCTCATACGCCTGGCAATCCAAGATCAATGAATAATTGAGACAGCCGGGGCCGAGCACCACCGCGCCGCCGCCGCTCGCCCGGCGTAATATCGGAATCGCCGCGGCGGCGCATGCCGCCAGGTTCGCTTCAGCCGCCAAACGATTCGAATGACCGAGCACGACAAAATGCTTTTCTGGCTGCCAAACTCTTAACAAGCCGCCATCCATCGGCTCTTGCTCGCACCATTCGAGCAGCGCTTCGTCGCACGCCAAATTGCGCGCTGGATCGGCAAAGGTGAGATCGAGATATTTCATGGAATTCAGTTGATTTTAGCTCGCTTTTAAATCTGGGGTCAGGCGTGCCTAAGTGACTTTATTGCTGAAATTATTCCGAGTCCGCCAGAGGATAGACCCGAGCACTCAACCAATAACGATCACGCGCAGCGCGCGCCGGCGCGCATGAGTTGGGCCAGGCTGCTCAGCCTTGGCGTTAGCCTGTAATTGAATTGTATTCTCAGACAGTTCAATCCTACGTCGAAATCTTTCGAGTTTTGGAGCTACGCGAGCGGGGTTTGCGTATTGTTATTAGCGATTCTTTAGATCAGCATTTTAGGTTTACTCCATCGAACAAAACTTGTGAGATTTGTGAGCGGCGTCAGTTCAACCCTGCGACAATCTCCGGCCACCTGAATGCCAACGGAACGTATATCATTTTGGGCTTGACGGGGCCCGTGAATTAGCATACACGCAAAAAGGGGTTCCAGAACGGACGCGAAATGATGGTCAGCACACTTGCCAGACTGGGTGGTGGTCAAAGTCTTGCGGTATGGAAGTGCACCAAGTAGACGCTTTAGGGCAGCGCACGGGAAAAGGGGAGAGTGTGCGTAAGAATTTAATGACAATTGTGCTGTTCGTTCCGCTGCTATTGCTCAGCGGGACGCCACAGGCTGAAGATCTCGTCAAATCCGAGGTTCCGAAGGTTATAACCTGCCCAGCCGGCCTTCCCGTCGAAACCGCTTGTTATTCCGGCAAGGACGGTAACGGCGCGTTCTACCTGATTGCGAAACCGAATAATTGGAATGGCTTGCTGGTTGTGCAGGCACACGGCGGACCAAGCCCATTCGGCGATGAGAAGCTCGCGACCAGCATTAACTACCTGCGGCGATTCTCGGTCATTGTGCGCGAGGGATACGCCTGGGCGGGGTCCAGTTTTCGACGCGGCGGGTTCGGCGTCCGAATGGCTGCAGAGGACACCGACAATGTGCGTCGGATATTCATCGAGACATTCGGGCGGCCAAAGCGGATAATTATTCACGGTCAATCCTATGGCGCAAGCGTTGCGGCTAAAATCGCGGAGCTTTACGCCGTCAACCCGGATGGCTCTCGCAATTTTGACGCGGCGCTACTGACGAGCGGGCTGATCTCCGGCGCTACGCGCTTTTACCTCCCGCGGGCCGACATGCGGGCGGTCTATCAATACTATTGCAAGAATCATCCTCGGCCTGACGAGCCGCAATATCCGCTATGGATGGGCTTGCCCGCCGACTCCAAACTCACTACTCAAGATTTGCAGAGTCGCGTGAATGAATGCACCGGAATCAAATTACCGCAAGCGCAGCGATCAGAACAGCAGCGGCAGAACTTGACCAACATTCTCAACGTGACCCGCACCCCGGAGCGGACCCTGCTTATCAACATGGACCGCGCCACGTTTTTATTCCAGGACATCGTTCACAGACGACTGTCAGGCCGCAACCCATTTTCCAATGTCGGAGTCCAATATACTGGATCCAATGACGATGAGGCGCTTAACCGCGATGTTGCCCGCTTCCATTCCGAACCGCAGGCAGTTGCCGATCTCGCTTTCGACAGTGATCCGACCGGAAACGTAGCCCTTCCGGTCCTGACGATGCATGCAATTGACGACCCCCAGGTTGCCGTGGAGGTTGAGTCGATTTACCGGGAGACGTTAGAAAGGGCGGGCGCCGCGCAACACCTCGTCCAGACATTCACTGACGAACACGTGCACAACAAACTGAGCACGCCCCAATATGCAGCGCTGCTTGCCGCGTTAAAAGAGTGGATCGAGCAAGGGCACAAGCCGAGCGGTCAAAGCATCAGCGATGCATGCGGACGGTATAAAAAGGTGTACGATGAGCCGTGCCTCTTTGTGCCGAGCTACCAGCCGAAGTCTTACTGGTCGCGCGTCTATCCCCGGACACAGTAGATTCCAGGGCGCGGTCGAATATGGTCAGATAGAATCGGAGGATAGCGTGAAGGCAACCAGAAACGGGCCAAGATTCCAGGTGGATGAAATGATACCTTGTGGGGCTGCGCAAATGAGCGAACAACCAAGGGCTAAGAAAACGGCTCCACAATGGAAACGCCAAATTGGTCGCCTGATGTTTTGCCTGCTCGCCCTTCTAGTATCGCTGCCTGCAGGCAGCTGTGCGGCGGCAGAGCGGCGCTTGCAGATTGGCTTCGTTAGCATCACCTCTACTAATGCGCCGCTGTGGGTCGCGTCAGACCGAGGATTCTTGGCTCAGGAGG
>CAYZJE010000155.1:0-3871 GCA_964478485.1 uncultured Syntrophobacter sp. | reverse complement strand
ATGAACCGGGACATGCTGTCTACGCTGGTGGAGGCGGATGGGCATAAGGCTTTCCTTGCGGAAAACGGCCGGCTCGCGTTGGAAGCGATCAAGACTAATTCTTTCGACCTGATTCTGCTCGATGTCATGATGCCGGAGATGAACGGCTATCAAGTGCTGGAACAGCTGAAGGCCGATGCCGACTTGCGCGCCATTCCCGTGATCGTGCTCTCCGCTCTGGACGAGATCGGTAGTGTGGTCCGCTGCATCGAGCTCGGCGCCGAAGACTATTTACCCAAACCCTTTGATCCAATTTTACTTCGCGCCCGCATCGGCGCCTGCTTGGAAAAGAAACGGCTGCGCGACCAGGAGGTTCAGTTGCGCCGCGAGCTGGCGGAGTGGAACCAGACTTTGGAACAGCGCGTCCAGACTCAAGTCCAACAGTTGGAACGATTGGAACGGTTGAAACGGTTTTTCTCGCCCCAGCTCGCCGAGCTGATCGTCAGTGGCGGCGCCGACGATCCGCTGAAAACCCACCGGCGCGAAATCACCGTGGTCTATTTGGATCTGCGCGGCTTCACCGCATTCGCTGAGACCGCCGAGCCCGAAGAGGTAATGGGCGTGCTGCGCGAATATCACGCCGCCATGGGCCAATTGATCGTCGAGCACGAAGGCACCCTGGAGCACTTCGCCGGCGACGGCATGCTGATCTTTTTCAACGACCCGACGCCGGTACCGAATCCCGCCGAGCGAGCGGTCCGCATGGCGCTGGCCATGCGCGAGCGGGTCGATGAACTGACGGTCAAATGGCGCAAGCTCGGCTACGAGCTCGGTTTCGGCGTCGGCATCGCCCAAGGCTACGCCACCATCGGCGCCATCGGCTTCGAAGGCCGTTGGGAATACGGCGCCATCGGCAGCGTGCCCAATCTCGCCGCGCGCCTATGCGGCGAGGCCAAGCCGAGAGAGATTCTCGTGCCCCAGCGCCTCCTCGGCGCGGTCGAAGAACTGGTCGAAGCCGAGGCTGCCGGCGAATTATCTCTAAAGGGCTTTCACCGTCCGGTCGCCGCCTACAATATCCAGCGGCTCAAAAACTAGGGTGAGTTCTTTCTCGGATTCGGAAATTATCCCGCAAAGGCGCAAAGGCGCTAAGTTTTGGGAAATACTTTTCCGGATTTTGACTTCCGTCTTACCTTTGCGCCTTTGCGGGAGATAGTTCTTTTCCGGATTCGGATTTTATCCCGCAAAGGCGCAAAGACGCAAAGTTTGGAAATCAAGATTCATCTTCCAGAGATTCATTTCTTACCTTAGCGCCTTTGCGCCTTTGCGGGAGTCATTCTTTTCCGGATTGGGATTTGTTTAGGTTTTTTGCGCCGGTATGTTATCATTACGATTGCACTGCGATGAACGGCAAATCTCTCCCAACCGAGCTGACCCAGGCGCCATCCTTCGCCTCCCGAGTGTTCTCGATCTTCAACTTTAAGCGGCTCAAGGTCTGGCTCTGGTGGCTGGGGATTTTTCTGCTGATTGCCGCCGCAGTTTTCGTCGAAATCCAGACCTCGGTCTTGCAAACCTGGTTCTTCACCAGCACCAACGAACGGCTTTTTTACGCCCTCAAAGACGGCCGCAGCGAAGAGATCCTGTTCCCGCGCGCCGCCGCCCCCTTCGATGAGCGGCGCGGCTACTCGAAGCTGCCCGCGTTTCAAACCAAACTGGAGTCCCAAGGCTACAAAGTCAGCCAACAGGCGCGCCAGTCGGAAACCATGCTGACGCTGCTCGAGCGCGGCGTGTCGCCGCCTTATTTGGAACGGCCCGATGCCGGGCTCGAAATCGCCGGCGCCGACGGCGCGATGCTTTACCATTACGCCCAGGCCGATTTCTTGTTTAAGAAGATCGATAGCATCCCGCCGCTACTGGTCAAGACACTGCTGTTTCTGGAGAATCGCGACCTCGACCAACCCGCGACTCCGTGGCAAAACCCGGTGATCGAATGGGATAGGATCTTCAAAGCCGCGGTCTATTACTTGGGCGGCAAGCTGTCGCTGCCGGTGCCGCTGCAAGGCGGCAGCACTCTCGCCGTGCAGTTGGAAAAATTTCGCCACTCGCCCAACGGCCGCACCGATAGTCCGATGGAAAAACTGCGCCAGGTGGTCGGCGCCAGTCTGAAAGCTTACCGCGAAGGGGCCAATACCAAGGCCTGGCGCGAGCGCATCATCGTCGATTATTTAAACACCGTGCCGCTGGCGGCGGCGCCCGGGTATGGCGAAATCCACGGCTTGGGCGAAGGGCTGCACGCCTGGTTTGGCATGCCCTTGAGCGACGTCGTCAGGGACCTGAGCGCGCCAGGCAATAGTCCGGCAAAAATCCGCGCCTTCAAACATGCCTTGACTCTGCTGATCTCGGTGCGCGCGCCGTCGGTTTATCTCGTCGACGAGCGCGCCTCGCTGGAAGAAAAAGTCGGTCAATTCACCCGCCTGATGGCGCGCGACGGCATCATCGACGGCGACTTTGCCGCCGAGCTGCAAAAAACCCCGATCAAATTTTTGTCCAGCGGGCCGATGGCGCCGCAGCCTTCATCGGTCAAGAACAAGGCGGCCAACGCGATTCGCTACACCATGATGGAATCCCTCGGCGTGAACAATCTCTACGATCTCAACCGGCTGCACTTGCGAGTCAATAGCACCATCGACGTGCCGCTGCAGCAACGGGTCACCGACTTCATTGGCAGCCTCGCCGATAAAAAGGTCACCGACTCCCTCGGCTTGAACGGCGAGCACCTGCTGCAAAACGACGATCCGGCGAAACTGATCTATTCGTTTCTCCTAGTCGAAGCGACGCCGGCTGGCAACCTGGTGCGCGTCCAGGCGGATAATTTCGCCGCACCCTTCGATTTCAACAAGAGCGTCAAACTCGAGCTCGGCAGCACCGCGAAGCTGCGCACCTTGGTACATTACCTGGAGGTGATCGCCGAGCTGCACAAAGAGTTGTCCGTCCTGGATAACGCGCAATTGAAACAGCGGGCCGAGGCGGCGCGCGATCCGCTGACCAAGTGGGCCTGCGAAACCTTGCTCGAAGACCATCAGCTGGCTTTGCAACCCTTTCTCGACAAGTCAATGGCGCGCCGTTACTCCGCCAGCCCCTATGAAACATTTTTTACCGGCAGCGGCGTGCACCATTTCGAAAACTTCGATAATAAGGACGATGGGCAGATCTTCGAGTTGCGCGATGCCTTTCGCAACTCGACCAATTTGGTCTTCATCCGGCTAATGCGCGATCTGGTGAGCTACCATCGCCTCCGCCTCCCTTATGACTCGCAAGATGTTTTGGACAACCCGGCCAACGCCGACCGGCAGAAAATGCTCCAGGAGATCGCCGAAGAGGAATCGCGCAGCGCGCTACGCCGAGCCTATCTGAACTTCGCCAAGCAAACCCCCGAGGAGATCGACAAGCGTCTGCTCGGCGCCAAAGGCCATATCGAACGCCGCCTGACGATTCTGTTTTTTGCCTGGCGCATCGGCAGCGACGAAGCCGCGCTCAGTGCGTGGTTGGCGCAACATCAAGTGAACACGGCGGAGCTCGACATCGGCAAATTATACCGCGCCTTCGAGAATCCCCGTCTGACCTTGGTCGACTACGCCTATCTGCTCGGCCTCCATCCGCTCGATCTTTGGTGCGCCAGCGAATTTCGCAAAGACCCCAATCTCAAATGGGCAACGCTCTGGGCCAACAGCGGCGAAGCGCGCCGCTTGGGCTCCGCTTGGCTGCTCAGCAGCCGCGCCCAACGGGCTCAGGATCTACGCCTGCGCATTCGCATGGAAAAAGAAGCTTTTAACCGCATGGCGACCTACTGGCAGCGCTTGGGCTTTCCGTTCAAAACCCTAGTGCCGACCTACGC